>NZ_JBDPHA010000003.1:0-240132 GCF_039841805.1 Romboutsia sp. 1001216sp1
GAGTTTGGACCGTGTCTCAGTTCCAATGTGGCCGATCACCCTCTCAGGTCGGCTACTGATCGTCGCCTTGGTAAGCCGTTACCTTACCAACTAGCTAATCAGACGCGGGTCCATCCTGTACCGCCAGAGCTTTGATAAGAAAGCCATGCGACTTTCTCATGTTATCTCGTATTAGCATACCTTTCGGTATGTTATCCGTGTGTACAGGGCAGGTTACCCACGCGTTACTCACCCGTCCGCCGCTCTTTACTAAAAGTAAATCGCTCGACTTGCATGTGTTAGGCACGCCGCCAGCGTTCATCCTGAGCCAGGATCAAACTCTCAAAATAAATTTGAATTTATATCGCCAACAAACAAGTTTCGTATTCACTCAACTTATTCTGTTGCTCAAATATAAGTTTTCCTGCTCAGACTATCATTATCTGAATATCTGGCTTGGTTTGTTTTCGATTCTTTAAGAATCAGTTATATAAATTAACCTACTGTTTAATTTTCAAAGTTCATTTTAAGCGACTGTGTCGGCGCTTACTTTTTTGCTTTGCCCTTTTCTTAAGGACAAGTAATACTATATCACCTTACATTTATATCGTCAATACTTTTTTGTAAACTTTTTTATTTTTATATTTATTATTTAATATTAATATCAATAAATTACTTATATTCACTTAGTTTTAAATATATTGTACTAGTTAATTTTTTATTATCTTTATTTGTATAATTAATTTTAACTAGTACAATATGTATATTATTTTTTATTTAATATAATTTTCTTCTGTTATCATATGATGTGTGCATATTACCCTCATAATCTAATTTAGCTTTTATGCTTACTATACGTCTACTCTTATTATGATTTACAGCGATATCCTCATATCTAGCATCATCTGCATTGCTTTTTAAATAACCTCTTAGAAATTCTTTACCTGATGTTGTGTCTGCATTATCAAATACATTAAAGTATGCAGAATCTTTAACTTCTAAAGATATATCATATGTTCCATCTTCTCTTTTATATCTAGTTTCTCTTATATTGTCCATATTATTTCCTCCTATAAGAAATAGCATAATTATATTTAATTTTTCCATAATATTATTTTTTATTATAAAAACCTTAAATAAATTATAAAAAAAGAAGAATGCAATTTTGCATCCTTCTTTTTTTATAATTTATATTCCATCTTCAGCCAACACAACTTTTCTTATTAGTGGTTTTATACTGTTTATTCCAGCTGTCTTTATAGCTTCGCTATCAATTTCAAATCCTAGAGACACCATCATAGTGGATTCAACTAGCATTGGTAGATTAGTTCCACAAAAAACTTCTATATTTGAATGTTCTAATGTTAATTCACTACTAACCTTAAAAGGAGTTCCTCCAGGTAAATCTGTAAATATATATACTTTATTATCAGTATCTTTAACTATGTTTCTTATTTCTTCTTTTAAATCATCTGATGATTTATTTTCTGTAAAATCAACAGTTTTTATAAAATCATATTTTCCTGCAATTAAATCCAAACTACTTTTAAGTCCACTTCCAAAATTCCCATGTCCTGTTATTATTATCATTTTATCCTCCTAGAGTATACCTAAGAATGCTCCTATTAATCCTATTACTACTAATACTAATATATTAACTAACGGAGAAACATTTTTCTTAACTAATCCATACATTCCAAATGTTAATCCAAGAGGTAATAAACATGGCATTATAGAATCTAGTATCTTTTGTAAGTCTATAGTTCCAGACATACTTAAGTATTCTGGAGTAACTATATTTATATTTACATATGATGCTATTAATGCTCCTACTACTATCATACCAAGTACTGTAGCTGATCTAGTAAATTCTTTAGCATTTTTAGTAAGCTTAGTTATACCTTCAACACCAACTTTATATGACCAATGCATAAGACCAAATCTCAATCCTAAATGTACTATATTAAATAACACAAAGAATATAATTGGTCCTAATATACTTCCTTGTAAAGAAAGATTCGCTCCTATACCTGCAGATATTGGTAATAATGTAAACCAGAATATTGCATCTCCTATACCACCTAAAGGTCCCATTGCTGCAACTCTTAGAGCACGTATAGTTTGAACATCTGCCTTTTTTTGTTCAAGAGATAATATTATCCCCATAACAAATGTTATTAAAAACGGATGGCAGTTGAAAAACTCCATATTATGTTTCATTGATGTTGATAAATCTTCTTTGTTTTTGTGTATTTTTTTAAGCCCTGGAAGTATAGAGTATAACCATCCTCCAGCTTGCATTCTTTCATAGTTAAATGATGCTTGTAAAAACATTGATCTCCAAGCCATTTGATTTAATGTTTTATTGTCAAGAGTTTCGCCTTCTGTTTTATCGATATACTCTCTTTGACTTTTTAATGCTTCTGTATTAGATGCCATCGCCTATACCTCCTCCTGTATTTTTAGTTTTCATACTTACATGGAAGTCATAAACTGCTGCAGCTATACCTACTATAGCTATAGCTAAAAGTGGTAATTTACCATATGCTACTAAAACAAATCCTAACATCATAAATAATGCATATTCTTTACTTAACATAACTTTAAGTAACATTGCAAATCCTAGTGCTGGCATCATCTTACCTGCTGCAGTTAGTCCATCCCAAACCCATTGTGGTAATACTTTTGTTAAAGTTTCTCCTATTGCCTGACCTGATAATAATCCAGCTAAAACTATCAATGCAAATGATACTGCTAATATTCCCATAGCCATATAATTGACTCTATCTATACCTTTTGGATTAGCCTCATCTGCTGCCTTATCACATAGTCCCATTAATGGAGACATTACTGTAAATAAAGCTGTTACTGCATATTGACCAAGTAATGCAAATGGTATTGCAAGAGGTAGTGCAGCTGAAGTATCTAATCCTGATTGAATAGCAAATACTGTAGCCATTATTCCACCTATAACTGCATTTGGAGGTTGTGCTCCTCCTACTGGCATTGCTCCTATCATCATAAGTTCATATGAACCACCAACTATAAGTCCTGTTTGTAAATCTCCCATTATAGCTCCTATTATAGGACCAATTACTATCGGTCTATAAAAGGACTCTAAGAAGTTAAATTGGTCTATTGCTGCTATCATTGTAACTATTAATATAAGACCAATTTGAATAAAACTTAATTCCATAAACTTACCCCCTTATTGAATTTTATTTAAATAGTTCATCTAGACTCTCAGCAGATTCACTTGGAACCCTTCTGATTTCTAGCTTCACACCAAGTTCTTGAAGACGTCTAAATGCTTTGACGTCATCATCATCTACGCATACAGCTTTAGATACTTGTCTTTTCCCTTCTGCCATATGCATATTTCCTATATTAACTTCTTTTATTGGTACTCCACCTTCTACTAATCTCACTACATCTTGTGGAGTTTCACATATTATTGCTATATGTTGAGCATCACTTGCTTTGTCTATTATATTTATAGTTTTTTCTATACTAAAATATCTAGTTTGCGCAAAGCTTGGTGCTGCCATATCCATAAGACCTTGTCTAAATTCATTAGCACATACCTCATCATTTGCAACTAATAATAAATTTGCTCCTACACTTGAAGACCACATTGTCGCTACTTGACCATGTATCAATCTGTTATCGATTCTTGTTAATACTATATTTGGCATAATCCCCCACTCCTTAAATTTTGATATTATTTGTTATGTTTTATAAAATTATATTACTTACTTTAATTGTAGTAACTTTTTCAATCTGTGTATTTGTAATTTTGTGTTTATGATTTGTACTTTTATATTCTAGATTCATATAAAAATATGTGTAATTATATATACGAAAACTCTTTTCTCTGTAATTTAAAATACAATATTTTAATAAAATAAAAAGCGATTCATAAGTTATTAAACTTAAGAATCGCTTTTTATTTTATTAACAGGCTTCTACTTCTTCAAACTGACTATTGTATAATTCAGAATAGAATCCGCCTTCTTTTAGTAATTCATCATGACTACCTTGTTCTACTATGTCCCCATCTTTCATTACTAATATTAAATCAGCATTTCTTATAGTAGATAATCTATGAGCTATTATAAAGCTTGTTCTACCTTCCATAAGATTTTCCATAGCTTGTTGTATTAATACTTCTGTACGAGTATCAACAGAGCTTGTTGCTTCATCTAATATTAATATTTTTGGGTCTGCAAGTATAGCTCTTGCTATTGTTAGTAATTGTTTTTGACCTTGAGATATATTGTTAGCCTCTTCATTTATTTCCATATTATATCCATCACTTAATGTCTTTATAAAGTGATCTGCATGCGCAAGTTTTGCTGCTTTTATAACCTCTTCATCACTCACTTTAAGGTTTCCATAACGTATATTATCCATTATACTTCCATTAAATAACCAAGTATCTTGTAAAACCATACCAAATAGATTTCTTAAATCTCTTCTTGTAAATTCTTTTATATCGTGTCCATCTATTAATATCTTTCCACTATTTAACTCATAGAATCTCATAAGAAGTTTTACTATTGTAGTTTTACCTGCTCCTGTAGGACCTACTATCGCTACTTTTTGACCTGGTTTTATTTTTATTGAGAAATCATTTATTATTATTTTATCATCACTGTATCCAAAGTTTACATTTTCAAATTCAACTTCACCTTTAATATTTTCAGTTGATACAGGTGTTTTAGTTTCTTCCATTTCTTCATCTTCACTTAAGAATTCAAATACTCTTTCAGCAGCAGCTGCCGTTTGTTGCATTACATTGGCAATTTGAGCTGTTTGTGCTATTGGTTGCATAAATGATCTTACATATTGAATAAATGATAGTATATCCCCAACTTCTATTTTTTTCTTTATTGTAAGATATCCACCCATTATAGCTACCATTACATATCCTAAGTTTCCTATAAAAGTCATTATAGGCATCATCATTCCAGATAATGCTTGAGATTTCCAAGCAGAATTATATAATGTATTGTTTAGCTCATTAAATTCTTCAATAGCTTTTTCTTCACCATTAAATGCTTTCATTATATTGTGCCCACTATATATTTCCTCTATGTGACCATTAGTGTGACCTAAGTACTCTTGTTGATCTTTAAAGTGTTTTTGAGATTTTTTAACAACAATACTTATAAATACTAATGCTAAAGGTATTATTACTAAAGTTACTAAAGTCATACTTACACTTATTGATAACATCATCACTAGTACACCTATAAGTACTGTCGCTGCAGTTATCATCTGTGATAGTATTTGGTTTAAGTTTTGACTTATTGCATCTACATCGTTAGTAACTCTCGATAATACTTCTCCGTTTGTTGTTCCATCAAAGTATTTAAGAGGTAATTTGTTTATTTTTTCTGATATCTCTTTTCTTAAATTATAAGATACCTTTTGTGATATATCAGATGTAACAAATGTCTGAACAAATGAAAACAGTGCACTTATAACATATAATCCAACTAGCATAGCTAGTGTTTTTGATATGCTAGTAAAATCTATTCCGCTTCCGCTTCCACTTACTTTGCTTACTAATCCTTCAAATATTTCTGTTGTTGCATTACCTAATATTTTAGGTCCCACTATAGTAAATACCGCACTACCTATAGCAAATAATACAACAAATATTAATGACACTTTATATGGACTTAAACGATTAAGTAATTTTTTCATAGTCCCTTTAAAGTCTTTTGCTTTTTCTGAACCTGCCATCATAGAAGGTCCTCCACCCATTCTCATAGGTCTTTTGCTTTTCTTAACACTCATTGACTAACTCCTCCTTTGATAACTGAGATAGTGCAATTTGCTTATATACGTCACAGTTTTCTATTAGCTCTTGATGAGTTCCTTTACCTACCATCTTTCCTTCATCAAGCACTATTATTTGCTCTGCATTCATTATAGTACTGATTCTTTGAGCTACTATTAAAACTGTTGAATCTCCAGTTTGATTTTTCAGTTCTTTTCTAAGTTTTGCATCTGTTTTTAAATCTAAAGCTGAGAAACTATCATCAAATATAAATATCTTAGGCTTTTTAGCTAAAGCACGAGCGATAGAAAGTCTTTGCTTTTGACCTCCAGATACATTCGTACCACCTTGAGATATTTCAGTTTCGAATTTTTCTGGCTTAGTAGATATAAACTCCA
Organism: Romboutsia sp. 1001216sp1; assembly: GCF_039841805.1. Taxonomy (NCBI): domain Bacteria; kingdom Bacillati; phylum Bacillota; class Clostridia; order Peptostreptococcales; family Peptostreptococcaceae; genus Romboutsia; species Romboutsia sp. 1001216sp1. The sequence continues at coordinate 6,166 of NZ_JBDPHA010000003.1, forward strand.
TTGCTTGAGCTGTTTGTGCTGCTCTTTCAACTTCTTCCTTACTTATATCTCTTGCACCATATTTTATATTACTATCTATTGTTCCAGAGAATAAAACTCCTTTTTGAGGTACATATCCTATTTTTTCTCTAAGATCGTGTTGGCTTACGTCCTTTATATTAACTCCATTTACTAAAACTTCTCCCTCAGTAGCATCAAAGAAACGAGGTATAAGGTTTATTAGAGTTGATTTACCACTTCCTGTACTTCCTATAAATGCAGTTGTTTGACCTGGCTTAGCAACAAAACTTATATCACTTAATACATTATCTTCTGCATTAGGGTATTTAAATGATACGTTTTTAAATTCAACTTCTCCATCTTTTGAATCATCAAATATTTTAGTGTTTTCAACATCTTTTATAGATACTTCTGTACCTAGTACTTCCATTATACGCTTAGCTGATACAGCTGCTCTTGGAAGTATTACTGATAACATTGATATCATTAAGAATGCCATTATTATTTGCATAGAGTATTGTATAAATGCCATCATATCCCCGACTTGCATCGCACCTGCATCTATTTGCTTAGCCCCAACCCATACTATTAGTACAGTTGTTATATTCATAATAAGCATCATAGTCGGCATCATCATAGTCATTATACGATTTACAAATGTATTTGTTTTTCTTAAAAGAGTATTTGTTTCATCAAATCTTTCTTCTTCTATTTTTTGAGTACTAAAAGCTCTTATAACTAACATTCCTGTTAATGATTCACGTGTTACTAGATTTAATTTATCTATAAGCTTTTGAACTCTATTAAACTTCGGTATAGCTAAACTAAATAATACTGTAACAACTATTAGTATTGCACCAATAGCCACTCCTATTATCCAAGACATAGAAGTATCTGTATCTAGTACTTTTAATACCCCACCTATCCCTAGTATTGGAGCATAAAATACCATCTTTATAAACATCGCAGTAAATACTTGTATCTGTTGTATATCATTTGTACTACGAGTTATAAGTGATGCTGTAGAAAATTTGTTAAATTCTACATTAGAAAATCCTACAACTTTTCTAAATACATCTTTACGTATATTTCTTCCTACACCTGCACCAACTCTACCAGCTATATAAACTACTGATATTGTAGCTGCCATACCTACAAGAGCTATTACTATCATTATCGCTCCTGTTTTGAATATATAATTGTTTTGTAACTTAGTTAAGTCCATGCCTATTTTTTCATATTCAGTTTTAACTGCATAAATAGCTGATTGAGTAAGCATGCTAGGATCTAAATCATCTATTTTTTCATCAATAGGCTTCATCATAGTATCTAATTGAGCCTTTGGCATATTTTCTATCATAGGCCATATATCAGTACCCTTTGGTACATTTGGTATATCGCCTTTATCACTAGCCATATTTATAGCTGCTACTCTCATCATAGAGTCAGACATTATCTTGTTTAAGCTATCTATAACATCTTTATCTTTAGTATTTAATTGGTATAAAGGTTCATTCTTAAGTGCAGGATACTTTTCAACTTCTTTGTTATACTCCTTGTCACTTAAGTCTTCTTTGTCTATCAAGTTATAATATTTTTCAACCTTTTCTTTTTCAGTGTCGTTCATAAATATTTTTAACTTCTTAAATTCTGTTTCTCTTATAACAACTGGTACTGCATTTTCTATACCACTTTGTTGAATTCCTACGTTTACTATGTTTGAAGTATAATCAGGCAATGATAAATCACACATTGCTTGAACTACTAAAAGCATAACCGCCATAATAATTGACACAATAAACGGTTTTGAGTATTTAAAAATCTTAAACATAGCTTAAAATTCCCTCCATTTAATTTTAGTCTTTTTACACAATTTATAGTTTTTGATGTATAATAATATTAAACTACTTATACTAGTTAATAGTTATACTTTTTAACTATTATATTTTTTAAGTATATAGTATTTTTAAAAAAAGTCAATATTTTATATACTATTTTTATAACTAAAAATAGTATATAAAATATTGTAAAATTTATATATATTGTATTTCCCTACAGTCTGAAAATAAATTTAATGTTGTATATAGTATGAAATAATTTTTATGGGTAAAATTTGTGTTAAAATAAATTTTTATGGAGGTATTATTATGGCTGATGATAAATTAGAATCTATAGTTCAAAATTTTGTAAAGATAATGCCATTATTTCAAAAGAAAATAATTAGGAATGAATGTGGTTTTAGAAATGATACATTCAATCATTCTCACTTCCAAATAATGGAAGTTCTTAGACGTAAGGGTACTCAACCAATTTCTGAAGTTGCTAAAAAGCTGTTAATTTCAACACCAAATATGACAAAACTTCTTAATAAACTTATAAATGAAGGAATGGTTGAAAGAGCTCATGATACAAAAGATCGTAGAATAGTTAATATTAGCTTAACTGATAAAGGAGATCAATATTTAAAAGATAAGTTTAATCTTATGAAAGATACTTTAAAAAATAGGCTTTCAACTATTCCAGACGACCAACTTAATAAATTAAATACATCTCTTGAGAATTTAAAAGAGGTATTAATGGAAATAAGCTCAGACAATTAAGTCTGAGCTTTTATTTTAATCAAATATGTTTTTATCTGCTTCACTAATCTCTTTAGTGATAGTATTTTCTTTTTTTCTTAATTTATCTGGAACATCTAGTGCTGTTGACTTACCAAAATAATATCCTAAAACCATACTAAAGACAGATATAAATTGTTATTGTGTTATGGTTCCACTAATACTTAGATAACAAAATACTAATGTAAGCAACAACGCAATTACTTTTCTTACATTTCCAAATATATTAAATAATAGACTTTCTTTATTAAATATTTTCAATTATATCACCGCTTGCATTAATATATTCTCTTAATTTACATTTAATGATATAATACTTTAATTTCTATTACTTAACCTACTAATTTATTTCTTCCATTATCTCTTTAATTACTGATTTTGCATCATTTATAACATACTTAGGCTCTACTTCATAGTATTCACAATCTATAAATCTTTCTATCTTTTCTATATCTTCCACTTCAAAGCTTATTACAAATAATACTGCACATGCTTTTCTAATTTCAGCTTCACTTATTTCATTTTGTATTTTGCAATTTTCTTGTATTTCACAAACTACATTTATCCCTAATTCTTTTCCTGCTAACTTTATTGCTTCAGCACTTTGTAAATTTTCACATATAGCTACTATATTCTTCATATCTAATACCTCTCTATTTTATAATCTATCTTTATATTATTATATTTTATTATTCTCTGAGTCAATATTAATCTTATAAATAAACCGTCCTATATAAATCAATATAGTTTTTTATTTGATACAAGTACACTCTAATAAAAAAAGTATTGTTAGCTATATTAGCTACAATACTTTTTATATACTGTTTCAAATGTTATTTAACTAGTTAAACAAATTACATATTTTGAGGAAGTATTTCTATCCAGTAATTATCTGGATCTGCTATAAAATAAATTCCCATAGCTTCATTCTCAAAACATATACATCCCATATCCTTATGTAATTTGTGAGCTTTATCAAAGTCATCTACTCTAAGAGCTAGATGGAATTCATTATCTCCTAAATTATACGGTCTATCCCAATCTCTTAACCAAGTTAATTCTAGCGTATAATCACTTTCTCCATCACCTAAATAAACTAATATGAAACTTCCGTCTTCAGCTTCTTTTCTTCTTACTTCTTTAAGACCTAATGCTTTTTCATAAAACTCAAGACTTTTCTCAAGATTTAATACATTAAAGTTATTGTGGCAAAATTTAAAATTCATAGATTCCCCTCCATATATCTTTTTATTTATTATAATTTATTTATTGATTTAAATAAATATATTAACCTAATTTTAATGTTACACTAGTATCTAAACATATGTAATTATTTAAAAAATATAATAATCTATCCACAAATTAACATAAATATAGTGGAAAATTTAACTAACAATTTTAGAAAAATTTCTTAAATATATAATTACTCCTTAACATTTTATGCTTATTCGTGTGTTATTAATAATATATTCTTATAATATTAAATTTACTTTGTATTTATATAACTTTTATTAAGCTAGTATCAATTCTAAGTCTCCTATATAATAATAAAAAAATTTGTATATAAACTAATTTAGCTTACTATAATGCTAACTATATTAAATTATTTTTGTGTATAGTTTTATTATATAACTAGCATTTTACCTAATTCATTATTAATCAACTTTAACTTTTCCATATCATCTATATTTTGACTCTCTACTATTTCCTTTATGTTCATTATTATTTTTTTACTTTCATTTTCTCTTTCATTTTTTAAATCTATTAGCCCCTCTATTATATTCTCTCTACTTAAAACCATTCTATATACCCCCTAAATTAATTGTTAATACTATCTTTGACATTTCTTATGGTATTTAATCAATCTATGTAACAAAAATAACTAGCTATAAGCTAGTTATTTTTGTACATATTTTCTGGTAATATTATTGTAAATTTAGTTCCTTTCCCTAATTCACTTTCTACATATATTTCACCTTTATGTAAATTGATAATATGTTTTGTTATAGTAAGACCTAGTCCACTACCTTGTTTTGATTCACCATATTCATCTATCACTTGGTTAAATCTATTAAATATAGAATGATGATATTTTTCTTCTATTCCTACTCCTGTATCAGATATTTCTATCTGTACGTTTGTTCCAACTTCTTTAATTATAACTTCTACCTTTCCACCTTCATCTGTAAACTTTATAGCATTATTTACTAAGTTTACTATACATCTATCAATATCATATGAATCACATAGTATTGTTTTTTCTTCTATATAAGGGTCTACTATCAATTCAATTCCCTTATCATTAGCTAAATTGCTCAAGCTTAATGCACTTTCCTCTACTAAGTAGACTATATCATGCTCGTTTATATTAAGTATATAGTTCCCATTTTCTATTTTTGATGTATCAATAATATTATTAATAAGCCTTAATAATCGATTTGAATTTTTTCTTAAAATACTCATATAATATTCTATTTTTTCACTTGATATTTGCTTTCCACGATTATTAAGCCCTGTTATTAGCTGCTCTGTGCTACGTATAAGATTTAATGGTGTTCTTAATTCATGAGATAAGTTTATAAAATAATTATTTTTATTTTTTTCAAGTTCAATAACCTTATCAAAAAGAACTTTATTTTTTTCCATCTCTTCTCGTAGTTCTTCTGTTCTTTCTCCTACTAATTTGTCTAGCCTTTTCATTTTTCTTTGATTGTGGACAATAATGGCTATTATAATAAGTGCATAAATAACTATTGCTTCTTTACTTCTCCACCATGGTGGATTTATCTTAAATTTTATACTAGTTTTTTCGCTCATTACACCATCATTATTTATAGCTTTTACCACAAACTTATAATCTCCTGGACTTAAATTTGTATATGTTACTTTATTATCCTTTATGGTATGCCAACTATCCTTACTCCCTTCTAACTTATATACATATTGTATTCTTTGAGTATTTTTATAATCTGGTAAGAAGAATTTTATCTCTATAGTATTTTCATCACTTTTAAAGTTTAAATTTTTTCCCTCTTCAAACACAACTCCATTAACTGATATATCATCAATCATTACTCTAGATATATCTTTTGATGTTACTAAATTTTTTGGATTAATTATATTTAATCCATTAATTCCTCCAAATAAGATCTCTCCTTTAGAGTTTTTAAAGCAAGCATTAGCATTAAACTCATTACCTTGAAGTCCATCTGTAACATTTAAATTTATAAATTTATTATTTTTTACATCGAATTTAGAAATCCCATTATTTGTACTCATCCAAGGATTATTTTCATAATCAAGAACTACACCATATATCGTATTATTAGGCAAGCCTTCTTGTTCTGTAAAATGTATTATTTTTCCAGTCTCTTTGTTTAATTTATTTAAACCATAATTAGTGGCTATCCATAAATTCTTTTTATTATCTTCAACTACATTCCTTATTTCATTAGTGCTTAATCCATCTTTTTTGTTGTATATTTTTACTTTTTTAGTTTTAGAATTTATGCTTATTAAACCGCCTTCAGTGGATGTACCTAACCAATAAATACCTTCCCTATCTTTATAAATACAAGATATATAGTCTTTAGGAATTTTATATCTTTCTAGCAAATCATTTATATTACTTATTTCATTGGTTTTAGAATTAATTACATTAACTCCACCCCTTGTGGCTACAAATACATATTCTCCATCGATATAAATGGTTCTTATATAATTATCTAATAATCCATTATCTAAAGTGTAATACTTTATTTTCTTTGTTTTTTTATTTATCCTATTTAATCCACTATTTGTTCCAATCCATATATCATCATCTTTACCTGTTATATATCTAATTCTATCATCAGTTAATATTCCTTTTTCTATTTGCCTTATTATGCCTTTTTTTCTATTAATTATATTTGCGCCTTCAGATCTTGTACCTACCCAAATTAAGCCGTCTTTATCTTCATATATTCCATGAATTACACTGCTACTCAAAGAGTTTTTGTCATAAGGATCACTTTGATACTGAGTCACTCTATTTTTAGGATCAAATATGCTTATACCCGTGTATGTACCTACCCAAATTAAACCATTTTTATCTTGCATAATACACCTTGTACTATTGCTAATTAAACTATGACTATCATAAGGTTTATTTTTATACAATTCTTCATGATTTCCATCCTCAGATAGCTCTAATAATCCATCATCAGTACATACCCATATATTCCCTTCACTATCCTTTAATATATTTTTTACAAAGTCTAATTCTTTATTTTGTTTACTTACTTTATGCAACTTTATCTTATTTGTATTAATATCTATTTTTAATAAACCATTTTTCATAGTTCCTATCCATACATATCCTTCTTTATCCATATAAAGTCCATATATTGTATCTTTTTCATTAGGTTTCTTATCCTTTGTCAGATATATCTTATCTATATTTTTATTTTTTGTATTTATTTTATTTAATCCATCACTAGTCCCTATCCATATATTTTTATTCTTATCTTCATCTAAGCAATAAATAAATTGATCTGTTAAATCAGATTCTTTCGATAATATTCTTTCAAATCTATCCTTGTCCTCATTGTATATATTTAGTCCATTTGTAGTACCAACTAAAACTTTTCCATCAGAAGTTACTAGTATATCACAAACATTGTCATCAGAAATATTCCCATTTTTACTACCTTGTTTGTAGTTTTTTATCTTTCCATTTTTAGAAATTTTACTTACTCCATCTATAGTTCCTACCCATATATTATTTTCCTTATCTTCCTTTATCTTTATAATATTATTACTTACTATTGAGTTTTTAGATTTTTCATTATGTCTATATTGTTTAAACTCATATCCATTATACCTATTTAAACCATCTTGAGTTCCTATCCATATGTATCCCTTGCTATCTTGATACAAATCTTCTATAGTACCTTGCGACAATCCCTGCTCAATCGTTATGTTCCTAAATTTCAGACTTGTTTGAGCAAATATTTTAATAGTATTTATAGATAATATCATTATTAATACTACTAACACTTTAAAAATATTTAACTTCTTTATATATGTCATATTGCCCTCTCTTTATCTGTATTTTTTAACTCTTTCATTATATTACATAATTTTACATTTTTCTACACAAGTATATAGTATTACTTATCTTATTGTATTTACTATACAGTTGTATTTATTTAAATATTTTACATTACTTAATTACAAAACATCATATAAGGACTATAATTATTATAGATATATAATTTATGTATTAGGGGGAATAAACTTTATGAGATTTGATTGTTTTTATTATCCTACAGTAAATGACGATGGTAAAGTCATAAGATCTAACATAAATTTAAAAGAGTTTGAGTTTGGAGATCAAGTCCCAACAAAAACACTTTATTATAATTACAGTAAAAACTTTGCTATTTACCAAGGGGAAGAATTTTATATTGTAGAAGATGGAATTTTAACTCAGTCTATAAGCCCTGATAACTTAAAATTTCCATTAAAAATAGTATTTGGTAAAGGAAGACAGCTTAAAATATTTTCAAAAAAAGATTTGCCATCTATAAGGCTTTTGTTAAAAGGAGAATTTGAAAAAGAAAAAGAACTAGGTGAACTATTTTGCTTATCCCTTATGTTAAATAAAAAAATCAAGCATATCCAGTATGAAATTATGTCAGATTTAACTAATAGTTCTAGAGATTGTGATTTTTTAAATCAAGAAATAAATAATCGAACATATAAACTTATAGAAGATTTGAAAATAGTAGAAAGAAAGTTTTATTCTCTTACTTTAGATTACCCTAATTTAAAGGACTCTTATTTAAAATATATGAATTTTAGTGATAAAGAAGACATGTTAGAAATATCTATAAATAAATATTTTAAATCTGATAGTAATGAATATAAGCATTACTTAATATTACGTTCTATGTGCAATTCGAAACCTATATATCCTAAATTCAAGTTAGATAACCTTATTAGTTCATTTAATTATAATCTTTAATAAATTTTATAAAAACTATTTATATTTAATAGCTAATCATTATAGAAAATGCCTGCACTACATATATAATAGTATATCTGTAAATATCAATAAATTAAAAATGGTATTGTTTTAATTAAATCAATACCATTTTTTGTGTTTTACTAATTCTTTTATCTTAACTTCCTATATATATTCTCTCAATATGCAAGCTAATTTTTTGTAAAAAAATAGACTGCATATGCAGTCTTAAGCTTTTTTAATACTATTCAGGGGGGATAGTATTTTCCATGTCATTAGATTTACTCTTATATTATTCATCATTTAAAAATAATCTGAGTAAATTAATTTATTCTTATGATATAAATTGTGGTTGTGTCCTTCTATGTCCGTTCCTGTCGGTGACTATTAATAATATAATATATTTCTACATTTTTTACCATATTATAATTTCTTTTTTATGTAAAATTTTATTTTTATGTATTTTTTAATTAATTATTTTTAAACATCCTATAAAATAAATTTTATATTTTTCTCATTTTTATAATATAATTTATATATTTGTTTTATTTAATCAATTTCTTAATACAATAAAAATGGATACCTAAACTTTTAGGCATCCATTTTTATTATATATGTGATTCTACTTTGCTCTTTATAGATTCCTTTTGCATAAATCCAACCATAGTATCTACAGGCTTTCCATCTTTAAAAATCATCATTGTAGGAACACTAGATATCATATATTTTCTAGCTATTTCAAGACTTTTATCTATGTCTACCTTAACAAATTTAGCGTCATCTTTCATTTCAACGCTAAGTTGCTCAAATATAGGAGCTAGCATTTTACAAGGTCCACACCAAGTAGCAAAGAAATCAACCACTACAACTCCATCATTTACTTCTTGTTCAAAATTAGTGCTATTAATTATTTTTCCCATTTTTTCCCTCCAAAATTGCCTCTTTAATCCTTATTAAATTAATACATACTATTTCTAGCGTAAAATATATTAATAGTATATTTATTACCTTTAATAACTGTTAAATCAATTTTTCAAAATTTTATATCTTGGTAAAATTTATTTATATTTAATAGTTATTAATTTGTATTTTTACATTTCCTCCGCAAGTAGCTCAGTTATAGCATCATAAGTAAAGTTTATTATTTCATCACATCCAACTTTATTTTTCTTTAAGTCTACACATATTTCAGAATTATATTTTTCTCTAACTTTTTTCATCAACTTATTTGAATATTTTCTAGCTATATTAGCCTCTGTATTATTTTCTCTTCCTTTTATAAATCCTATAACTACTATACCTGCATTTACAGCACCACATATACTTCCTACTGTCATGCCAACTCCCATACCACTACCTAGTGCAACAGGTATGTCTGTATTATGTTCTTCGTTATATGCTTTTATTAATGCTTCTGCACAAGTATACCCTTGACTATGGTATTCTGATGGTCTTATCATACTATCACTCCTTAAGTACTTTAGTTCATGAATATATGTTACCATACTTTACTACATATTTCTGTGACTTTATCACACATATAAATAACCCTTATAATTATAAAGATTTATTATATTAATTTATCATCTTTTAAAAGTTTGTATAATGTCGGCTTAAAGTTAAATTCACTTATTAAATTATTTACTTCATTTAATGCTTTTTCTCTCTTCTCTTTAGACACTTTTCCCTTAGCCGCTCTTATTAATATATTCTTAGGTGAGTGGGCTATATCTATAAATTCTAGTAATTGAGTTTTATACCCTATACTTTCAAGTAAATTTGCTCTTACAGCATCTGTCATAAGTGCAGCCATTCTTTCTTGGATTATCCCATACTTTGTAAGTAGAGAAAATTCATCTGACTTCATTTGACTATTAAACTCGTGTTGACAACAAGGAACTGAGAATATCATCTTTGTATTCCACTTTATAGCATTATATAGAGCATAATCAGTAGCCGTATCACATGCATGAAGTGTTATTACCATATCTACCTTATCTGTAAATCTATATCCATTTATATCTCCTAATTCAAAGCTTAAATTATCATAATTGTACTTTTTAGCTATATCATTACACTTTTTAATGACATCAGCTTTTAAATCTAGACCTATCATTTTTACATCTATTTTTTTTATCTCTACAAAATAATAATATAAGACAAATGTTAAATAAGATTTTCCACATCCAAAGTCTAATATAGTAAGTTCTTTATAGTTATTCTTCTTAATTTCATCATCAATAATCTCTATAAATCTATTTATTTGCTTATATTTATCATATTTTGATTTAACAACCTTCCCTTCCTTAGTAAATACTCCTAAGTCTATAAGTGGTTGTATTATCATTCCTTCTTTTAATATATAGTTTTTCTCTTTATTATGGCTCTTGTTTACCATATTTGAGTTATCACTATTTTTTTTTCCTAAAAATATTTTACCTTTTTTAGATACTTTTAGATCAAAAGTTTTAGATATAGTCCATGCTGCTAATTGTTTATAGTTATCGCCTATATACTCTAATAATTTAGTATTTAGCTCATCTTTTTCTATATTCTCATGAAAAACTTGTTTATCCGTATACTTTTCTATTTGATAGTATTCTTTATTGTTTTTTTCTTTTAAAACTATATTTATTTTATTGTATTTTATATCTTTATTTTTTTTATTACTTATAACTACTTTAATAACTTCATCTTTAGTTATTTCATCAATTGATTTTATTAGTTCTTCCATTCATTCACACCTATCATCTCATATTTTTATGTCCATATTAAGATATTATTATATATATTAGATTAATTCAAACTCTTTTTGCATAATACCATCATGTATAGTCATTTTTTAATATTTACCTTACACACTTATCTCTATTCCTTCATTTTGTAAAATTTCTTTGAGAATATGGTCATTTCTAATGAAATAAATTAAAAAGTCGCCTTTAATTAAAGGCGACTTTTTATTAAGCTATTTTAATTTCCTTTTCATCTTCTAATCTTTGTCTTCTATCTTTGTTTAGATTATTCATTCCTCTAGATGCTATTATAAGTAATATGTATGCTGCTGCAACACAAGCTAATATACCCATCCATGCAGTGTTATAACCAAACTTATCTGTAAATAAACCAAATATAGCTGATCCTCCTGAGAATCCAAGTGCAAATACTAAGTTTATCATACCTAATATACTACCATATTCTTTTCTTCCAAAGAATGAACCTGTAAGATATGCTGGTCCCATCATATACATATAAACAGCTATACCTTTTATAGCAGAGAATGCATATGCAAATATTGGAGATGTTCCAGACATAGTCAAGAATATTCCTGACACAAATACTGCTACTGATGATATTACTAAGCACTTCATAACACCTATTTTATCAAATAATATACCACCAACTACGTTTCCACATAATGATGTAATTGCAAATATTGAACCTGACATTGCTACAACACTAGGATTTAACTTTAACTCTCCTTGGAAATATGCAGCATATTGTACTGAATATGCAGATACATATATTCCTACAAATAAAAATCCTATTGCCATCATCCAAAAATATTTTATCTTCTGTACTTCTTTTAATGTATATGCTAAATCTACTTTTTCTTTCTTTTTATCTTCTGCCTTATCTAATTTTTTATTTCCTACTACTATCTCATCTTTATTTTTAGGCATTCTTATCATTAATAATGCGACTGGTATACCAACAGCTAAAGATAATACCCCAAACAAGAAATAAGCTTTAGAATATCCATTAGATGCTATTGAGTATATAGCCATTTGTTGAAGGAATATATTACCTATAGATCCTCCAGCAAAAGCAATTCCCATTGCCTTTCCTTTTGTACTTTCATCAAACCATGAGTTTATTAAAAGTGGAACTCCTATAGCTGATATAGCTGATGTTCCTATATTAACTATTCCTGCTACTAAGTAGAATTGCCATAACTCTGTACACATAGAGAATAACATAAATCCTCCACCAGATAATAAACATCCTACTATATATATTAATTTAGCATTTATCTTCCCGTAAAGCGCACCTATAAATGGAGATGCTACTGCTGATACTATTGTTCCTATTGTAAATATTAATGAGAATGAACTCAGACTAAACCCCTTATCTGTTGTTACTGGATGTATAAATAATGGCTGAATATTTGATGCTACACCAAATGGTATTGCTTGTATAAGCATACATGCTATTACTATCATCCATCCCTTTGCTATTTTGTTACTCTTTAAATTGCCCATATATCCTCCTAATTTTATTGCCTAGAAATTTTCTAGTTTTTCCTTACCGTAATTTTAGTATATTTCGTATTCCCTTGTTGAGAAAACGTATTTTTCATTGTCTATGCTTATATAATAACACGTATCATCTACTTACTTTTACGAATAATAACGAAACTTAAGGATATAAGGCATTTTTTATATGCCTCTGCATTTTTCATTGAAAAAACTTTCTTCAAATTGCTTCTATTTTATTATATTTCAATCTATTTCGAACTCTTATAATATACCTTAGTAAGTGATATAATATAATTTAAAAGCTGACATAAAACGAATTATTGGGGGGAATATAACTTGAAAACCATTACTTTTGGAAGTTTATTAGAGAATCTACTATACTTATCAAATCAAAAGAAAAGTAGTTTGGCAAAGTATGTAGGCTATGATGTTTCTTATGTAAATAAGTGGATTCTTTCTAAACATCTTCCAAGCTCAAAAAGAATAAATGAAATATGTAAAAATATATCAGACTTTATTATGGAGTCTTTAAATGACGATACATTAGATAATTTAATAGATTATTTTGAAATATCTTCTGATAGCAGTAATGAATTCATTGGAGAATATATAGAAACTAAGCTCAAAGAAGTTTATATGGATACTGTCAATGTAAACAATACTCAGGTAAAATCCATGCCTAAAACTACGCATTCAGAGGAATATTATAATAGTACTTCTTTAGTTAATCCAGGCATAATTTATAAAACCTTTTTTAAAGAATTGAGCTTTTATGCTGATAAAGATGAAGATTTAGAAGTACTGATTTCTGTAAATTTACTTTATCTAAACCATAAAGATAAATTAACACTATCTAATTTGAAAGCTTTTTTAAATGAATTAAGTAAAAAAGTTAATGTTAAAGCGAGTTTTTTAATCGGTCTTAATGACTATGAAGATGAGGACGTTATTAATACACTCCTTGCTATAAACTTAATTTCAACATCTACTTCACTTAATTTTAAGTTATACAACTGTAGTATAAATTCCAATACTGCAATATTTGCAATTAAAAATAAATTCTTATCTACAAATCTATTCTTTGAAGAAGGTGAATGTATGTTTACCACAACCTCTAAAGACAGAAAATTAGTAGAAGATTTTTATGCAAATATAAAGTATACTTTAAAAAATAAAGGAAAACTTTTATACGACAAAAGAGATTGTACCTCTATGATAGAAAATCAAACTTATATACAATATATAATGAACAATGATTTAAGATGTCTTTTAGGTTCTATTAATGAATTCTTTATGCCTCCGGATTTATTCATGGAGATTGCCGAAAGAGTTTTTGGAGATAATAAAAAAATTATAAATGAGCTAAAAAAGATAAATGTGTTCCTTCATAATGTTACTTATAAATCTAATCTTAAAGTACTTATATATGAATCAGAACTTAGAAAGTATATGTCTTCAGGTTGCTTACACTTTTTCAATATACCAGTAACTCTTACATTCAAAGAAAGGGAAAGACATATTGAATATATAGAAAAAATATTAATGGAATCTAATGATGTTGAAATACGATTAGTTGATGGAGATTTTGTTGATGATTTTAGAGAAAAAGAGAATCCATCTTTATATTTATCTAAGAATTTAAAGTTTACAAAAGTACATCCTAATTCAGGACAAAATGATTACTTTATAATAAGTGATAATGATTTCAAAAATATGTGTAATAATTTATTTGATACACTTTGGAATGATAGAAAAGATATAGTATTAGATAAAAAAGAAGAAATATTAGACAGAATATCAAAATCTATAAGTTATACGCGAATAATAAGTGAAAATTTCGGAGAAAATATAGAGTAAAGTTGAAGCTGTAGAAAAGCCTTTTGCTATCTACAGTTTTTTTGTACATTACATTATTGTAATATTATGTATTTTTATTGACAAACGATAATTTTATATTTATTATAGGTGTATAATATATATTTTTTAAGAGAGGTAAATAAAAATGATAAAAAGCTTAAATTCTAAAATATTAAATGTTATTATATTAATAGGAATATTTATTACAGGTGTTTTGCTCCTAGCTACACCAATGATAAGTATAGCTTTATTTAAAACACAAATACCTATATCACAACTTAACCCAATAATGATTAATGTATCAATTTGCGTATACTTATGTTTTATACCTTATATGATATCTTTATTTAAATTAAAAAAGCTTTGTAGATTAATTATAAAGAATATACCTTTTACTATGGCCAGCTCAAAAGCTCTAAAAACTATATCTATATGTTCTTTTAGTGAGATTATTATATTTGCTGTATGCATGTTGTATCTAAAATACTTTGTAAGTCCATTTAATGACACTCTTATAATTCCAGCAATTATAGTAGTTACTTTTATCTGCCTAGTTATAGGATTATTATGTCTTACTTTATCTCAATTATTTGAGACAGCTACAAAGATAAAAGATGAAAATGATAAAACAATTTAGTGAGGAATATTTTATGCCAATTCTTGTAAATTTAGATGTTATGATGGCTAAAAGAAAGATTAGTTCTACCGAACTTTCAAAGGAACTTGGTATAACTATGGCTAATCTATCTATATTAAAAAATAATAAAGCCAAAGCTGTAAGATTTACTACATTAGATTCAATATGTAAAATACTAAACTGTCAACCTGGAGACATATTAGAATATGTAGATGAAGATGATGAAAGATTAAAGTAAATAATTAAAAAAGGAGCTATATTAGATTTCTAATAGCTCCTTTTTTAGTTTAATATTTTAAGTTACTACAAGTTCCACATTAAACAAATACTTTTTTAATATACAAAACAAGCTAGATACATATATTGTATCTAGCTTATTTTTATATTATGAATTTTTGACTATATTTTTATATCCAGTATAAGTTGCATAGAAATATCCAACATATATAAACACAAATATTAACGCAGTTACTAAAGATGATAATCCTATATCTGGCTTACCATACATAGCTATAAACTCATTTGATACTTTTATACCAACTATAGAATGTATAAATGCAAGTACTATTGGTAAACTAAAATATATTAATGTTTGTATAAATATACTCTTATTTATCATTTTATCATTTGCACCTATTCTTCTTAGTGATTTATATCTTTCTATACTATCACTTGCTTCTGATAACTGTTGTAATGCTAATACTGCCATACTAGATATTAAGAATATTATTCCTAGGTATATACCTATAAATAACATAATTGTTGTCATACCTTTACTTTCTGCATATACTTGAACCTTAGTTTCTCCGTAGATAAATGCTGAATTTTTATAGTCAATCTTACCATTTTTAAAATCATCAAATAATTTAGATAGTTTTTCTTCTGAGTTCTTGCTATTTTCTCCAAAATTCACATTTAAATAAGATTCTCTAACTTGAAGTTTGTTTGTTAAATCATCATTAACTACTATAGTAAACATATTGTCAGCTAAAGCAGTTGTATGAAGAGAGTCCTCTATAGCCTTTTCATTTTTAACCTTATAATTTTTTTTATCTATTTTTATCTCTTTATTATTTTCTAAAAAGTTATTTATTATTTTGCTAGCCATATTATTATTTGACATAATTAAAACTTCATTCTTACCTAAGCTTATACTTTTTTTACCCTCTAGCTTTCTTATGTCATTGTATTCTGATATTTTTATAAAATCAGCACCTATGTCCTCTATCTTGTCTAAATTCTTTTGATTTTCCTTATCTAAACCTTTATTTAGATTCTTTATCTCAAATCCTGAGTCATATGTATTATAGTATAAATATTTGTCTTTATCATTAAATTTAAATCCTAAATTATTTAAAGCATCTTTTATACTTTTAATTTTATCATCTTCATTTGCAAATACTCTCGCACTAGCATCAAATGGTGTTGTTTTCTCAAGTCCTTTTTCTAATGCATTTTTAAACCCTATTCCAGTTGATAACATTCCCATAGTTAAAAATAACATTAGACATATAATAGACATTGATATAAAGTTTGTATTAACTTTGCTATTTATTTGCTTTGTTATAAAAATATTTAATCCTCTAAAATAAATATTTTTACTATTTTTAAATATATATAATCCAAATCCAGCTAAACTATAGAAAAATAAGAATGTACCAACCACACCAAGTCCTATTGACATTGAAAATCTTATATCTTCAATATTAAGTTTAGCATCTAATATTAGCTTATATGCAGTTCCTATTGAAATTAAGCATAAGATAAATGTTATTAGGTATATAATTGGATTTTTAAATCTTATATTTTCATTCTTTTTCCCTGCAGTTAATAAATCTATTATCTTGTATCTAGATATTACAATTACATTAAATGCCATAACAATTAAAAATATTATTCCAAAGTATATTATGGTTTTGATTATTGCACTTGTAGAAAAAATAAATTTATACTCACTCATATTTACTTCAAATAATTTAGATGTAAATAATGATAACCCTTGACTCATTATTAGTCCTAATATAAGCCCACTTGCTAATGATATTACCCCAACTATAAGTGTTTCTAAAATTAGTATTTTAGATATTTTTCCTTTACCCATACCTAAAGTCATATATATTCCAAGCTCTTTTTTACGTTTTTTGATTAAAAAATTATTTGCATATACTATTAAACTACCTAATATAAATGATACAAATACAGATATTCCACCTATAATCTTAGATAGTGTATCTACAAATCCCATTGTTGAATTGTTCATCTCTAAAATAGCTTTTTGAGATTCTATTGAGTTAAAACTATAGAATATACTTACAGCTAAAGTTAGTGTTAAAAAATATATAGCATAATCTTTAAAACTCTTTTTTACATTTCCTATTGCTATCTTAGAATACATCGTTGTCATCACCTCCAAGAAGGGTTATAACTTCTATTATTCTGTTGAAAAATTCTTTTCTAGTATCACTACCTCTTACTAACTCACTAAATATTTTTCCATCTTTTATAAATAAGATTCTATGAGCATAACTTGCAGTAAAGGCATCATGTGTAACCATAAGTATTGTTGTTTTTAAGTCTTCATTTAAACTTTCAAATCTTTCAAGTAATAATCTTGCTGATTTTGAATCTAATGCTCCTGTAGGTTCATCTGCAAGTACAAGTGATGAATTTGTAACAATCGCTCTTGCTGATGCTACTCTTTGCTTTTGTCCTCCTGATATTTGGTATGGATATTTATTTAATGCTTTTTCTATTTCTAGATATTTTGCTACTTCTTTTACTTTAGAGTCTATATTAGATGGCTTCTCTCCTTTTATAGTAAGAGCTAATGCTATATTTTCATAATTTGTTAAAGTATCTAAAAGATTAAAGTCCTGAAATATAAATCCTAATTCATTTTGTCTAAACTTATCTAGTTTTTTTGATTTTAAATTCGTTATATTTTGACCATTTATTATTATATTTCCTGTAGATACATTGTCTATTGTCGATATACAGTTTAGTAGAGTTGTCTTACCACTTCCTGAAGGACCCATTATACCAACAAATTCTCCTTCATCTACTCTAAAACTTATATTATCAATTGCCTTTGTTATATTGTCTTTATTTCCATAGTATTTTTCTATATTTTCAACTTTTAATATATTATTCATTTAATAACCTCCTTAGATTTCTTATATATGTATTTTATACTAAATCCAAAAATCTACATATTTATTTATCTTTCATTTTCATTACACTTTTGTAAGATTTTATAATTTTCTAATATCTCTTATTGTATAATTTAGGTATATGTAACCATATTGCAACCAAATTCGTCTAAATATCTCTTACAATTATACTAATTACTTATTTACTAGGGGGAATACTTTATGAACTGTTTAAGATGTGACACAAGCCTTGAATTTTTAAAAGAATATAGATTTGATTCGCAAGAGGCTGACCGTGGATTTTTTAAAGCTATCTTTGATGTAGAGGAACATTTAATATTTAAAATTTACGTCTGTCCTAAATGTAGACATACAGAATTTATATATACAGGTAAATCAACTTGGGTTGATTTATAACAAAAAAAGATGATTCTAATATTAGAATCATCTTTTTATTATATCTAACATACTATTTCCTATGAAGTTTTGAATAAACTCCACCTTTTTCTATAAGTTCCTTATGAGTTCCTCTCTCCTCTATACCTTTTTCCGTTAATACTACTATCTCATCTGCATTTTTTATAGTTGATAATCTATGAGCTACAACTAAATTTGTTCTATCTTTGCTTAATTCTTCTAATGATTTTTGTATTTCATATTCTGTAACGTTGTCAAGGGCTGATGTCGCTTCATCTAGTATCATTATTGGAGGATTTTTTAAGAATATCCTAGCTATAGAAATTCTTTGTTTTTGTCCTCCTGATAATTTAACTCCTCTTTCTCCTATATATGTATCATAACCTTTAGGAAGAGTTTGTATAAAATCATGTATTTTAGCCTTTTTACAAGCGTCTACTATTTCTTCATCAGTAGCACCAGTTTTTCCTATTACAATATTATCTCTTATAGTTCCTGTAAATAAAAATACATCCTGTGCTACAACACCTATATTTTTTCTTAAGGAATCTAAACTTACGTCTTTAATATTTATTCCATCTATTTTTATACTACCTTCGTCAAAATCAAAAAACCTAGGTATAAGGTTACATAGAGTTGTTTTTCCTCCGCCTGATGGACCAACTAAAGCTATTGTTTTTCCCGCTTCTATAGATAAATTTAAATTATCTAAAACTTGATTTTCATCTTCATATGTAAAAGATACATTTTCTATTTCTATATTACCTTTTACATTTCTAAGTTCTATTGAATTTTTGGCTTCCTTTTCTGTTTCTTCATTTATTATTTCCATAAATCTTTCAAATCCTGTCATACCATTTTGGTATTGTTCAGTAAAGTTTATTAATTTTCTAATTGGTTGTATAAACATTTTTACATATAAAAGATACGCTGCAAAATCACCTAAAGTTATACGGTTCATATAAGTGAAATATCCTGCTACTATTAAAACAACTAGCTCTAATAAATCTATAAATAAAAACATTCCTGAAAAATACTGTGCCATAACTTTATATGCACTTTCTCTCGCGTATTTAAATATATTATTAGATTTATTAAACTTTTCTAATTCCTCTTCTTGGGTACAGAATGATTTAGTAACTTTCATACCTGCTATACTATTTTCTAAAGTAGCATTTACATCACCAGTTTTTACTCTAGTTTCTTTAAATGCCTTATTCATTCTCTTTCTTTGAGTTATAGCATATAAAAGTATTATAGGTAATATAGCAAAAACTATTAGTGTAAGTTCTATATTTATTCCTAATAGTATAAAGAATGAACCAAATAACATTACAATAGATATGAATAAGTCTTCTGGTCCATGATGAGCCAATTCAGATATTTCCATAAGGTCATTTATTATTCTAGACATTATAACACCTGTTTTATTATTATTAAAATAAGAACTTGGAAGTTTTTGAAGATGAGTAAATACATAGCTTCTCATATCAGCTTGCATCCTTACTCCAACCACATGCCCCCAATATTGCATAAAATAGTTTAATCCTGCTTTTATAATAAATATAACTAATAAAGATATTGCAAATACAGCTAACATTCTTGTATCTTTATTTGGAACAACATCATCCATTATACTTCTAGTTATCATTGGATAAACTAAGTCACATAGTGCCACCGTGAAAGCAGCTAGTAAATCAAGTACAAACAATTTTTTATAAGGTTTGTAATATTTTATGAATTCTTTTATCATTGTTTACCTCCATCTTTCAATATATTTATATACTGTATATAATATTTTAAAAATTTTATGTACTCCACATAATTATATTTCTAATTTATGTATAAGTAAATGATATCTATATTATTCTTAGAAATAATGTAATTTATATAATGAGCACCAAAGAATAAAAGTTGTATAAGAATTACACTCATCCTCATACAACTTTTAGTAAATTACATTTATTTGTATTATTTGCTTATTGCTTCATCTACCTCATCTAACATAGTATTTGTAGATATTATTCCACCATCACTTAAATACCATGAATGAGTATCTAGATAAACTATATTTCCATCTTTAGCTGCCCTAGTATTATTTATTAATTCATTATTTAATATTTCCTGTGCTGGCTTTTGACCTTCGCCACTAGATATAACTGATTTATCAACAACAAATATATAATCTGAATCTTGACTTGCTATATATTCAAATGAAACATCTTGTCCATGATCTGAATTTTTTACATTTTCATCAGTTTCTTTAAATCCTAAATTCTTATATATTATCCCAAATCTTGATTCTGCTCCAAGTACACTCAATGATCCATCACTAACCATTAATGTTGTTGCATTTAAATCTTTTTCTTTTACTTTATTATTTATTTCTTTTACTTTTTTATTTATCTTCGCTAACTCAGTATCTACCTGTTCTTCTTTATCAAATATGTCTCCTATAACTTCCATATTGTGAGTAAAAGATTCCATGTACTTCCCATCTTCTTTTGATAATGATATAGTTGGCGCTATTTCCGTAAATTTATCATAGAAACTATGTTGCCTTCCATTTATTATTATTAAGTCTGGCTTAAGTTCATTTACCTTTTCTAAGTTTGGTTCTTTTAAGCCTCCAACATTTCCGTATTTAGATCCTTTGTATTCGCTTAAATATTCTGGTATCGAAGATGATTGCGGAGTTCCTACTACACCATCTATACCTAAACTTTGCATTGCATCTAATGCTGCATAGTCAAAAACTACCACTCTCTTAGGATTAACTCCTACCTCTGTAGTTCCTAAGGCATGCTCTACTTTAACTGTTTCATCTGCTTTAGATGCAACTTCTTTATTGCCTTTATTTGAAAATACTAATGCCCCTCCTATTAATCCTGCTATAACTAAACCTGATATAGCTGCTACTTTTTTATTCATAATAAGTCCTCCTAATAATTTTTATTACTTTATATTGATTATCTTTATCATTAAAATTTTAAATTTTTTAGAAATAAATACAAATTTTATCTCCATTTATCTCTTGGATATCAAATTCCATCTCATATATTTCTTCTAGTACTTCTTTTTTTATTATCTCATCAGTCTTTCCATACCTTGCTATTTTTCCATCTTTAAGTGCTACTATGTAATCTGAATAACAAGATGTATAATTTATATCATGCATAACTAAAATTACAGTCTTTCCTAGCTCATCACATAAATTTCTAAGTACCTTCATCATTTCAACTGAGTGCTTCATGTCTAAATTATTAAGTGGTTCATCTAAAAATACATATTCTGTATTTTGAGCTATAACCATTGCTATATAAGCTCTTTGTCTTTGTCCTCCACTTAATTCATCTAAGTATCTATCTTCTATATCTTTAAGCTTCATATATTCTATTGCTTCATCTATATATTTATTATCTTCTTCTGTAAGCCTTCCTTGGCTATGTGGAAACCTTCCAAAAGCAACAAGTTCCCTTATTGTAAGCTTTAGATTTATATGATTAGATTGTTTTAATATAGCTATCTTAGTAGATAATTCTTTATTGTCCCAATCTTCTAATCTTTTTCCATCTATAATAACTTCTCCACCATCTTTTTTCATTAATCTAGTTATTATAGATAAGGCAGTACTTTTTCCAGCTCCATTTGGTCCTATAAAAGATGTTATTTTTCCTTTTTCTATATTTATTGAAACATTATCAACAACTGGTTTATTTGAATATTTTTTTATTATATCTTTTACTACTATCATTATGCTTTACTCTCCTTTAGCAATAAGTATATGAAATATACTCCCCCTACAAAGTTTATAATTACACTTAGAGTTGTATTGAAGCTAAATACTCTTTCTACTAAGAATTGTCCCCCAACTAATGTTGATATACTTATAAGAATTGATGCTACTATTAAGTAACTGTGCTTATATGTGCTTAGCAGTTGCTTCGTTACGTTTACTACTAATAGTCCTAAGAAAGTTATAGGACCTACTAAAGCTGTAGATATTGATACTAATATAGATACTACTATTATCATCTTTTTAACAACTTTATCATAATCCACGCCTAAATTTATGGCATTATCTTTACCTAAACATAATACATCTAAATACTTAAGTTCATCATATATAAATGGTATTATTGCTATTAGCATTATGGCTGCTATTAAAAGTATTTCTGTATTTACATTTCCAAAACTTGCATGTAAGCTATTTTGAAGAGTAGCATACTCATTTGGATCTATTACAACTTGCATGAAAGTAGACATACTTTTAAACAAAGTTCCAAATATCATTCCTACAAGAAGTAAGAAAAATATATTATTTCCACTTTTTTCAAAAAGTTTTTTATATAAAACAAAAGATGCTATAACCATTACTACTACTGATAATAAAAAGTTATGACTTTTACTTGCTATAAATTTACTATCTATTCCAACAATAAATACTATAAGCGTCTGAACTAATATGTATAAAGAATCTAAGCCTAATACACTTGGTGTAAGTATATTGTTATTAGTTATGGTTTGAAAAATCATAGATGAAAAAGCTATACATCCACCTGTTAATACTATTGCTATTAACTTAGGTATTCTTTGACTCATAGCATAATCTATGTGTTCTAGATTTACCCCTGCTGTTAAGAATAGTGCTGAGAATGCAATAACCATTAGTCCTATTACATATATAATTCTTTTTTGTCTATTTTCTTTTTGTAATCTAATGTTTATATTTTTACTAGGTAATTTATTTACACTACTAACTTGCATATGACTTCCTCCTTAATATCATATAAAGGAAAACTATACTTCCTATAACACCAACTGTTAATCCTATAGGTATTTCATAAGGATATATCACAACTCTTGAGAATATATCACATGTTAATACAAATATTGCTCCAAATAATCCTGTATGCCATATACTATCTTTTACATTGTCCCCTTTATAAATTGATACTATATTTGGTACTATTAATCCTATAAAAGGTATACTTCCTACTGTTATTACTACGCATACCGTAACTATTGCTACAATAATTAATCCTAAGTTCACAACCTTATTGTAATTAAGCCCTAGATTTGTTGCAAAATCCTCACCCATACCTGCTATAGTAAATTTATTTGCATAAATATATGCAAGTATTATCATTGGTATTGTTATGTATAATATTTCATAATTTCCTTTAAGTATCATCGAGAAATTTCCTTGCATCCAAGAAGTTATATCTTGCATTAAATCATATTTGTATGCTATAAAAGTCGTCATTGATCCTATTATATTCCCAAACATTATACCAACTAACGGTACAAATACAGCATTTTTAAACTTTAGGCTTTTTAATATTTTCATGAAAATAAAGGTTCCACCAAGAGCAAATGCAAAAGATGTTATCATTTTGCTACCCATAGTTGCATTTGGTAGAATTAGCATCGCAAATATCAATCCTAATTGAGCTGAATCAATAGTAGCTCCTGTTGTCGGAGATACAAATTTATTTCTACTTATTTGTTGCATTATAAGACCGCATATACTCATTCCTATTCCTGCAACTAATATACTTATTAATCTAGGCAATCTGCTTATTAATAAAATATTTAATTGTTCTTCATTTAAAGTTAATATATCTACTATCTTTATGTTATGTACTCCTAAAAATACTGATATTGCAGATAATATTATCAATATTATTCCTAAGTATCTTTTCTTCATCTTTCCTCCTAGCTATAACCTTATATGAAAACACATATCTCTTGAAATTAATTTTCAACTTACTTTTATTGTATTGATAATTATTATCATTGTCAATATTTTTTTATTTATTAATAATTATTAATTTAAATTTTTATCTTCAAAAACAAAAATAAGCTCTTACATATATTAACGACTTGTTTTCATTTATATGACAAGCACCTAATAATAGTGATTTCTAAATATAATATAAAATAAGAGGAGAATGAATAATCTCCTCTTATTTTAATATTTAGCTATGTCTATTCCACCTAAGGCAATATGAGCAACTCCTGCTCCCACTAGAAGTGCACCTGCCATATTTTTATAATCTTTTCTATTGAACTTCTCTTTTTTATTTTGCTTAGCATCTAACATCAATCCTGTTGCTGTTACTACTGTTCCTAAAGCTACTGGTATTAATCCTTTTTTCATATTACTACCTCCATAATGATATTATTTTATTATTTATCTAAATTTATTATTTGGGTTACCTACTCTATTATGACTTTTAGGCCCTGCGCCTGCTCTAGTTATACATCTTTTATTCCCATTACTGTTTATTTCTGTTATATTCTCTCTATCAGTATTTGTATTCTCACTTTCTGTGTAAAGTAGTTGCTTTCCCAAATTTCTTAATCCATCCATAAAAGAATTATTATCTTCCACTACCTTCACTCCTTTTTATAATCTATTTAACATTAGTTTGTTCATTATACAAAATCAAATACACCATAATTTTTGCAATAAAATCTACTTATCTTCTTTTTTTTAATTAATATCCATTTGTGGATATAAAATACTTATATTTTCCTTAAAAAATTTTAATTTAATTTTTACTAATAAGTAAAATTTCCATTTGTTAAAACTTCCCTTACACTTTCCATATCTTCCTATTATAAAAATTTTATTATTTTTATAGTATTTACTTTTGAATTGGAGACTATCATAAATTAATGCTAATTAGTTTAATCTTAAACATTTTGTGTTATATTTATAATTAAACTATTATATTATCTGGAGTGTTTTATATGAAAATTAATAAGAATATACATTTTACTACTGGAGAATTTGCTAAGCTTTGCAAAACTAGTAAGCAAACTCTTTATCATTACGATCAAGTTGGAATTTTTTCTCCTGAAATAAAAGGAGATAATAATTATAGATATTATTCTTATCAACAAATAGAAACGTTTGGAGCTATAACAATGCTAAAGGATATTGGTATGCCTTTAAAAGAAATAAAAGAATACTTAAGTAAGAGAAATCCCAATGAATTAATTAATTTACTAGAAAAGGAACGTATAAATGTAATCAATAAAATAGATAAGTTAAACCAGATAAAACTCTTTATTGATAGAAAAATTGAATACTCCAAAGATTTTATTAATAATTATACAGATAAAGTCAGCATTTTACCATTACAAGAAGAATACATATTTATTTCAAAAGTTTTTAATTGTTCTACAGATAAAGAAGTTTATGAGGCTTTTTCTGCTCATATAGGTCGTTGTGAAGATAGAGGTATAGCTTACCCCCATTTTTTAGGTGAAATGCTTGAATACAGTGATATAGCTAATGGTAATTACTTAGATTATAAATATATATATAATAAACTTCCTAATAAAGAATATTCTAATTTTACTAAAGCTAAGGGATTGTACATTGTTGCATATCATAGGGGTAGTTATTATAACACTAGCATTACTTATAATAAGATTTTAAAGTTTATAGAAGAAAATAATCTATCTGTTCAAGGTCATTTCTATGAAGATATAATACTTGATGATTTAGCAGTTCAAGAATATGATGATTATGTAATAAAAATCTCAATAAAAGTTAATTTATCTAAATAAAACTCATGATTTAAATGGTATTAACTTTAAATTCTAATCCTTTACTAGATCAAAGATTGTAACTATTTTAAATAGTAAAATACATAAAAATACCTATTTATAATAAAAGTTAGCGTCTAAAATAATAAAAATTATTTTAGACGCTAACTTTTAATCTATATTATATTCATTTATTGTTTTTTTTATATTTTTACTACTCATTAGGTTAGACATAACAGCTATATCATCACAATAATCTACTATGTATTTGACATTGCTAGGTGTTATTCCACCTAATGCAATTAAATTTATATTTGAATTAGTAAGTAAAGAATTGGCCTCTTTTAATATTTCAATTCCTTTAGGTTTTAAGTTTTCCTTACATTTAGTTTCATATATGTGTGATAAAAATATATAATCTGCATTTCTTTTTAGTACTTCTACTATATCTTTTATACTATGAGTTGATACTCCTAATATTTTATTAAAGTTTTTGATATCTATATACTCATTTGTATCTTTTTTATTTTTTTCATCATAAATATCTATAAACTTATCAAATGGTAAATGTATACCGTCGGCATCAACTCTTTTAAATACTTCTATATTGCTATTTATTATTATCTTAGTATCTTTATTTATATTTTTTTTAATCTTAAGATATAAATTTTCTAGCTCATCATTACTCAGATCTTTTTCTCTTAGTATTATATTTTTAACGCCACAATAAGATGCTTCTTTTATAACTTCAATATACCTATCATATTTGCATAGATGCCTATTCGTTATTAGATACATTAAAACCTTTCCCAATCTTTAAATATTTGTTGGTATCCAATATCTTTTAACATGGCTTTTATATCACTAACACTACTTTCATCACTAATTTTAAATTGAGATGTATCTTTACTATTTTGAGAATGCCCTCCTACATTTGTTGATACACCTGCACTTAATTTTGTAACTCCCAAAGGTATTAAATTTCTTCGCAATGATAAGCTTTCTCTAGTCGATAAATTTATACCACCTTGATTATCAAATAATCTCATAACAACCATAGCTTGTACTAAATCATTATCATTGATATCAATTATTTTTTCATAACATCCCTTAAATGGTCTTATTCTAGGTATTGAGTATGAAACGTCTACATGTGGATATTTTTTTCTTAAATATCTTCCATGCATTAATGTAAAAAAAGTTTCTTTTCTAAAATCATTAAGACCAAGTAACGAACCTATTGATACACTTCTCATTCCAGCTTTTATTCCTCTTTCTGGTGAGTCTAATCTATATTTATAATTAGATTTTGGACCTTTTAAATGTACCTCTTTATAAATATTTTCATCATATACTTCTTGGTATACAGTAAGCCCTTCAACGCCTTTATCTACTAAATATTTATACTCTTCTTCATCCATTGGATAAACTTCTATTGTAATAGATGGAAATTTATCTTTAAGAACTTCTACAGCTTCACCTATATACTCTACGTCTGAATGAATCTTACTTTCTCCAGTTAAAAGCAACAAATGCTTAAATCCCTCTTTAGATATTTCATTTCCTTCTATTTTAATTTCATTAATGTTGAGCTTTTTTCTACTTATTCCAGAATCTATATTATATCCACAGTATAGACATTTATTTACACAATAGTTTGCTATATACATAGGAGTATACAAAAGTATAGTCTTTCCAAAATATCTATTAGTTATCTCGTGTGCTTTTTGTGCCATTTCTTCCAGGTATTTAGTGGCTTTTTTCGATAATAAATTTAATAAATCATATTCATCTAAATTATCCTTTTCTAAACTTCTTAAAACATCATAATTTGATACATTTTCTAGATATTTATCTATATCAATATCTTTATACTTTTCTATAACATTATAAAAACTCAAATTAAACACCTACTTCACTTAAAAATCCAGTAAGAGGTGAAGATGCATTTGCAAAATTGCTTACTCTTCCTGTTTTAGCTAAATATGCTTCTCTTCCACCTTCAACTGCTAATTTGAAAGCATTCGCCATTTTTATAGGGTCGCCTGCACTAGCTATTGCAGTGTTTACAAGTACTGCTGCTGCCCCCATTTCCATAGCTTCCATAGCCTGAGATGGTTTTCCAATTCCTGCATCTACTATTATTGGTATATCTAATTCTTCTATCATTATTTTTATCATTTCTTTCATTTTAAGCCCTCTATTAGAACCTATTGGTGCCCCAAGTGGCATAACTGCTGCTGCCCCTGCTTCTATTAGCCTTTTGCCTGCATATAGATCTGGACTCATATATGGAAGAACTACAAATCCTTCATCAGCAAGTATTTTAGTTGCTTTTATAGTTTCTTCATTATCGGGTAATAAGTATTTTGTATCACTTATTACTTCTATTTTTATAAAGTTTCCACATCCCATTTTTCTAGCTATTCTTGCTATCCTAACAGCTTCCATATGATTAGTCGCTCCTGATGTATTAGGAAGTATTGTCATATTGCTAGGTATATGTGATAGTATATTTTCTTCTGTATTGTCTAAGTCTACTCTTCTTAGTGCCATAGTTATTATTTCACTGTTACTTGACTCTATTACTCTTGGTAACATATCATTTGAACTATATTTTCCCGTTCCTATTAAAAGTCTACTATTAAACTCATGTCCGTTTAATATTAATTTATCCATTTTTATCCCCCACATAATCTTATTTGTCTTCTATCAATATTTTTGTTGCTAAATTAGCCATGTGATTAGCACATATAGCCACCCTTGGTGCCATAAGCCCATCACCTTCTTTAGCTTCATTTATCTCATCTCCACATATGTAAAATTTATCTCTGATTTTTCTTGTTTTTATTATGTTAGAATCATAATATCCTGCCACTCCAGATGAGGATATTAAATATTTATCTCTCATTTTAGTTAAAATGTTATTTGCAATTTCTGCTTTGTACTTTGGATTATCAAAAGCCTCTATTATTATATCTACGTTCCCAAATTCATGTATATTTGATGAATCTATTATTTTGTTTATAGTTTCAACTTCTATAAATGGATTAATATTTTCTATATTATTTTTAAGTGCCTCGGTTTTATATTTTCCTATATCATTTATAAAATATTGTTGTCTATTTAAATTAGATGGTTCTACTATATCAAAGTCTGCTAGTATTAATGTTCCTACGCCTATTCTAGCTAAAGATATAGCTATATTTGAACCCAATCCACCAATACCTAATATTGCTACTTTTCCATTTTTTAATTTGTAGTGAACATTTGGAGTATGTCTGCTAACCATAAGATTTTCTAATTCTTCAAATTTTGGAATTTCACCCCTTTTTATTAATGTAACTCTATCATTTTCATATAATTCTAAATCTACATATGCATCTACTGGATGACCATTTAGTATTATTATATCTGCATCTTTTTTATATTTTTCTTTAACTTTATCTACTGTAACTATATCTTCATCAATATTTACAAGTAGCTCATTTATAAAAAGTTGCATCTTATCCCCCTCCAACAAACCTTATGACTTCTATAACATCTTCTTCTCTTAGTATATAGCTATCGTATTGATTATTTTCAATTATGTTTAAATTTATCTCTACTACTACGCTATCTTTTTTTACTCCAATATCTTCTAATAACTTTGATATTGTCATATCTGATTTAAATTCAAACTCTTCCCCATTTACCTTCACTTACATTTCCTCCTTTTAAGGATTATCTTTTATAAGATATAAAAATAATTATATAAATTTAACTTTAATAGCATTAAAAAAGCACTCTCTTTTTATAGAGAGCGCCTTATTTAACTAAAAATCTAGGTACATTAAAATATACGAGCTTCCCTACGTAAGAATTATCTTAATCAGGTTCTTAGAGTCTGAAAGTTATGGCTTTACTTCTCAGCTATCCAATCATAGCTCCCCTAGCTTTTATTTATTTTTACAAGTTGAGTGTAGCACAATGTATTTTCATAATCAACAAATTATTAGTTTATAAATAAACTATATATATATTTATTATACGAATTTTATTTAATTTCCCTATTAAATTAGTTAGATTTCTTATGTATAATAATTATATAGTTATTCAATAATTTCAATATACTTTGAATTATTCTATAAATTAATTCTTATAAAAAATTCGGAGGCGAAAAAAATTGATTTCAAAAGATACAAAGTACTTTTTTATAGTACTAATACTTTTTTGTATAATTGGATTTACAGTAACTATATCTACAACACAACTCAATATTTTAATATATGGTTCTCCTATTTTTATGTTATTTTATGCACTTTCAGGGTATTCTCCTGCTTTAGCTGGATTAATTACCGCTAAAAAGTTTTTGTCTAAAGATGAATTTGATAGATTTTTAAGGAACTGTGTAAATGCAAACAGGAGTCTAAAGGAATATTTATATGTTATTATTGCCGCTTTAATACTTTGGACCGTTCCATATATAGTAGTTGAAATGTTTAGAGGCTATGGTGCCTTACTAAAATCCCCATTAATATTTTTAAGTTGGTTAACTCCTATAATGATATTTGGGGGAGGATTAGAGGAAATAGGATGGAGAGGTTTTTTACTTCCTAAATTACTAAAGAAATATTCTCCTTTTAAAAGTTCTCTAATAATAGGTATTATTTGGTCCTTATGGCATCTACCTTTATGGTTTGTAGTTGGTACACCACAACAACATACTAGTTTTATTCCATTTGCTCTTAGTTGTATTGCTTCTTCTTTTGTACTTACTTACATATACATGGAAACTAATAGCATTTGGCTTTGTATATTATTTCATGCTTTAGATAATGCTTGTTCTTATGTATTTGAGTATGATGTGGATTTACATATAATTATAGCTCTAGCAACTTGTCTAGCTGGTTTTATTATATTTTATATATCAAAAAAATGTATAAAACTAAAATCTAAATAATTCAAGTTATATTAATAATAATAAGCTATTTTTTAATAATAAAAAACGTATTGAAATTTTCAATACGTTTTTTATTATTAAATGTTTATGGTATTACACTTGTTCTATAAGGCCATATCCATCATGTCTTTTATATATAATACTTGTTTTATTTGTCTCTATATTTCTAAATAAAAAGAATTGATGTCCTAATAAATTCATTTGAACAATTGCATCTTCTGGAGTTATTGGCTTGTCCATTTTAAATTTCTTTCTTCTTTTTATTACATCGTCATCTAAATCTATTTCTTCATATTCCTCTATATTATCAAATCTTATACTTTCATTTTTTCTATTTCTTCTTATCATTTGTGTTTTGTATTTTCTAAGCTGTTTATAAAGCTTATCATATAATAAGTCTATTGCTGAATATAAATCTTCTTGGCATTCTTCAGCTCTAACGATAGTTCCATGTTTAGTATATACTGTCGCTTCAATACTTTGATTTTTTCTCTTTACATCTATTTTAACATGTACATCAAAATCATCATTAATATATTTTTCTAGCTTTTCAAACTTACTTTCAATTTTTTCTCTTATTGCCTCTGTAACTTTTACATGCTTTGAAATTATTTTTACGCTCATAGTATGTACCTCCTGTATCTGGACTACATTTTTAAATATACAAGTTATCTTGTATATTTAAATAATAACAGGAAAACAATTACATTTTAAGGCTATTATTATATATTTTTTTGGTGTATTATAGAAGTTAAGGGGGTTTTTTATCTACTATCTTTTTTTATTTTTACCATCTTCTTTTTTACACTAATCTCTTTATACTTCTTTAATATAATTTCACCTTTGTGATTTAATATATCTACATAAGAACAAAGGTCTTGTACCTCTATTACACCTATATCTTCATTATTTATTCCCTCTATACTATTAAGAGCTCCAACAATATCTATAACTCTTATTTTCTTTTTCTTTCCAGCATTTAGGTATAGTCTCGTTACTTCACTGTGAACCTTTTTTTCTTCATTTCTATTTTTTCTATTTTTTAAAACTTTTTTATTATTTTCTTCAAACTTAGCTTTTCCTAAAGCAATATCTTCTTTTTTTATGTCATCTAGATCTTCTATTTTATATCCAATATAATGTTCTATTTCTTCCATATACTTTTCATCTTTTTGATTTACCATAGTTATAGATTTTCCAAAGCTTTTTTTTCTACCTGTCCTACCTATTCTATGTATATAGTTTTCTTTATCTCTAGGCACATTAAAATTTATAACTAAAGATATGTCATCTATATGTATACCTCTACCAGCTACATCTGTACTTACTAGTATATTAAACTTACCATTTTTAAAATCTTTTATCGTAAAATTTCTTTTGTCTTGAGACATATCACCATGAAGTTCTGTTACTAAAAACCTATCTTCCTTTAAATTTTTATAAAGTTTTGTAACAGTTTCTTTTGTATTGCAAAATATCATAACTGATACTGGAGCCTGAGAATATATTATATTTTTTAAAGTATCATACTTTTTTTTATCCTCTACTTTGACTGTCTTTTCTGATATTTGTTTATTATTTAATAAATTTTCATTTTTTACTTCTACCATTTCTGCATCTTTCATATATTCTAAGCAAATATTTTTTATATCTTTATCTATAGCCGCTGAGAATAGTCCTTTAATGCTATTTTTAGGTATACTATTAAATATAAACTCCATATCTTCTACAAACCCTTTTTTAAGCATTTTATCTGCTTCATCAATTATAAAATATCTTATACTTTCAAGGTTAATTGTACCCCTACTTATATGATCAATTATTCTTCCTGGAGTTGCTACTACAATATGAACTCTTTGCTTTAACTCCTTTATTTGATCTTTCATAGGTTGTTTTCCAAATATAGCACTACATCTTATTTTCTTCAATCTACCTATATTAGATATCTCTTCTTTTACTTGAAGTGCTAACTCTCTAGTGGGTACAACTATTAGTGCTTGAAGATTGTTATTATCCACTTCTACTGTTTCACATATTGGTATAGCAAAGCTCGCAGTTTTTCCACTCCCAGTTTTTGATTTGACTATTATATTTTCATATCTTAATAACCTTGGTATAACTTCACTCTGAACTTTCGATGGTGAATTATAGCCTAAATTATACAATGCTTTTAATATATCTTTATTTAATTTTAAACTCTCAAATTTATTATTCATTTAATTCCACCTTATCTAATTTTACTATTATTGTTTTATTAACCATCATAGAATATGGCTAATATGTTTATTTTATTTCAATGTTTTATTGTATTATGATTGTCTTTTTATTTTATTACTTTTATATTAGCATTTAACTAATATACACTAAATTTTTATTTTTTTCTATAATTGCTATTACTTAAGCCTTTATAATTTACTGCATATTTATAAAATATTTTTTACTTTAATTATAAAATAATTTGTATAAATTTTCTGAAAAATATTATTGACATATTCCCTTTAACTATATATAATCAATTTAAATATAAATTTTTTAGGAGAATATAAATATGATAATTAATACAAATCTAACTAACAATAAACAATTAAATATATCTTATTTTAGCTTTTGGCTATTGTAGTTGGTTTGTATTTATGAACGATAGATTAATCGTAGATACAAACTGGTACTTGTTTGTATCTATGATGGTGAAAGCTAACTTGTTATGTAAAGCCACATAGATAATACTATGTGGCTTTTTTATTTATCCTAGGCAAAATAAAAGTCACATGGTACATACTATGTGGCTTTTTTATATATAAAATAAAAAAGAGGTGTTATTATGAAAAAAAATATTGATATTATTGTTATTGGTTTCGCACTATTTTCAATGTTCTTTGGAGCAGGTAATTTGATTTTCCCACCATACATAGGTGTTACCTCTGGTAGCAATTGGCTAATGAGTTTCTTAGGGTTTATAATTGCAGATGTTGGTATAATACTACTTTCTATCAATGCAATAGCAAAGGCTGGTTCATTCCAAGATGTTATTGGAAAAGCTGGCAAAAGATTTGGGCTTACTTTAGAAGTAATAATGATGTTGTGCTTAGGTCCAATATTAGTAGTGCCTAGAACTGGTGCAACTACATTTGAAATGAGTATACTTCCTCTAAATAACTCATTTAATCCAATAATATTTTCAATTTTATTCTTTACACTAGTGTTTATATTAACTATAAAACCAAGTAAGGTTATGGATATTATAGGTAAATTTTTAACGCCTATACTTTTAGCAGCGTTAGCGATCTTAATAATCAAGGGGATATTATCTCCTATTGGTGAGTTAAATACTAATATTTCTTCTGATAATCTATTTATGAGAGGTGTAACTCAAGGTTATCAAACTATGGATGCCCTTGGATTAGGTGGTATAACTGCACTTGTTATGTCATCTTTCTTAAGTAAAGGTTACAGAAATAAAAAAGAAAATATAAGCCTTACGATAAAAGCATCTTTAATTGCAGGTATTGGGCTTACACTAGTTTATGGTGGACTAGCTTATCTTGGAGCTACAGTTTCTACGGTGTATGATGCTAGCATTTCTCAGACAGAATTACTAGTTAATATAACAAATCTTTTATTAGGAAATACTGGTACTATATTATTAAGTATAGTTGTTGCATTTGCTTGCTTAACAACTTCCATAGGATTAACTTCTGTTACAGCTAAGTATTTCGAAGATGTAACTAATAGAAAACTAAAATATGAATACATAGTAACCTTTATATGTGTATTTAGTGCCATATTTTCTAATTTAGGCGTAGATAAAATAATAGCTATTGCTGCTCCTATACTAACAGTGTTATATCCTGTTTCAATAGTTTTAGTTCTAATGAGCTTGTTTGGAAAAATATTTAAGAGAGATTCTGCTTTTAAGGGTGCTGCTTATGCAACATTATTAACAAGCTTGCTTACAGTACTTAGTAATCTAGGTATAAATATCCCTTTTATTAACAATCTTCCATTTGCTAATATAGGATTTAACTGGGTTATTCCTGCACTAATTGGAGCTTTTTTAGGCAAACTAATAATTAAAGAAAATAGTATATGTATAAATTCAAAGATTTCTTAATAAAAATATTCATATAAAAAACTAATAAAAAACCTTCAAATAATTAATAGTTGTTTGAAGGTTTTTTATAGATTTTATTAACTTATTTTATCTTTTTCAATTTTATCTAATGAACTAGCAACTGCTATTGCTGAAGCCATAGTTCCATTAACATTAAGCATTGTACGTCCCATATCTAATATTGGATCTATAGCAAGTATTCCACCTAATAGCGGGAAATATGCTCCCATACCCATACCTGATATAACTACTGAAACTGACATTGTTGCAGTACCTGGTATCCCAGCTATTCCTAACGAACTTATAGTTATTACTATAAGTAACATGATATAAAAACTAAAGTTCATAGGAGTACCAGACATATTAGCTACAGTAATTGCCATTAATGCTGGATAGATTCCTGCACAACCGTTCATTCCCATATTAGAACCTAAACTTCCTACAAAACTTGCTATACCTTGATCTACTTTAACATTATCTGTAAGTGTTTCTATTGTTACAGGCAATGTTCCTAAACTTGATCTAGATGTAAATGCTAATATAAGTGGTTTAGATACATTTTTTAAGTATTTTATAGGATTTACCCCACTTAAAGTTATTATTACTAAATGTACAATAAACATTATTGCTACACTTACATAAAGAGCTATTATAAAGTCCATAACATCTAATATTGATGTTACACCTCTATCTATTATCGTAGTAGCCATTAAAGCAACTACTGCATAAGGCATTAGTTTTATTACTGTTATAGAAACACTTATTATTATTTTATAAAATGCTTCTACTAAATCTACAAATGGTTTTATTATTTCTGAATACTTTTTATTAAGTCTCTTTACTGCTATACCTAAAAATCCTGCAAATATTACTACTGCAACTACATTAGCTTGTGCCATTGCATTTACTGGATTTGATGGTAATAAACCTCTTATAGTATCGACTATTGGTGTAACCTCTCTTATTTCTCCACTTTTTACTATCGCTTCGTGTCCTACTCCTAAGTTAAATAAATTTCCAACTACTATACCTATTATTGCTGCTATCGCTGTTGTTCCTAATAACATTACAATAGTCTTTCCTGTTAATTTACCTAGGTTTTCACCTTGCTTTAAGTTCATTATTACTCTTACTATTGAAACAAACACAAGTGGAACTACTAACATTTTTAATAAATCCATAAAACCATATCCAAATAGCCCATACCATTTAGATACTTCTGTTAACCAAGTTACCTTAGTAGGATCTTCTGGGAATCCTGCTATAGCATGGACTAATACTCCTAGTCCAATCCCTAATACTATTGATAAAATCATTAATTTATTAAATTTTATCTTTTTACTTAATTTATTTATTACAAAAAACATTCCTATTAAAATTGCTATTGATATTAAAGTCATATAATTCGTGACCATAAGAAATTCTGAAAAAAACGTATAATTCATGTATTGCCTCCTTCCGATTATTTTTATATAAAGTAAATGAGCTCATACCTGTTTTTTATAATATAACAAGTATGAGCTCTTGTATCAACTGGTAACTTTTTTGTAACCAGATTAATATCTATATAAAATTAACAATCACATTTAATATGTTTGTTACTCCAAAGTATCATAGTTTCCATTATTGGAAGTAACGAAACACCACATTCACTTAAATAGTATGTTGATTGGATATTATTTTTTAATTCTTTTTTGTCATTAATTACTATTCCATTTTCGATTAAAAATTCTAATTGTTGAATTAACATCTTCTTGCTACATCCTTCTATGCACCTTTGTAATTCTCCAAATCTTTTTTTATCATTACCAATTTCCCATATTATTTCACATACCCATTTTTTTCCGAGTATGTTTGATATGAATTTTAATGGACAATTATTTTGCTTGATATTGTTCAAACTATACATTAACGACCTCCTTTTAATTATTTTATATAGATTAGCTTATAATATAACTATCATTTTGTCCATTTTTATCTTTATAAAATACTTAAAATAAAAAAATTACCATAAACCCTAAGATTTATGGTAATTTTATATTTAGATTATTTTGAGTAGTACTCAACAACTAAAATATCGTCAATTTCTATTGGTACTTCATTTCTTTCAGGCTTTCTAGTAAGAACACCTGAAAAGTTCTCTATATCCTTAGTTAAGTAAGGATATTGGCTAGTAGCATTTTGTTGAAAACTATCTTTAAACATTGTATTTTTTTGAGATTTTTCTCTTAAAGATATAACATCTCCTACTGACACTCCATAAGAAGGTATATCTACTTTTTTCCCATTAACTAGTATATGTCCATGAACTACCATTTGGCGAGCTTGTCTTGTAGAGCTTGCTAACCCTAATCTATATACTAAGTTGTCTAATCTACATTCTAACATTTGTACTAATGCTGTACCTGTAGAGTCTTTAGATTTCATCGCTTTTTTTACATAGTTAGAAAATTGCTTTTCTAACACACCATAGTAAGCCTTTAATCTTTGCTTTTCTAATAACTGTACTCCATATGGTGAAAGCTTTTTGCCCGCTCTAGACGTTCCTTTTGTAGCTCTATCCATTGCTTTTGGATGCCCACATACATTTAACCCTAGTCTTCTACATTGTTTAAATCTAGGTCCCATCATTCTTGCCATAATTATCATCTCCTATAAAATCAGAAATTTGCCGCGATAATTTTAAGCCTATTTTTAATATATCATAATTTTTATTTTTTGTAAATGAATTTCATTATCATTTTTTAAAATAAAAACCACGATATGAATCGTGGTCTTTATATAGAAGTTGTGTAGTTATATTAGTAAATTAAGAGTATAATTAGCATAACATTTATAATGTAATTTATCATATAGGGGAATATTATACTTTCTGTATTAAATCTAATAACGTGCTGAAGATCATCGGATTTAAAAAATTTATGTAAGCTATGATATAATTTACACTTTTATGTTCACTTGCTAGTAAATTACTCATTAATTCTCTATTTATTTAAAGTATATCATAATTAATCATTTTTGTAAATGATAATAATTATTAATTTCATTTTTTGAAACTAAACGTTAAGTACTCTATGAAATTACTTCTTCTAGCATAATAATTTTTTATTTTGTAAAAAATTCGCTTCGCTTAAGCCACTGCGTGGGCGCTACACTTCATGTCACCAACGACTTTGTCCGTTCCTCAAATGTCACGTTTTACATTTTCAATCTTATTGACATATTTTACTTTCATGAGTTGTTAACATTTTTGTGCTTAATATAATTTACTTACATGTAAAAAATGCATCAAGATAAAATTTATATTTATCTTGATGCATTCTACATACTTAACCTAGCTCATAAAATACTATTTTATTACTTAATAATGTCTTTTTTACGTCTATAACTCTTTGATTTGATGAACCTCTTAACATTAGGCTTAGATTTCTATTGTTTTCTTCAAACTTACCATCTATTAATACATCTATATATTTTAATACTTTCTTTTGACTTTCATCAAAATTTTCTAGTGTATATCCACTCCATAGGTATATCATTTTATTTGGGTAATGTTTCTTAAATTCTTTGCATAAATTAAATACACCTTCTACATTTTGAGGGCATAATGGCTCTCCTCCTAATATAGATAAGTCTCTATCTATATTATTTTTATTTATATTATCAATAATATATTGTAAATCTTCTTGTGTAAATTCTTGACCTCCGTTAAAATCCCATGTTTCTCCATTGAAACATCCTTTACAGTGGTGGGGACATCCTTGTGTCCAAAAAGACATTGTTACTCCAAGTCCATTAGCTATGTCATTGTCTTTTATTTTGGCAAATCTCATATTATCACTCCAAATTCTATAAGTGAAGTACTCTCTCACCTATCTCTTGAGTACGTCCTTTACCCCACATATTTGCCCCAATGTATCCACAAGTTCTTCTCATAACTTGCATTTCATCTTTATCTCTGTTTCCGCAGTTTGGACAATACCATTCTAAATCCTTATCAAGCTTTATTTCACCTGTGTATCCACATTTATAGCATATATCTGGCTTAGTATTTATTTCTGCGTATTGTATATTGTGATAGATGTAATTTATTATTTGCTCTACTGCTTGTAGGTTTTTACTCATATCCGGTACTTCTACATAACTTATACATCCACCTAAACTTATGTCGTGGAATTGACTTTCAAACTTTAATTTTTCAAAAGCATCTATTTCTTCAGTTACGTGAACATGGTATGAGTTTGTATAATACATTCTATCAGTTACATTTTTAATTTCTCCGAATTTTTGCTTATCTATTCTACAGAATCTTGAAGTTAAACTTTCTCCAGGAGTTCCGTATAATCCAAATCCAAGACCAGTTTCTTCCTTCCAACTTTGGCAAGCATCATTTAAATGGTGCATAACTTCTAATGCAAATGCTTCCCCTTCTTTAGTT
Source organism: Romboutsia sp. 1001216sp1 (assembly GCF_039841805.1). Classification (NCBI taxonomy): domain Bacteria; kingdom Bacillati; phylum Bacillota; class Clostridia; order Peptostreptococcales; family Peptostreptococcaceae; genus Romboutsia; species Romboutsia sp. 1001216sp1. Next base: position 46,161 of record NZ_JBDPHA010000003.1, read on the forward strand.
GTATGACTTACACCAAGCATTGCTTGAGTCATTTCATATACCCCAACATATCCTAAAGAAAGAGTTGAATATCCATCCTCTAAAAGAGCGTCTATCTTCTCTCCTTTTTTAAGTCTAGCTATTCCTCCATGTTGCCAATGTATTGGAGATACATCTGATTTTACTCCTTTTAATAAATCATGTCTAACCATTAAAGCTTCTTTACAAAGTTCTAATCTTTCATCTAATATCTCCCAGAATTTATCCATATCTTTATTTGCAGTTAATGCAACTTGTACTAAGTTTAATGATATTACACCTTGATTGAATCTTCCATACCACTTATAATTTCCATTTTCATCTTTCCATGGAGATAAGTGACTTCTACATCCCATAGGTGGGAAAGTATTTCCTTCATAATTCTTTCTCATTATTTTAGCACTTTGATAATCTGGAACTAATCTTTTCGTATTACATTTAGCTGCTAGCCTTGTAATATAGTCATACTTGCCACCTTCTAGGCAGTTATGTTCATCTAATAAATAAACTAGTTTAGGGAATTCTTCTCCTACTTCTTGTCCTTTGTAGTTTTTCATTCCTTCTAATCTTTGCGCTATCATTTCTTCGCAAATTAAAGCCATTTCCCTTTCATATTCATGACCTTCTTCAATCTCTAAATATATAGTTGAAAATGGTGATTGACCATTACTTGTATATAACGTTGATAATTGATATCTTATAGTTTGTATACCTGCTTTTAGCTCCTCTAACATTCTTTCTTCAGCTAATTCTTTAGCCATTTCTTCAGAATACTTTTCTTTGTATTTATTGAAATATTTATCATACGATACTCTTAAAAATGGTGCTATATGCTTTATAGTTATAGAGTTTCCACCATATTGACCGCTTGCTATTTGAGCTATTATTTGTGTTGTAACTGTACAAGCTGTTGTAAATGATTTTGGTGATTCTACTAATTTATTACTTATTACTGTACCATTATTTAACATATCTTCTAAGTTTATAAGCATACAGTTATGAATTGGTTGAATTGCATAGTCCATATCGTGATAGTGAAGTACACCTTCATCATGGGCATGCGCTATATGTGCTGGTATTAATTTTCTTCTTGCTATATCTTTTGAAACTTCTCCAGCTATTAGGTCTCTTTGAGTAGACGCTAATAATCCATTTTTATTTGAATTTTCATTTATAACATCTTCATTACTATTGTCTAGTAATCCTAATATACTTTCGTCAGTTGTATTCACTTCTCTTTTAAATGACTGTACCGCTCTATATCCTTCATAAGCTTTCGCAGTCAATTCGTGTTTATAATCTATTAACTTCTTATATACCATATCTTCTATTTGATATACTGTCGGCGAAGGTGACTTTTCATAACAATTTTCTTCTATTTCGTTAGCTATTTTTTTAGCTATTTCTTCTTCATATATACCGCTACCATATTTCATAGCATTTAGTATTGCATTTTCGATTTTTATTTTATCAAACTCTGCAACCTTTCCATTTCTTTTTATTATATTTAATTTTCTGGTCATAAAACTCTCCTTTTGCCTAATATTTCTTGATGTGTTTGTCAAGTCTTACTAGATAAAAAAACAATAACTTTTTTAATAAAAAGTATTGACTTTTTTGTTTTTCAGCACTTTACTTAACTTTGCATAAGCACTATATGTAGTAACACAACCTCTATTTTATACCATATATAGTGTATATTCAAGCTATTTATATTCACTTTTCTTATACCCCTTGATACCACCTAATTCTAGCTTAAATTTTATATTTTTCAGTAAATTTCCTTATTTTTTTATATTTTTTTGAAAATTTTATAATATCTCGATGTAAATAATCTAATAAATATAAAAGTAGCTATAGATCATATTTACCCAAATTTTTATACAAATAAAATTTATTTTATACTAAAAAGACACTTATATCATTAAATAATATAAGTGTCTTTATATTCTATATCCTAAAAATAAACAAGAATCATGATTAGAGATACTATCCCATACATTAAATAAATTGTCATACAAATATTTATAAGAATAGACTTTATATAATTTAGAATAAGCTAAAACTATCCCCCATTGATAAGTTCTATATACATTATTTCTATGTATATATGGTTTAATCTTCTCTTTATTATAATATATGTATTCTTTCTTTAATGACGTTTTAATTTCTTTTAATATTTTCATAGCCTCCTTTTGCTTTCCCTGTGATATGAGTTTCATACCTTCACTAGACCTTGAAATATAATAATCTATATTCTCAATCATCTCTTCTTCTGAAACTAACCTTTTGTCAAATTCTAAAACAATACTTTGGTTAAACATATGAACTCACCTCTTTATTAATATACTTTTACAAATTTAAACAAATTCCTTTAATTAATCCACTTTTTTTATATCTTTGTATTTATTATTTAAATATATTAAAAAACACTAACTTTAATAAGTTAGTGTTTTAGTAAATAATCTAAATAGATACTTATATAAACATATAATACTTAAATTATATACCTTTATAAATACCTATTTAATTTATTTATTTACTTTTCTTTCTTCCCTTTTTTCTTCAAACTTTTCTTTTTCTAATTTTTTCATAGATTTTTGATGAGCTTTAGCTTCTTTTTGTGCTTCTTTGTAATTTCTTTCGCTGTTAATTTCGAATTCCTTTTTATCACATTTCTCAGATTTTCTTTCTATCTTTTTAGCTTCTCTTTCTTCTAATATTATTTCTTTTTCCAACTTCATTTTAATATCTCCTAACTACATTCTTTAAATTCTTCAATTTCTTTTTTACTTGAATTAAGCTTTCTATCCATATATATTAATTTTATTCCCATATTTTTACATATAAAACATATAAGTTAGATTTTAAACAAAAAAATACTAACTTTACTTGTTAGTATTTTTTATAAAGAATTTAGTTATTTGTTTAATATATCAATTATTTGACTAAATGAATTTTCATTTCCATTTCCACCAACTTGAGTTACTTCATTTGTTTCTTTAGATGATAAAATTTCTTTTTGCTTCCAATTTAAATTACTTCCAACTATTACAATTGGAGAGTTTTTCTTAGCTGCTAATACTCCTGCTGATAGGGCGTCAATTAAATCATCTTGTTTATTTATGCCATCTTTTGCTATAAGTATGTCTTCTAGATTTTTTTCTTTATAAAAGTTCTCTAAAATTAAAGCATTGGTTTCATTTCTATCATCTCCACCTATTCTTTTATAGTTAGGTAATTTAGTTGTTATATCATTAGATATAGTACTTTGTCCACCTATAACATAAGATGTTTGTATATTGTTTTGTTTAATAAACTTATTAATTTTATCAAAATTTTCATTTTGTGATGTTAGTATTATCGGCATATTCTTATTGGCTGCGACAGGTGCTATACTAACTGCATCTGCTAATCCTTTAACTCCATTTACAACAGCTATATTTGATATGTTACCTAATCTTTTAGCTATTTCTAATGATGTGTCATATCTATCTATTCCACTTATTCTATTTACCTTAAATCCATCATATTCAAGCTCATTTACTATATTATTCGATACTGAACTTGTACCTCCAATAATATATATATTTTTAGCTTTTAGTCTCTTTATCTCTTGTTCAATATTATAATATAAGCTGTCATTTGGTGTTAGAAGTATTGGAGCATTTATAGATTTTGCAAATGGTGTGGCTGAAAGAGCATCTGCTATAGAACTTGAATTTACTAATACTACATTATCAGAAGTATCCCAACCTTTTTGACTTATCATTATAGATGTTTCATATCTAGTTTCTCCTACCATTTTACTTATAACTACTTTAGGATTATTTGAGCTTACCTTCATTATCCCAACAGCTTTTAGAGCATTTTCTACTGTTTCTTTTTCACTTGCTGTTTTAGCTTTTAATAATAATACTTCTCCTAGATGATTAAAATCTGATTGAGAATATAAGCCTTCTGTAAGTGCATCATAGAAAAGTTTACCCATTTTTTCTTCTCCGATACCTTTAACATTAATACCATATTGTGTTCCACCTTCAGATATTAGGTAAGCTAATTTATTTATTATACCACTATTTTCATGTACGTAATCATTGTCACAGCTATCATTATGTACATGAGACCTTCTACAGATTTCCATATTATCTACATTATCTATATCTGGGTTTTTCATGCTTCTTAAGTATCCATATTTTGAAAAATCTTCTCCTATAGTCCAATTTTTGCTTGATTTATAAGTATGTTCTACTAAAGTACCAAAAATATCTCCATATGCTTCGTTTATAGCGCCTGATTGAGATACATAATCTAAATTAGCAGTATGTCTTACTACTGAATGAGTATATTCATGTCCAATTACATCTAATGATCCTGCAGAATCATAAGTTGTTGAGTTTTCATTTCCAAAAACTAGTATATCAACTCCATTTACTAGACTGGAAAATGCATTTCCTGGCTCATTTACATTTACAAGTAATTCTGGCTTACTTCCCTTTCCATCTAGCCCATCTCTATTGTATTTATTTAAATAAAAATCGTAAGTTTTTCCTACATGGTAGTTTGCATCTACAAACTTTCCATCGCTCTTTTCTAGTTTTGTGCTAAAATATTTTATATCATTATCCATGCCATAAGGAATTTTATTTTGATAATAATATTGATAAAAATATTGACCTTTTATATCTAAAGTTTTTATAGGTTTTGATCCTCTACTTAAATCTATAAAATAATACCCGTCTTTAAAGCCTGCTTCACCTTGTCTATGTATTACTTGTATTTCTCTTTCATCTCCAAATACACCTTTTGCTTTAATTTTTTCTGATTTGATTATATTGTTTGTGTTTTCGTATTGATTTATTATATCTCCACTGTTAGCATCTATAAATACAATTTTGTTATAAATTGTTTTTCCTATTATATTTACATCTACTTTGTATGCAAGTTTATATTCTTCTTTACTTTTATATAAATATAACTCTACTTTTTCATTTTTATTTAATTCATTTTTTAGTTCAAGTTTTTCCTTTGCTATCTTAAGTGCATCATCTTTAGTTAAAGTCGGATTATAGTTAAATCCTTTTAATGTCTTTGATGTTGGCTCTATATATCCTGAAATTGATTTTATATTTCCGTCATAATCTACGCATCCTACTAAATCTGAACCATAGATAGGTATATTATTTATATACTGTTGAAGTCTTACTATAACCTGAGAATCATTTTTATCATCTTCTTTTGATTTGACTTTGAAAGTAGAAGTTTTTTCTACATTGCTTAAATAATTAATTAGGATTTGTTGAGGTGATATACCTTCTTTTTTCTCTTCCTTTATATTACCACTTACTACAAATGGTTCCGATTTTTCTATAGCTTTTTTTAATTCTTGTTTTTGCATATCCTCACTTGCAAAACTCAAACTAGTTAGATTTATAGTTATTAAACATAGTGTTGTTATGCTTGCTATGCTCTTTTTTAATAATGTCACTTGCTTTCCCCCTCAATTTTCTTTATTTAATGCTTTTGCTCCTTGTTATATTTTTACTAACTATGTTAACTCTATTTTAACACTTGCAATTATTGTTAGTAAACTTATTATTTATTGTTTTTGTACAAAATCTAATCTTTTCTATTGACTTATTTTTTGTTTTGGTTATAATTTAAAACAACAAGTAGATAACTGAGATAGAGGCGCGAAATTTAAGAGTAGTATTATGGAGGTAAGCTCAATGAAATAATACAAAAGGAAATTTCGCCGAAGTAAATAGTTAATGGCTTTGATACTATTTACTGGGCTTATGTAAAATATGCATAAGACTGTCACATTTTTGTGGAGAGCTATTTTCAATGAAAACGTACGGTACGTTGTATTTTTTGTATATAATTTACGTATTTTTGTCATGGGTATAGTCTCATGGCTTTTTTTGTATACAAAAACCTTATGTAAACCTAAAATTACTGATAACTTATATAAGGTATATCAATAACTCAATAATATAAAAATATATCTGAGTAACCGTCGAAGTCGTTAGCGACATAAACTAAGCGCATTTTTATTGTTAGATAAATTTTATTATCTTAGTTACTTACTTATGGAAAATTTACACCATAAGGAGGATAATCAAATGAGTGAACAAAATCAAGAATTAAAAAGAGGATTAAAAGCAAGACATCTAAACATGATAGCACTAGGTGGTTCTATTGGAACAGGTATATTTCTTGCAATGGGAGATACTATCTATCAAGCAGGACCTGGTGGTGCATTAGTTGCATATGTTTTAGTAGGCATTATGGTTTATTTTTTAATAACAAGTTTAGGTGAAATGGCTACTTTTATGCCAATCTCTGGATCTTTCAGTTCCTATGCTACTAAATTTATTGACCCAGCACTTGGGTTTGCACTTGGATGGAATTACTGGTACAACTGGGCTATAACAATAGCTGCCGAAATGGTTGCAGGTTCTTTAGTTATGAAATTTTGGTTCCCAAACATACCAGGAGTTTACTGGAGTTTATTATTTTTAATAATAATTGTCGGATTAAACTTCCTATCATCAAAAGCCTACGGTGAGTCTGAATATTGGTTTGCTGGTGTTAAAGTTGTTACTGTAATTATATTTTTAATAATAGGTGTATTAATGATAGTTGGTATAATTGGTTCTGATGAAATAGGATTTCATAATTATTTTATAAAAGATGGACCTTTCCATGGTGGAATAAAATCAATCTTTGCCATTTTTCTAGTTGCAGGATTTTCATTTCAGGGAACCGAACTTATAGGAGTTGCTGCTGGAGAAAGTGAAAATCCAGAAAAAACTATTCCTAGGGCTATAAAATCCATATTTTGGAGAATATTAATATTTTATTTAGGAACGATAATAGTTTTAGGTGCTATAATACCTTTTACACAGGCTGGTGTTTCTGAAAGTCCATTTACTATGGTATTTGAGAAAGCAGGTATAGCTGGAGCTGCTTCTCTTATGAATGCAGTAATATTAACATCTGTATTATCTGCTGGAAATTCTGGTATGTATGCATCAAGCAGAATGCTTCACTCTATGGCTAAGGATGGACTTGCTCCAAAGCTATTTGCTAAGACTAATAAAAGAGGTGTTCCTGTAAATGCTTTAATATTAACTACTATAGTTGCATCTTTTTGTTTCTTAACAGGTGTATTTGCCGAAAGTACTGTTTATGTTTGGTTAGTTGCTGCATCTGGCCTTGCTGGATTTATAGCATGGGTTGGAATAGCAATATGCCATTATAGATTTAGAAAAGCATATACTCATCAAGGTAATAATTTAAAAGATTTAAAATTTACTGCTAAATGGTATCCTTTTGGACCTATACTAGCATTAATAATGTGTATAGTTATAATAATAGGTCAAGGTTATTCTTGTATTAAACCAGATGGCATTGACTGGAGTGGTTTAATAGCTTCTTATATAGGTATACCTCTATTTTTAAGTTTATATATAGGTTATAAAATTAAGCACAAGACTAAACTTATCCCTCTTCACAAGGTTGATTTAACTTATGGAGAAGATAAAAATTTAGATAATATAGAAAAAAAGATCCTTGAATTAAATTAATAAACATAAAAAATGTAACTCCTTTAACTTAGGAGTTACATTTTTTATGATGAAGTTATATAATTTCTATCAACATATTCTAATATATAATCTCTAAATAACTTTGCTATTGGAGGTATATATGAATTTTTTAAATAACTCATATATATTATTCTTTCCTTAATAGTTTCTTTAATATTTATTTTAGATAGTGTATTTGTATTGATAGTTGGTGAATCAGGAACTACTGAAATCCCTGCTCCAGCAGATACTAATCCTTCTATTACACTTCCTATATTAGCTCCTTTTGGCTGAATTGATATTTTAGGGGTATACCCTAAAGCATCAGTACAAGAAAGAATCCTATCTTTACTACCTTCACAAAATGCTATAAAAGATTCATTTTCTAATTCCTTTAAAGATACCTCTCCTCTACCGGCTAATTTATGATTCTTTGGTACTATTAATATATACTCTTGCTTTTTTATTGGTATAGATTCTATATTAATATCCCAAATAGGTTCTGTATGATTATCATAGAAACCAATATCAATTTTTCCTTTTTTTAAATCTTCTATTATTTCAGTTACAGACTGTTGGTTAAATTGAAACTTTACATTAGGGTTATCATTTAAGAAATCGCTTATTATAAAATTCATAAAATAAGCTCCTACTCTAGATGTAGAGGAAATAGAAACTGTCCCTGTAGTATCACTAACCATTTCATCTAATTCCTTTATCCCTTTTTCAATCTCTACCAATGCTCTCTCTGCATGAACTAAAAATAATTTCCCAAACCTAGTTAGTTTGACATTTCTGCCACTCTTTTCAAATAAAGGGACTTTTAGTTCTCCTTCCAACTTTGCTATTGATTTACTTAATGCTGGTTGAGTAACTAATAATAACTTTGAAGCTTTAGTAAAATTTTCGGTTTCAGCGACTGTTTTGAAATACTCTAGTTGTTGTAGGTTCATTTTCTACTCCTTTTTATAATTTATCAAATCTATAACTAAAAGTTATATGTTTATGAATATTTTAAATTAGACATAGTGGTTATAACAGTGCTATAATCACTATTATCCTTAATAAATATATTTGTATTTTCTTATGAATTTTACTTATTAGTATACCAAAATAATTAAGACATATAAATTAAAATTGAAAAATATTATATAAATTAAAGGGAGTGTTTTTTATGATGAAAGTAGATAAGGATCTTTGTATAGGATGTTCTCTATGTGTTAAAGATTGCATGGTTAAAGATATTGAACTTATAGATAAAAAGGCTCATATTAAAAATGTAGCCTGTTTTAAATGTGGTCACTGTATTGCAATATGCCCTAAAAATGCAGTATCAACTGATGATTATAACATGAATGAAGTTAAAGATTATAATAAAGAGGATTTCTCTATTGATGCAGATAATTTACTAAACTTTATCAAGTTTAGAAGAAGTGTAAGACACTTTAAAAATCAGGATGTAGAAATAGAAAAACTTTCTAAAATCATAGAAGCAGGGAGATTTACTCAAACAGCAAGAAATGCACAAGATGTATCTTATATTGTAGTTAAAGATGGCATAGAAACTTTAAAAGAAATGTCTTTAGAAAGATTAAGTGATATGGGTAAATATATGCTTGCTAACTTAACACCTGAAACAATGAATTTAAAGCTATATGCCCAGATGTGGGTAAAAATGTATGAAGAATTTAAAGCAAATCCTACTGGTAGGGATAGTCTATTCTTCAATGCTCCTGCTGTAATACTTGTAGTTTCTGATAATCCTGTAGATGCTAGTTTAGCTTCCTCTAATATGGAACTTATGACTAATGCTCTAGGCCTTGGAACTTTCTTTAGTGGATTCTTTACAAGATCTGCTGAAGGAAATAAAAAAATTATGGACTTCTTAGGACTGAACGAAAATCAAAAAATTGTAACTTGCATGGTTATCGGATATCCAGATGTAAAATATCAAAGAACAACTCCAAGAAAAGAAGCACAAATATCTTGGAAGTAATCTAAATAAAAAATTCGCTTCGCTCATGTCGCCAACGACTACGTCCGTTGCTCAAAATATATTTTTCTACATTTTCAAACTTGTTGATATATCTTATATCCATAATTTATCAACAGTTTTGTTCTTAATATAAAATCCTTGTATGTAAAAAAATAGAAATGGGCTATGTTAAGGTAAATTAGCCCATTTTTACTATCTCTTCATTGATTTTATTAAGACTTTCCTTTCTTTGTCAATCTTTAAAGATTCACATATTTTCTGGAGAGATTTATTGTAAGTAAAATCATCAAGATTATTATTATTTAAATATTCTAGTGTTATATTTTTTTAGAAATTCCCATACTATTTCTTTATTTTTATTGGTTATTTTAAGCCCACTACAAAAACTATCACATACAGACCAGTTATTTATTTTAGGAATAAAGTTTTTTATATATACTAATATTTCTTCTATATTACTATCCTTAACATATCCTATTACCATTCCCTGTAGCATAACCTCTTCAAAATATGTATCATTAGCATTTTTTAGATATTCTCTCCAGTCTTTTTTAGCTATTCTCTTTGCTATTTTTCTTAAACACAAAAGTCTAACACCTAGTATATTCTCAACTCCTGGTATTAGCCTTGAAGAAAATTCTCTATACTTTTCTTCTGATAGTTTCAAAAGTTCTTCTCTAATTTTTTCGTTCATATATCCCTTCTCCATATAATGTTAATATACTTTTATTTAATTATTATTTTCCATATCTAATAATTGTTTTTTTATCTCTAAACCCGCAGCATAACCAACTAAACTTCCATCAGCCCCTATAATTCTATGGCATGGAATTATTATTAATATAGGATTTTTATTATTTGCCATTCCCACTGCTCTAGCTGCTGTTGGCTTACCTATTTTTTGAGCTAATTCTTTATAACTATATGTTTTGCCATATGGTACATCTTTAAGTTCATTCCATACTAGCTTTTGAAATTCTGTACCGTTAAGAGAAAGTGGTACATCAAATTCTATTCTTTGTCCTAATAAGTATTCCTGAAGTTGCTTTGCTGTTTCTTTAATTAATGGTGTTTCTTCAATATTCATATCTTCTGATGATAGTTTCTCCGCTAGATAAAGATCTGTTATTCCTTTTCCATCTTCAGCAATTCCTATCTTTCCCAGCTTTGTTTCATAATAAAAAATATTTTTCATATAAACACCTCATTTGTTAATTTGCATATGTTATTTCATAATCTAATATACAATACTTTATATAATATTTATATAATAAAGAAGTTACTATACTAAAAATAAGCATAATAACTTCTTTATATTTTTCTATATTAATATTGTTTTAAATTTTTTAAATCATCATCATAGTATTCTTCTTATTCTAGTAAACTTTCATATGGATTACCTTTTAATCCTAGTTGTTTAGCAAAAGCTGGCTCTATTTTTAATCCTCTCTTTTTTAAAGCTATTATTTCATTTTTAAAATCTTTTCCTAAAATCTCTATCAACCTAGCTTCTATCACCATATGCCTATATCCGTTGGTTTTCTCTGAATGATTTTTGCTCGCATATATCTCTATTTCTATATCATCCACATAAAAATTACATACTATTATATTTTCTATACTATTTTCTATTACTTTAAATCCTTTTCTTGTTTCAAATTCATTGACTAATACTTCTTTAAAAGTAACGAAGTTTTCTACTCCACATACAATATCTAGATCACTACTTTCTATGTTTATTTGTATTGGAATAGTTCCTATCAGTATTGGGTTGTAATCCTTGAGTACTTCAAATATATTTATTCTTTTAAGTATTTCATAACTTTTTCTTTGAGTATTATTCCCCTCTTTTAGGTATGATATATCCTTCCAGTTCATGTCCTTTATTTTCATATCTTCCCCTTATTCAGATCTTTAAATATAAATTGATTTTAAAATGATTATCCATTTTCTTAAAGTATATTATAAAACATGAATTATTTATTTATCCATATATTTTTCACACAATCAATAATATAATCTATTTCTTTTTCTGTGTTAAAGTACCCAAAACTAAATCTAACTGTACCATTAGGAAAAGTTCCTAGTGTTTTATGAGCAGAAGGTGCATAATGAAGACCACTTCTAGTTGATATACCGTAATTTTTATCTAACATATGACATACTATCCATTATCAAGTTCTTTAAAATCAGGAGAAACTACCGAGGTTCTATTTTTAGTATCAAGCTTTCCAACTAACAAACTTTTATCTATTCCTTTTATTCCATCTACAAATCTTTTAGTTTGATTTCGCCTAAAAAGTTACAATTAACTTTTGTAATCATTATGTCATTTAAAGAATTCAACGGTCTCATAACTGCATTGTGCTCCATAGAAGAAACTATTACATTGTCACCTTTTTTTAGTAAGCCTTTAATTACTATATTTAAGCTAGTTGTAATATTGGGTGTGAAAACAACATTTTCAGGTTTATCAAAATTGAATAATTCACATATTAATTCTCTAGTTTCATATAGAACATTTTCCGCTTTATAGGATGATGAATATGCACCTCTATTTACATTACAACCTACATTATTTATATAATCTAACATAGCTTCACCCATTAATGGTGCCTTTGGATATGATGTTGCTCCATTACCACAATATATCTTATTCATTTTTGTCTAATTATCTACAAAATGGCTATGTTATACTTTGCGTGGAAAAGTATTTTGTATTTAACAATTTCATATGGGGGTATTTTTAATGAAGGAAAAAAGAAGTATCATTATCGGTTGAGCTATAATTTGAATTATATCTGTTTTATCCGTACTTTGTGGAAATCCAAGGAATATGAGAATATGTGTAACTTGATTTATTAGAGATATTGCAGGTTCATTGGGCCTTCATAGAACTGAAATAGTTCAATATATAAGATCTAAGATTATAGGAATGGTGCTAGGTTCTTTTATTTTAGCACTTAGTAGTCGTGAATTTAAGTCTCATGGTGGCTCTTCTCCATTTATAAGATTTTGTCTAGGATTTATAGTAATGAGGAGCATTAATGTTCTTAGGTTGTCCTACTAGAATGGTGCTTATACTTGCAAGTGGAGATTTAAATGCTTTATTTGGTATAGGTGGTTTTGTAGTAGGTATACTTATTGGTATAGTTTGCTTGCAAAAGGATTCTCTCTTAAGAGAAGTTACAAACAAACTAGATTAGAAGGATTTTTATTCCCAGCTATAAATATTGTATTATTCATTATGCTAATATCATCTTCTGCTTTATTGTTATTCTCAAAAGAAGGTCCTGGTTCTCAGCATGCTCTAGCTTTTATAGCTTTAATAATAGGGCTAGTAGTTGGAGTTATATGTCAAAAAACTAGATTGTGTATGGTTGGTAGATTTAGAGATTTAATATTGTTTAAAGATTATTATTTTTTATTAGGATTTTTAGCTATGCTAGTAGCTGCTTTTATAGGGAATTTAACTTTTGGATTCTTCACTCCTGGATTTACTGATCAGCCAGTAGCCCATACAGATGGTTTATGGAATTTTTTAGGTATGGTATTAGCAGAATGGGGTTCTGTATTATTAGGTGGTTGTCCTATGAGACAATTAATTTTATCTGGCGAGGGAAATATTGACTCTGTAATAACTATATTTGGTATGCTTGTTGGAGCAGCTTTTTGTCACAACTTCCAATTAGCATCTTCTTCAAAAGGACCTACATCTAATAGTCAAATAGCTGTGATTGTATGCTTTTTTATACTTGGTATCATTTCATATTACAGTTGCAAGGCTGATAAAGATATAAAAAATAAATTAAAAGTATATGTTAGTATTGGCTAAAAAAATAGATGCTAGAGGATATTCTTGTCTTCAACCTGTACTCATGGCTAAGAAGGGTTTAGAAGAAAATCCTTAAGGTGTAGAAGTTTTGGTAGATAATAATGCTGCTTGTCAAAATATAAAAAGTTTACTCATTCTTGCGCTATTAAATTTTCTAGATTTTTAACTAAAAGTGGTATGGAAAATGAGTCTTCTCCAGTTCCCAGAAATTTAAGCTCTAACTGTGGTATTGGAGTTAGCTTTTCTTATACAGATGACATAAATAAACTTTATATAAAAGATATAGAAAAAATTTATTTTATAGATTGTAATGAGTACTCTTTGTATAAGGATTTTGATGATTAAATAAATTTATAAAAGCTGTAGATAAGTTTGTTTAATACAACTTTACCTACAGCTTATTTTAATTCAATATGTTTACCTTAACCAATCAGGATTTCCTGGAACGAAAGGTCTTTTACCAAACTTTTCTTTATATTCATCAAGAGCCTTTTTTATAAGTTCTTGATTATCTTTAAAAGTATTTACTTCTTTTATAGTTTCTAACTCTTGTGCAAATGGACATACTGATATACACATCCCACAATCTGTCCCCATATACAACCATTTTATGTAACAAGATTCTTGCTCTATTACCCAAGAATCTTTATCTGGCTTATTGGATAAAGATTGCGAAGGACAAAAATGTGCACACTTGTTGCACAATTTACAGAAGTCATCTAGCCCAAAATCTATTTGCTCATCTACATCTAATTCTAAATCTGTAGTTACCACTCCAAGTCTTATTCTTGAGCCATAATCTTTAGTAGTTAAAATAGTATTTCTTCCTATCTGTCCAAGTCCAGCATCTTTTGCCACCCTAACTGGCATCAATAAATAATTCGAGTCCATATGATTTCTAGCTTCATAGCCTAGGTTTCTTATGTAATAACTAAGTACCATCCCAACTATAGATGCATCTACATAGCACTTACTAGTTTCTATAACTTCTGCTATCATAGGTCCTCTATTTATCATATCTTTATCCATCTCTACTGCAAATACTATTCCATATTTGTGATGATTAGTTATTTCTTCACCATAATTTTCTTCATGTCTTCCTCTATGAGTATAATAATGATAGTCTTTTAATTCTGTTATCCCTACTAATTTAGCTCCATACTGTTTTGCAAACCCCTTTATTTTCTTAGTTATTATTTTTTTATTTACTTTTACCTTTTCTGGTTTAGGTTTGTTTTCACATAAGTGCTTTATGTCTGATAAAAATTCAAATGCAGACAAAGCCATTGGTGAATTTGTTGGATTATACGTCATACTTTCCTCACTGCATAGATAAGGTCTAGTTCTTATGCTATCATCTATATCCTTTTTTTCAGGATTTCTCGAGTAGTAATCTACATAAGCCTCACTACCCTTTTCATAGTTTGATCTAGCAAACATTGTATCTCTTTCATCAACTCTATTCATTATTTTACTTGTCATCCCCTTTGACTTAGTGTTAGTAGATAATATATTCGACTAAATCTCCTATAATCCTTTATACAAAAAAGATACTACATAATTTATTGTAGTATCTTTTTATATATTAATTGTTAACACAAGCCTCTAGATTTTTATTATCTTTTTCTTTATAATCAATATCTCTAATCCACTTTTTGCTAAATAATCTAAACACACACCAAATTCCCTTTAAAATCTCATCTGATTTTAATACAATAAGAACTATTCCTGGAGGTAATTCTAAAACAATCCCAGCTACATATCCTAGTGGAATAGATATAATCCATAAAAATAATACATCCGCAATCATTAAAAACTTAGTATCTCCACCAGCTCTAAGTACCCCTTTTGTAAGAAGTGTTGCTACAGACATAAATACTACTAAAACTGACGTTGAGTTCATTAATTGATAGGCAATAGATTTAGTATAATCTGATATATTATAAAAATCTATTACAATATATTTAAGGCTAAATATAACTACTCCTGAACATCCCCCTAATATAATAGCCATAGCCAAGAACGTAACAGCTCTTTTATATGCTGATTCATAATCTCCTTTACCTATAGTATTGCCTGTAATAACTCCACTTGCATTAGATACACCCATTAAAAATACATTAGTAAACTGTAGGACAACAGCAGATATACTGTTAGCTGCCACCATGTCTGAACCCATTCTACCCATTATTACAGATACCATGTTAAGACCAAGAGCAAGTATAAGATCACTTACTAAAACAGGTCCACCTATTTTTATATAACTTTTAAGTAGCTCTTTATCTAAAGTAAGTAAATACTTTAATTTGAAGTTAAGTTTTTTATCTATCTTAAATAAGTAAGTAACTACCACTGTAAATTCTATAATTCTAGCTATAAGAGTAGCTATTGCTGCTCCTTGTATTCCAAGTTCTGGTGCGCCTAATTTACCAAATATTAAAACCCAATTTAGAAAAATATTAAATCCAAAAGATGTTAAAGATGCAAATAAAGCAACTTTAACTGACCCTACTGTTCTAAACAAAATATTTACTGTAGTAGATATTCCTTGGAATATAAATGATAATGATATTATCTTAAGGTACATTACTCCTTGATCTGCCACAGGTAATTCACTAGTATATATAGACATTATTTTATCTGGCATAAACTGTGATAAACTTAAGAAAATTATAGCAAAAGCTATACTAGCTCTTATCAATATTGATAATACTTTGTTAATGGAATTTATATCCTTCTTGCCCCAAAATTGACCAGATAATACACCTGCTCCTCCACCTAGTCCAAAGTTAATAATTAAAAATATAAAACAAAATTGATTCGCTAAGGATGCTGCTGATAGTGTTATCTCCCCAAAAGAGCCTAACATCATAGTATCTGTCATACTTACACCAACATTTATAAGTCCCTGCATAGCTATCGGTATGCTAATTTTTAGTACATCTTTATAAAAAGATTTTTCTTTCACAAAAACACTCATATTCTCTTTCCTCCTTATGTTAATAACTTATTTATGATATAAAAAGCTGGATAAGTTGCAAGCTTAAAGCTCACTTCTTATCCAGCATATAATCTTAATTTATAAGCACATTTTAATTATTAGCTTGATTATTTTATTATATTATATAATATAATATTTTATTTGTAAATTATTTAAACTTAAAACAATATCACAATTATATAAAATTCCTTTTGCTAAAAATATAATTTAACTTGTCCATAGTTATTATTTTTAGAGTGAGATTTTAGAGTTTTTTGATTCCGAATAAAAATAAAAGAAGATATTATCATAAGACTATGGTAGCATCTTCTTTTACCTTTAATACTTTTAGATTAAATTTCGCTCATTACCTAACTAAACGTTATATTATTAAAAATACATCTTATCGCTATCTTTATAACAGTAATATGTCTTTTCTTTTGTTTCTATACGTAAAGAATCATCATATACTACTATCTCATCTATAGCACTGTCTTCTACTTCACATACAGTAGTATTTTTACATTCTCCAAAACTTAGATATCCTTTATCTTCTTTAGGCTCATATCTAAATTTTATATTAGCCTCTTTTATATTCATTTCTTCACCATTTACTTTGCTGCTTACTTTTATATCTGTATATTCATTTGTAAGAAGTAAATTTTGTATTTTGTAAGTTAATTTATCAGTCATAATCTTATGCCTATTTCTAAGTACATTTAATACTTAAAATCCTTTCATTATATTTATATGTTTAATATAACAAATTTAATTGACATTAACAATTAGGCACTTTTTTGTAACTACCATTTTATGGTACATTGTAAAAACACCCTATCAAATATTGATATGGGTGTTTTCTTTTAAAATTTATTTACTTTTTTAAACTCTCTTAATAAAAATATACCTACTATAATCATAGTACTTACATCTGCTATTGGTTGTGATGCCCATACTCCATTTAATCCGTATATTCTAGGTACTACAAGTATAACAGGTATTAATATTATAACTTGTCTTAATAAACTTAAAAACATAGATATCTTTGCACTACCTATTGATTGGAAATATACTGCTCCCAAAATAGAAATACCTATTGTTGGTAATGTAAATGTATATATATTTACTCCATTCATAGCTAACTCAGTAAGTTTACTGTCATTTGTAAATATACTGATGAATAACTCTGGGAATAATCTAATAAATATAAACCCAAAAGTTAATATTATTGTTCCTACTAACATAGCTATTAACAATGCCTTTTTAGTACGTCCATATTGCTTAGCTCCATAATTATATGCAATTATAGTTTGCATTCCTTGGCTTAATCCAAATACAGGCATTAAGAAAATCAAGTATATAGATGTTATGGTTGTCATAGCTCCTATTGCTAAGTCTCCACCGTATATTTTCAGTACTCTGTTTGTTACTAGATGTATAGAACCTGATGCTAGTTCCATAAAAAATGGAGTTAATGCTATTAATATAATAGCTTTTAAAAGTCTTTTTTCTAGCCTAATATTTTTGATTTTTAGCTTAAGATTTGATTTTCCTAGTGTAAAATAATAGGTAGACCATATAAATACTAACAGTTGACACATTATAGTTCCTATAGCTGCACCTTTTATTCCCATATCAAATCCAAATATAAATATAGGGTCTAATATTAGATTAAGAATACAACTTATTATCATCATCGTAGCAGCTAGCTTAGGTCTTCCTTCTGCCCTTATAGCACTATTAAGTGCAAACCCTGGTAAATTAAACCATGTACCAAAGAATATTACACTCATATAATCTCTTGCGTATTTAATAGTATCAATACTAGCTCCAAATATATAAAGTATATCATCTAAAAAGAATGCCCCTATTATCATTATTGCTATAGCAACAACTATTTCTAAAGCAAATGTATTTCCTAATATTCTTTCAGCTTCTTCTTTATTACCTTCACCGAGCTTTATAGATATATTAGTACTTCCTCCAATAGCAATTCCTACACAAAATGCTCCTAGTATTGTAAATAAAGGCATTGTCACTCCAAGTCCAGATATAGCAAGTGCTCCTACATCCTTAATAGAACCTATAAAAGCTCTATCTACTGTATTATATAAAGATGTTACCATCATTGCTAATATAGCAGGTACTGAATACTTAAGTAGTAACCTTCCTATTTTATCTTCTTTTAAAGCTTGTTGACTTTCCATAAATTACTCCTATACCACCATGTCATAAGTTATACATACTGGTTTTTGAGTTCTAGGATCTTCAACAATCTCAGCATCTATATTAAATAACTCTTTAAGATTTTCCTTTGTCATAACCTCATGTGCACTACCTTGACATGCTATTTTACCCTTTTTAACACCTATCATATAGTCTGCAAACCTAGCTGCATTGTTAAGTTCATGTATTACCATAACAATAGTTGTTCCCTGTTTTCTGTTTAATTCTTCTAATAACTTTAATACTTCTAATTGGTGAGCTAAGTCTAAATATGTTGTTGGCTCATCAAGTATAAGTATATCTGTTTGTTGAGCTAGTGCCATGGCAATCCAAGCTCTTTGTCTTTGACCTCCAGATAAGGCTTCTATCGGTCTATCTCTAAATTCCTCTATTCCCGTTGACTTTAATGCCCATGTAACTATATCATTGTCTTCTTTTTTTAATTTACCAAATCCCTTTTGATGAGGAAATCTTCCATAAGCTATTAACTCCTCTACAGTAAGGCCACTTGGAGCCTGAGGACTTTGTGGAAGAACTGCCATAGTTTTTGCTAATTCTTTTGGACTTTGTTCCTTTATATTTTTATCATTTATATATATGTCACCACTTTTAGGTTGTATAATTCTAGCTATAGTTTTTAATATAGTTGATTTTCCACATCCATTAGACCCTATTATCGTAGTTATTTTTCCTTTTGGTATGTCTAAATTTAAATCTTTTACTATATCTAAATTTCCATATGAAATATTTAAATCTTTAGTATTTATACAGTTCATTTTTATCTCCTTTGGTTAATTATTTCGATTATTTAAAATGAAATTATTTATTCTGATAGCATCAGATAAATAAAGTATGGAACACCTATTATTGCTACTACTATTCCTACGGGGATTTCCATAGGTGCTATTAAATTTCTAGCTATAGTGTCAGACACTAGTAAAATTAAACTTCCCACAAGTGCAGCTGTAGGAATTAACTTTTTATGCTTAGGCCCAACTAATTTTCTAGCTATATGCGGTGCAACTAATCCTAAAAAGCCTATACTTCCTGCTACAGAAGTCGCTACACCTGCTAATATTACAGCATATATTATTAATCTTCTTCTCTCTTTTTCAACCTCTATACCTAACCCTGTTGCCACTTCATCTCCTAAATTTAGTACATCTAAATATCTAGATTTATATATTGTAAGCAAAGTAAATATTAATATAAAAGGTAAAACTGCTAATACATATTTCCAGCTTGCTCCCCATATACTTCCTGAAGTCCACGCCATTACTCTATTAAATTCTTGTGTTGTAAATCTTAATTGGAATATTGTAAGCAATGATGTAAATGCTACATTTATACCTATACCTATTAACAATAATCTAGATGAATTTATTCCGTTTTTCCATGCAAGTATATAAATTAAAAATGCTCCAAATATAGCCCCTGATAATGCAACTATTGGCATTGTAAATATAGTCATATTACTTATCCCATCATATACATTTCCATTCATAATATAAATGTATATAACAACGAATAATGCAGCTCCTGAATTTATTCCTAGTATTCCTGAGTCTGCCAAATCATTCTTAGTAACACCTTGTAAAATAGTACCTGCTATTGCCAAAGCTGTTCCAACTAGAATTCCAATCACTATTCTAGGTAATCGTAGTTTAAATATAGCAATTTCATGACTTTTAGATCCTTGTCCTACTAAAGTTTTTATAACATCTAATGGCTCTATAGACAGCGATCCCATATTTAAACTAACTAAAAATGTAGCAAATATTAATACCATTAAAATGCCTATAATCATAATAAATTTTTTATTCTTTTTTATATTCATAATCTATTTTGTATCCTTTCTAACAAGGTATATAAACATAGGAACTCCTAATAATGCTGTTAAAGAACCTATCGGTGTTTCATAAGGAGGATTAATCATTCTAGCCATAATATCACTATATACAAGTAAAACTGAACCTAATATCATTGAACTAGGTATTATATATTTATAGTCCGCTCCTACTACTCTTTTAGCAATTTGAGGAACTATTAATCCTACAAATACTATATTTCCAGCCACAGAAACAGATGCTCCAGTTAAAAATATTACTATTATTAAACTCACAAACCTAACTGCATTTGTTCTTTGTCCCAATCCTATGGCAACTTCTTCTCCTAAACTTAAAATAGTTATCTTAGGTGCCATAAACATAGCCCCTATAAATGCAGTTCCTCCTACTATAGCTAGTAGTTTAACACCTTCCCACTTAGCACTAACTAGTCCTCCAGAAATCCAAAAGCTTAGCTGTTGAGATAAGTTGAAGTACATTGAGATTCCCATAGCTAATGATATAAGTAAAGTACCTAATGCAGTTCCTGCAAGAGCAAGCTTTACTGGATCTACTTTCCTTGCCGACCTTGAGCTTATAAAATAAACTAAAAGTCCACTTATACTAGCACCTAAAAATGCAAATATCATCAACCCAAAACTTCCTATAACTAAATTTTTATATACCCTTTGTAATACAAAAGCTACTGCTATCATAAACGTAGCTCCTTGTGTTATACCCATTACAGATGGTTCTGCAATAGGGTTTCTAGTTATACCTTGCATTATAGCTCCAGCTACTGCTAAGAATCCTCCAACAAGAGCTGCACAAACAGCTCTTGGTATCCTAACATCTCTAACTATCTTAATACTTACATCATTACTATTTGTAAATATGCTATGTATTATTGTTTGAAAATCTATATCTTTCGCTCCTAGTGAAATAGACATAACTATTCCAGCTATAAGCAATATTATTCCTATAAGCATAAATGAATAAGCTAAAGTTTTTTTGCTTAATTTTTTCATAGTTCCTCCTTAGATTAAATTTAACTGAAATACTCTTTTAAATATACCCATAAAATTTAATTGTAATTATTTTTTAATTGAAATTAATTCTCTATAAATTAAATAGTAGGTGACAAAAGTTATATCCTTTTACCACCTACTTTATATACTTATATTATTTTACAACTTCATCTTTTATTGATTGTAATAATAATTCTCTTCCTATTGGATTGTATGCTTGACTAAAGTATGGACTTGCATCAAGTATTGTTACGTTACCTTCTTTTACAGCTCTAATTTCTGGCCATACTGTACTTTTTTCTAAATCGGCTTTATCTGAATCTGTAGCTATAACTATTATATGGTCTGCATCTATCTCTGTTAAACCTTCCATAGTAACAGTTGGTAAAGTTATTCCATCTTGCTTAGGCATATTAGCAGGTTGAGGTAATCCCATATCATCTTTTAATATTGTCCCTATACCACCTTCAGTAAATACCATAAATTGACCTTGACTAGCTAATACTGTTAAGTATGTTTTGTCCCCATTAGCTTTCTTTATTTCATCACCTAATTTTTTAGCTTTTGTATAGTAGCTATCTAACCATTTTTGAGCTTCTTCTTCTTGTCCAAATAACTTAGCTACATCTTTAAGTTTAGCTTTCCAATCATTTGCTTCATCTTTTAGCATAACTACTGGAGCTACTTCTTTTAATTGATCATATATCTTTTCTTGTCTTGGTGCCATTATTATTAAATCTGGATTAGATGCTAATATTGCTTCTATATCCATAGTATCCATCATTGAGTGACCAACTACTTTTGACTTTCCTAACTTATCCTCTACGTATGATGGAACTTTATCTGTTTCATATGAATCTACATTTGCTGTAGCTACTGGAGTGTGACCTAGTAAAACTAGCTCCTCACTACTTCCAGATATATCAACTATTCTTTTAGGATCTGCTGGTATTTCTACCTCCCCTTTTACTGATTGTACTACTCTTGTTTCTTCTTTTTTATTACTATCTTCATTGTTACTGTTTCCCGAACAACCAGTAACAATTCCAAGAGTAGCTATTGTTACACCTAATACTACTAATGATTTTAATCTTTTCATGTCATTCCTCCGTGTTGTTATTTATGTAATTATTATCATTATTTTTTGTTATTAATAATTATTATCACTTGATTTATATAATTATTATATCATCTAATTTTTTATAGTCAATATATTTTTATTTTATAAATTTTTTTATATATTTTAAAATAAATAAAAAAATATTATCATACGCTTATGATAATATTTTCTTATATTTGATATATTTAAAATGTATTTTACTTAACCCTATTTAATTTTTCCTTATTATTTTTCTGTTAATCTATCTATAATGCTAACAAGATTAACTATTTCTGGCTTAGTTATCTGTTCATCCGCTCCAAGTGCCTGACCTTTAATACGTATTTCTTCACTTATTAAAGATGAGAATAGTATTAGTGGAATATCTTTTAAAACACTGTCTTCTTTAACAAGTTTTGTTAGCCTATGACCATCCATTAGAGGCATTTCAATATCTGATACTATACAAGAAACATGATTTTCAATTGGGTCACCACAAGTTTTTACTTCTAATAAATAATCCCATGCTTCTTGTCCATTATCTGCCTTAACTGTGTTTTTATAGCCTGCTTTGTGTAAACACTCGATTATAAGTTTTGAAAGTAACATTGAATCTTCTACTATTAAAATAGTTTTATCATTACATTTACGATCGCCTAATTTTTCTATAGCTTCAAATTGAATACTTGATTCCGGACTAATTTCTGCAATTATTTTTTCAAAATCTAATATAGTTATAAGTCTATCCTTGTATTCTGCAATACCTGTTGCTGCGCCTTCATCTCCACCATATATAACTCTATCTGGTTTTTTTATATCTTTCCAAGAAACTCTATCAATCCCAACTACTGAATTTACACGGAATGCAAAGTTTAACTTGTTAAAATGAGTAACGATAAATATATCATGTCCTATATCTTTTGGCTTAGGAAGATTTAAATATTTTCCAAGGTCTATAACCGTGATAATCTCATCTCTTGGCTTAAATACACCTTCTACAACGTCATGTGAATTTGGCATTTTCTTTACTTCTTGAGCCATTAAAATTTCACGTACTTTTGCTACATTTATACCAAATACTTCACCTGAAATTGTAAACTCCATAATCTCAAGTTCATTAGTGCCAGACTCTAAAAGTATTTTCGTTTGGCTTGTATTTTCTGAAAGTCCCATTATAATCCTCCAATTTTCTCTACTAACTATTTTGATGTCTATATATTCTATATACGTCTTTTATGTATAAATCTATAGGATTATTAATCATCTATTGTAACTAAACTCTTGTAACGCTATAAATAAAAATACTCTTCTTTAATATGAATAGCATGTTTATAAAAACAGATAAATAATTGTTATTATTGCTATGATAATAAATATGCTTGATAGATTATCTGAAACCGTACCTACATAGAAATATGGATTTATAATAAACTTTAATAACTTACCTTCATCATTTTCTCTTTCTTCTTTATTTATTTCTAATTTGCTATCTTTTATAAATATGACAGCTTCTTCTATTGCTGCCATATTTATTTTTAATTCACTTTCTGAAATAATACCTTTACTGCTCATATTTTCTATATTCTTAATTTCTTTTGATACTATTTGTTGCCTTTCTTCTTCATTTTTACATAACTTTAATTGTTCCTTTAAGCTATTACTTTTATTTATATATTTTTCTACTTCATGTCTTAACTCTGGGTACTTTTCATTTATAAGATTTTTTTCTTTAGGAGTTAATTTCTCACTTTTAATCATTTTGATAGCTATTATTTCTGACTTTTTAAGTTCTTTTTGAATATTCTTTATGAACTTTTCAACTTCTTCTATTCCTGACATTTTAATTCTAGTTTGTGCTTCAGAAAGTATTCCTTTTTTATTCATTAGTTTTATATTGTTTATTGCTTTTGATATTGCTTGTTGTTTTTGTTCTTCACTTTTTAAGTTTTTTATCTCATGCTTTAATTCTTTTACTTCTTTTTCAGATTCTTTTGCTAATTGCTTTAAATCTGGATATTTTTCTTTTATAAAGTTTTTTTCGTCAGAATTTAATATCTCTCCTTTAACTATTTTTACTGCTATCATTTCTGCCTTTTTAAGTTCTGTTTGAATATTCTTTATGAACTTTTCAACTTCTTCTATTCCTGACATTTTAATTTTAGTTTGTACCTCAGAAAGTATTCCTTTTTTATTCATTAGTTTTATATTATTTATTGCTTTTGATATTACTTGTTGTTTTTGTTCTTCACTTTTTAAATTTTTTATTTCATGCTTTAATTCTTTTACCTCTTTTGCAGATTCTTCTGCTACTTGCTTTAAATCTGGATATTTTTCTTTTATAAACTTTTTTTCTTCAAAATTTAATGTCTCTCCCTTAACTATTTTTACTGCTATTATTTCTGCCTTTGCTATTTCTCCTTGAATTCGCTTTAATAAATTTGCTACTTCTTCTTTTTGAGATTTATTTAATTTAGCAAATTGTTCCTTTGATACTGCCTCTAAATCTATTTTTATTGCTGACTTATCTTGTATTCTCTTAGCTTGATTATTTCTATTTGTTAATACTGCTTTAGATAAATTGCTATATGAATTACTATTTATATTATTAATCACCTTGTCTCCTCTTTAGCATTATATTTATTTTAAGTAAAACTATCTTTTATTATATTTTATTACAAAAATAAAAACCACCTATCCATTATAAACCGTCTTAAATATTAGCTTCAGTTTATTTATGAAAAAGTGGTATCTAATATTAAATAATATAAATAAAAACTTCTCTATTCTTAATGATATTATTTAATAAGTTAATTTATTCTTTCTTTTACGTTCTAATACTAAATATAGCATAATTAATACTAATGATATTGATACTGCTGCTAATAAATCTAACCCTATACTTAAATAACTCCCCTCCATAATAATCTTTTTAAATGCTGAATTTATCCAAGTTAGTGGTAAAATCAGTGAAAAATGTTGAACTGATTCTGGCATAAATTCTATAGGAAGAAATCCACCACCTAATAAGCACATTGGAGTTACTATTACAGAAAGTAGTGTATAATACATTGTTGAATTATTAGATATACTTAAAACTACTAAAGCTACTGCTATCCCTACAATGGATAATGCAAACGATAGTAGCATCATCCATATTAAGTTAATATCAAACTGTGGATTTAGTATATAAAAAGTAGCTACTAAAGTTACACCTTGAAACAACAATAATACAAAGCATCCTAATATGTGTCCTAATGTATATTCTACCTTACTTATCTTAGACATTAAAATTCTCCTGTCTATTTTGAGCTCCCTTTCTTTTAATAATGGTGCTATACATCTTCCTCCTATAATTAAAAATGCCATTTCAAATAAACCAAACATGATTATATAATGGAAAGCATACGATAAATCACTATTTTCATAAGTAAATTTATAGCTATTCTTTTCATATTCTTTATATAATTTTAGGTATTCATCTTTGTTATCTCCAAAAGATTGAATTTGCATAATTCCAGTATTTATAACGCTAAGTATATACTCTTTATTTCCTGAATTACTTTGAGAAATGACTTCTATTGTTCCTTCTTTATTAGTTTTTATATCTTTATATATATCTTTACTATTTATTATGACTCCAACAGATATATCTCCTTTATCTAAAGTTTCTTTAAGCTCTTTTACACTACTAACTTTAAAAAAACTACCTACTTTATCTGGTGGCAATAAACCATCTACTATTTCACTATTGTCTTTTGTATATATCCCTACATTAAAACTATTATTTGAATCTTCTAGAGATGAGTCTACTTTATCAACCAACACGCTAACAAGTATATTAATAGCTATTGGAAATATTAATACTAACCAAAACCACCCTTTCATAGTACCTTTTAAATTATGCTTTAATATAATCATGATATTTTTCATATTATTTCACCACTTTTCTACTTAAAATTAGTATTGATATAGCCATTAACACAATAGATGCTATAATTCCAACACCTAATGCAGTATATAAATTTTCACTATAATTTAAAGTTACTAATGAATTAAATTCTTTACTGATCCATACAAATGGATTTAACTTTAATATTGGAATATTTTTTGCAAATTGTTCCATTTTCGGCATAAGTTCGCCTGAAGCTAAAGCCATAACAGTTACAATTATAGAGCAGACATTTTCTCCAACGCTTCTTTTCTTACATATAGATGATGCAAATAGTCCTATACAAACAGAAAGCATACTAAGTACACTTATCAAGGCTATCATTCCTAATAAATTTTGTTTAGTAATATTTACACCATATAAAATGGATATTGCAAGTAACATTATAATTCCTTGACCAAAAATAACTATGAATGAGCCTATTAACTCTAGTGACATAAGTTTAGATATTTTCATTGGAGAGGACTTTGCCCTTTCTCCTATATTTTCTTTTATGTAAAAGGTATTTTTAAAAGAACAAGCACTTACTGCAAGGATTGCCATTTGAAGCATGACTACACTGAAGTATTTACCATAATCTATATCTTCTGCTATTAAGTTTTTATTTCCTTCACTTTTGTATTCTGATACCTTTACTAAATTATTACTTATACTCGGTACTTCACCTTCTTTGGCCACTGATTCGTATACAGACATTAAATTAAAAAATTCTTTTGTAATCCCTTCAATAACTTCTTCACCCATACTAAGTTTTTTGCTTCCTTCAAACTTTATATTCCTATTTTTATCATCTATAATTACAGTTAAATTACTCTTATTTACTTCTTCAATATTTTTATCAAGTTCTTCTTTGTTATAGATTTTATAATCTAAGCTTATCATCTCATTTTCTTTATCAAATTCTTCTAATGCTTTTACATATGATTTGTTTATTTCACTATTTTTGTTTCCTACTATACTTATATCAAGGCTTTCCTTTACACTATCAAAGCTAAAAATTATTGAGAATATATAAGGAAGCATTATAACTAAAAATATAGTACCAATGATTGTATTCTTATCTCTTAAACTTCTTTTTATTGCAGATAGTATTATACTCATTTTTTCCTCCTCCTTAATCTCTAAGCTTTCTTCCTGTGAGATTTAAGAACACATCTTCAAGTGTTAGTGCCTTACTTTTTATATCTAAAATTTTAATGGATTTACTACTTATATAAAGTATGAACTCATTTAAACCATTAATTTCTCTATCTATACTTACAATAATTTTATTGTCTTTAAATTCAACACTATCTATTCCTTTTATATCCATTAACTCTTTTTCATTTATTTCTGTAATATCATTAACCATTACTTCAAACTTGTTTTTATCTGTAATAATTGATTTTAAGCTTTCCTTACTTCCACTTGCTATGACCTTCCCTTTATCAATTATTGCGATATTATTGCAAATAGCTTCTACTTCTTCCATATAATGTGTTGTGTATATTATTGTGCATCCGTTTTTATTTAGAAATTTTATAGATTTCATTATATGATTTCTGGATTGTGGATCTATTCCAACAGTTGGTTCATCTAAGATTAATAACTCTGGATTGTGTACTATTCCACAAGCAATGTTTAATCTTCTTTTCATTCCTCCTGAAAAAGTCTTGCTTAACTTTTTAGTGTCTTCTAATCCTACAAATTCCAAAGCTTTTAATGCTTTTTCTTTTAAGTCTTTTCCTCTTAGCCCATATAGGCTACCAAAAAACATTGTATTTTCTAATGCTGTCATATCTTCAAATATAGCTAAGTCTTGAGGAACTATCCCAAGCTTACCTCTTATGTTAGCATCACTCCTTCTTAACTCTTCATTACATATTTTTATACTTCCCCTATCTTTTTCTAGTAGTTGGCAAAGTATATTTATTGTTGTACTTTTTCCAGCTCCATTTGGTCCAAGCAGGCCAAATATATCCCCCTTTTCTATATATAGATTTAAATTTTCTATAGCATTTACATCCCCAAAACGTTTATATAAGCCACTTATCTCAATATATTTCATAAATATCACTCCCATTTATTTACATTAGTTTATATTTTAATTATATTAAAGATATATAAATTCCTTAAGTACACATAGTCATTGATTAACCATGACTAAAGTCATAAATTTCATGATTATCAAATAACCTTAATCATTTACTAATTTCATTTAAAATAATTCCTTGTTAAATAAAAAAGAAAACCTAAGTGGTTTTCCTTCAAAATCAATTATGTAATTAGTGTATTTTACTATTTAAATACTCTATAGCTATCTGTGTCCTATGTTTCAAATCCATTTTAGACAGAATAGATGTTATATGATTTTTTATGGTTCCTTCAGATAAAAAAAGCTTATTTGCAATTTCTTTATTTGATAAGCCTTTTGATATAAGTCTTACTATGTCTTTTTCTCTATCTGTTAACCCATAAATATTTAAACCCTCATCATCTGACTTATCATTTTTATTACTACTACCCACTACCAATTTTGACACTATATCAGACTCAAAAACACCATTTCCAAGATAAACAGATTTTATCCCACTTATGATTTTCTCTGGCTTACTACTCTTTAGCAGATATCCACTAGTCTTATGCTTTATAGCACTACTTATTAGTTTTTCTTCATCAAAAGTTGTAAGTATTAATACCTTAACCTTTATATTCCTCTTGCTAATTTCCTCTAGCACTTCTGCACCATCCATCACTGGCATTCTCATATCTAAAAGTACTACATCTACTTCATTTTCACTTAAAAAATCTATACATTCTTTCCCATTTTCCAAAGCTTTAACTACTTCAATTTCACTATCTATCCCTATTATTATTTTTAGACTTTCTCTTATTAAAACATCATCATCTACTATAATTAATTTTATCATTTTCTCACCTTTTAAGTATTATTAGGTTTGAAAATCCATCTTCATTATTAAAATAAATATCTCCACCTAAATTGATGATTCTCTCTTCAATCCCTAATAACCCCATTCCTTTTTTTATTTCACCCTGATAACAACCATTATCTTTTATATGTAATCTTATAATTTTATTTAATACGCTAATGTCAATGTTAATTAATTCCCCATTGGAATATTTCATGCTGTTTGTCAATATTTCACTACAACATTCTATTATAGCTTTCCAATAAACTAAATTTATCTCATTTAAATCTCCCTCTATATTTAATTTAGTATTTATATTAGATTTATTAGAAAAATCCTCTAACATTAACCTTAGATTATTTATATTAACTTGCGATTGATCTGGCTTTATTTTTCTTAAAGTTTGCCTTATATCATCCATACCATTTCTTAAGTTTGTAATTATATTTTCTAGCATTTCATTGCCTTTTTCTTTATCATTTACAATTACTATTTTTAAAGCTTCTAGTTGCATTATACTTCCTGCCAAAGTATGTCCTATCTTATCGTGAAGTTTTTGAGATATCATATTTCTTTCTTCGATTTTTACAACTTCAACATTTTGATGTCTTATACGATTTTCTTTTTTTCTTCTTTCTTCAATGTTATAGTTTTTCTCTTTTAAATCATAGTTAATTTTTTCTATTTTCAAGATTTTTTGTTCATATCTCATAATTTCATAAGTAAAAATACTAGCAATTATTCCTATAAATATATCATTATAATTTAATCCTATCTTTATAGATAACATTATATATACAAAAAGTAAAATATACCTACATTTATAGCCTTTAACTTGTATATATTCAGTTATCATATATGTCAAAATCACTAAAGATGGAGGATAAAGGTAGGTTACTATAATCATATATAAAATATTTCCTAATAGTATTTTTTTATTTTTAAGTTTGATTATGTATAGCATATAAACTGATAAGCTTATGCTAATTAAAGCTATACATATTGGATAACTTACTTTGTCGAAGTATATATCATTTTCCATACCATATAAAAATATATTTACTGCCAAAATAATGTTTACAATTATTCTAAGTATCATTATTATTCTCCCAATATAAAATTTAAATCTATGATTTAATTAGCTTTAAGCCCCCCACTTTAATCCTATTTAAACTTTATTCAATTACTTAATTGTGTTCTTTTCAATCATATCACATAAATTATATATTATTTAATACTTAAAAACTAATATAATTTTTTTGTAAAATAAAAACCATATTGAATCTTTCATCAATATGGCCAATTATTACTTTATATAAAGTCTATTTAAAAGTACTTTTAAAATCATTAACTCTGCTTTATCTTTACATCTACCACAGGCTCTTCCTACATTTGTTTCTTTAACTATCTCTTCAACACTTGTGCATCCATTTTCTTTAGCTTTTATTATATCTTCAATAGTCACATTGCAGCAACCACATATTCTATCATTATTCATAGTAAAACCTCCCTAGGCTAAAGTATATTTTATTTATACCTAGTAAACACTTAATTAAACTATGGAAATTCTATATTCTTAAATAAATCTTTATCACCTTAAATTTTTATAATATTAAATGTATTTTTTATTTATTTACTAACATAAAGATGACTATAAGTAATCGTTTATTCAAAATCCGCATTATACTCTTTTATATAAAATGGCATATAAAAAACAAGTGTAAAAACTACACTTGCTTTCTTTATACACTTAATCCTTTGTCATCTACTGTTTTAAATTTACTAAATAATAAACAAACAGCTTTAATTACTACATATGCTATAACTAAAGTAGCCACTACACACTGGAAATATAATAATATTTCGCATATCCCTTGTAAATTTGAATTTTTATTTCCAAGATATTTTACATATCTTTGAGAAGCTATAACTCCTATAGATAATGGGAATGTCAATGGTGCTAAATGCGGAAGTGATTTTTCCCTTATAAGTTGTGGTAATAATACATAACTATAAATAATAGATATGTATGTTAATATTGCAAGAATGCTTACAAGTATTTGATTTTCCATATTGCTAGTAGCTAAACAACCCGCTAAACATACACTAGCTGGAGCTGTAAATATCATTATTGTAGATTTTGCAGGCCCTTGTAATTTAGAATGTTTTTTTAGTCTGTAAATCATAATTGGTGTTATTATTGCAAACATAGCTAATGCATAGTAAAATACAATGTCCGAAAGTAAAGGCATATTCATTGGACCGCTGGTAACGGCTCCTACTCCTATTCCCACACTAGGAATAAACCAACCTGGTATCATTTTATCTAATTTAAACTCTTTAAACATTTCTTTGAAGAAAAATATACTTATTATAAAATGTAGAGCTATTGCAAATATCCATGTTCCTTTTCCTATCATATGATTAAAATCATTAAAATAGACAGCTATAACCATAATTGTCATACAGACAGTAGGATAAACACTTCCTAATACAGGGTGTTTTATTTCTTCTAAAACTACTTTTGGGTGCATAACATACTTTAAAAATATAAGTCCTAAACAAATTACTGAAAATAAAACTGCTATGTGTCTTACCCATAAAATATTAAATCCTGCAAAGGCAGTTCCCAATCCCATAAAACCTAATGATATAGCTGATAATGCTATTGGTATATTCTTAAAATTATCTTTCATAGTAACTAAATCCTTCGACTATTTATTTAATTTATTATCTTCCATTAAAGTTTTTGCTACATATGCGCAAACTTCACCAGTTATTTTTATACAATGTTGTCTTCTTTCTTCTGATACAAATTCAAAATTTCTAGTCATAACCCTACAACAAGTGCTTTTGTAAAGTTCTTTTATGTGGTCATGTAATCCAGATGAACGTTTAAACATATCCTCATTCATAGGCTCTCCATGTTTTCTACCATATACCATTCCTAGGGCCATTACTCCACCACTTACTGCTCCACATAAACATCCAGCTTTACCTATTCCTATAGGAAAACCTGATGCTAGTTTAGTTATATCATCACTAAAAGGATTACCTAAAGCGTCATTTATAGTTTTTACTACTGCTTCAGAACAGTAAAATTCTCCTCTTTCAAAGTATCCTTCGCCTATTTTTCTTATTTCTTTTGCTTTTTGTTCAATATTATTCATAATATCCCTCCTATTTTTTCTGGTTATTATTATAACATTGGAATTTTCCCACGTTAAATAGATATTTTCTATAATTAAGGACTTGAATATAGAAATCATCGCATATATTTAAGAAAAGAAAATCTACGATAAATTAATTTTAGTGGTGCATATATTCAAACATTTTACTATTTTACAGATTATAAAATAGTAAAATGCTTGGATAAGCTTTCTCTATAAAATATTTTTTAAAAATTTATACATAAAAATGAGCTAGGTTTTACCCTAGCTCTTGAAAATCCATATATGATTTTATTTTGATATAATCTTACCACTTTGGTATTTATTAATCTTTTACTATATTAAAAATACATTTTATCCTTATGATTATAAAAGTTATAGTTTTTT
Source organism: Romboutsia sp. 1001216sp1 (assembly GCF_039841805.1). Taxonomy (NCBI): domain Bacteria; kingdom Bacillati; phylum Bacillota; class Clostridia; order Peptostreptococcales; family Peptostreptococcaceae; genus Romboutsia; species Romboutsia sp. 1001216sp1. Next base: position 79,176 of record NZ_JBDPHA010000003.1, read on the forward strand.
TCATTGACCTTTAAATTTATGGAATCATCTTTTATGGATATTTACGTAAATTCATTTTGTAAAAGAATATTTTGTATTTCATAAGTTAATTTAATGTTCATACTTTATATCTGTCTAATCAACTTATATTAACTAGAATATTATTTATATGCTTTGAATCCTTTAAGTCTAAGTGCATTAGTTATTACAGATACTGAGCTTAAACTCATAGCCGCTGCTGCAAGCATTGGATTTAATAATGGTCCACCAAACATATATAATACACCTGCTGCTACTGGTATTCCTACTGTGTTGTATGCAAATGCCCAGAATAGATTTTGTTTTATATTTTTTATAGTTTCTTTACTTAATTTTATAGCTGTTGGAACATCCATTAAGTCACTTCTCATTAAAACTATATCCGCAGATTCCATGGCTACATCTGTTCCACTTCCTATTGCTATACCTATATCTGCTTGTGCTAATGCTGGAGCATCATTTATTCCATCTCCTACCATTGCAACGAATTTACCTTGTTGTTGAAGTTTTTTAACTTCATTTGATTTATCTTGTGGTAAAACTTCTGCAAGTACTATATCTATTCCAACTTCTTTTGCTATTGCATCAGCAGTTTTTTTGTTGTCTCCTGTTACCATAGCAACTTTTATTCCCATGCTGTGAAGTTTATCTATTGCTCTTTTGCTACTTTCTTTAACTACATCGGCTACTGCTATTATTCCACCTAATTCATTTCCTAAAGCTATATACATAGGTGTTTTACCTTGCATTGCTAATTCATCTGATTTATTACTTAAATTTCCTAAGCTTATTTTTCTATCATCCATAAGCTTTTTATTTCCAAGTAATACATTTTTATTATCTATAGTTACCTCTATACCATGACCTGGTATAGCTTTGAATTTCTCTACTTTCATAAATCCAATATTTTTTTGTTCACCAAATCTTACTATGGCTTCTCCTAGTGGATGTTCTGAACCTTTTTCAGCACTTGCTGCTATTTTTAATAAATAATCTTTATCAATATTGTTAGTTACTACTATATCTGTAACTTTAGGTTTCCCTTCTGTTATTGTTCCTGTTTTATCAAATATTATAGTATCTATCTTATGTGCTAATTCTAATGCTTCTCCACCTTTGATTAATATACCATTTTCTGCACCTTTACCTGTACCTACCATAATCGCTGTAGGTGTTGCAAGTCCTAGTGCACATGGGCAAGCTATTACAAGTACTGATATAAATATTGTAAGTGCAAATTCTACACCTTTTCCTCCAACTGTAAACCAAAGTAATGCCGTTACTACAGCTATTGTTATAACTGTTGGTACAAAATATCCTGATACAGTATCTGCTAATTTTGCTATTGGTGCTTTTTTACCTTGTGCATCTTCAACTAATTTTATAATTTGAGATAAAGCTGTATCTGCTCCAACTTTTTCTGCTTTAAACTTTATACTACCGTTTTTATTTATACTTGCTCCTGTAACTTTATCTCCTACACTTTTCTCTACAGGTATACTTTCACCTGTAAGCATAGATTCATCTACAGAAGTATGTCCTTCTATTACTATACCATCTACTGGTATCTTACTTCCTGGTTTAACTATTATTACATCTCCAACTTCTACTTCTTCTATTGGAATTTCTATTTCTTTTCCACTTTTTATAACTATTGCTGTTTTAGGTTGAAGACCCATAAGTTTTTTTATAGCTTCACTTGTTTTTCCTTTTGATCTCGATTCTAAATATTTACCAAGTAATATTAGTGCTATTATTATACCTGCACTTTCATAATATAATTGTTGATGTTCATGTCCTGCTACCATATTTGTAGTAGCCATTTGGACTGTTGTATATAAACTATATAAAAATGCTGCTAATGTTCCTATTGCTACTAGTGAATCCATATTTGGACTTTTATTTATAAGTGCTTTAAATCCATTAGTGTAGAATTTATTTCCAGCTATCATTACTGGTATTACTAGTACTATTTGGATTAAAGCATAGTTTAGAGAATTTGTCATTGGGTTTATAATATCTGGAACTGGCCACGGTCCAATTGGACTTGGTACCATAGGTCCCATCGCTATATAAAATAGCGGTATTGAAAATCCTACTGCCACTAAAAACTTTATAAATAGTGTTTTCATTTCTTTTTCTTTTCTTAATTTATCTTCATCTACATTGTTTGATTTACTAGTTGTACTTTTTTCTAATACTTTATATCCTGCTTTTTCAATAGTATTTCTTATTGCGGTTAATTTTAGCTTAGATGAATCATAACTTATAGTTGCTTTTTCGGTAGCTACATTTACATTAATACTTTGTATTCCATCCAATTTATTGACTGCTCTCTCTATTGCTTTTGCACAAGAAGCGCAAGTCATACCACCTATTTTAAAATCTATTTTGCTATAACTAACATCTTCTAATAAATTGTAACCTGCCTTTTTTACTGCATTTTGCAATTCCTCAAAGCTAACCTTATTTTTATCATATTCTATGTTAATTTTTTCTGTAGCCATATTTACACTTTGGCTGACTACGCCATCTATTTTTTTGACAGCTCTTTCTGCAGCTTTACCACAGGCTGAACATGTCATTCCTGTTACTTTGTAACTTCTTTTTACTATATTATTCATGTTAAATCTCCTTTCATATTTTTTATAGACTTTATATATTTATAAGCCCTATTTTTTATTTCAGCCGCTTGAATACTATTTTCATTATACCCCCAGGGGGTATTAATATCTATAAGTATATCTCATTTTTTTTATTTGTCAATAATCTTTAAGAAAATAGAATATATTCTTAAAATAATTTTAATCAATTTAAATATACACTATACAATAGAAGTTAAATCTATCATTAAACTTCATATCAAATTGATATAAACCCTTATTTAAATTAAGGTGGTTCTTTGTTATACAGTACCTTATTTATACATAAATTATTTTTACATAAATAAAAACCATATTGATAAATTCATCAATATGGCTCTTAATAGTGAAAGCTACTCCTATTCTTACCTCTTAATATTCGCAATAATTAGGTTGATTATAATCTATCTATAATCAAATTTTAATCTTATTTAAGAGCATCCTTTATATCTGAAATTATTAACTCTTCAGTTAGGTGATAACGCTCATATAATTCTTTTAATGATACACTATCTGTAAATTCTTTTGATGCTCCAAAGTTTAATACTTTCATATCTTTATCCCCATAGAATCTCGATATCTTTTCACCAAATCCACCGTCAAGTATTCCATCTTCTAATGTTACTACTAATCTATGGTTATCCAATAGCTCAGTTAATAATTTTTCATCTATTCCACTTATGAATCTAGGATTTATTAATGTAGCATTTATTCCTGTTGATTCTTTTAGCATCTCTTGTACCCTATTTCCTAAATGGTAGAATGAGCCAAGTCCAATAATTGCTACTTCACTTCCTTCTTTAACTTTTTCATAAGTGTTTAAGTTATCAAAATTAGGTTCTACCTTAACACCTGTTGACACTACCTCCATATTAGGAACACGTATTGCAACTGGATGTCTATCTTGCTCTATTCCCCACTCCATCATTGCAATATATTCTTCTTTATTAGTTGGTGCAAGATATACTATGTTTGGTATATTAGATATAAGCGGTATATCAAATAATCCAAGATGTGTTACATCACTATCTGTTATTCCTCCCCAATAAACCATGATAAGTGCAGGATTATTATTTATAGCAAGATCTTGAGATAATTGGTCATAAGTTCTTTGTATAAATGAACTAACAAAAGATGCAACGGGTTTACCACCTTGTGATGCTATACCTGATGCAAGTGCTATTGCATGTTCCTCAGCTATTCCAACATCTATAAATTGATCTTTAAATTCATGTCTAAATGAACCTAAACCAACTGGCCCAGGAGTTGCAGCTGTTATTGCTACGATACTACTATCTTTTCTTGCCTTTTGTGATAAAAATTCGCCTGCAACCTCTGAATAAGATTCACCTGTACTTTTAAATCTTGGTTCTTTTGTTTCCAAATCAAATGGCATTACCCAATGGAAAGCTTCTTTATTTTCCTCTGAATCTTTATATCCCTTTCCTTTGATAGTATGCATATGAACTACCACTGGATGATTTGTGTCTTTAACTTTTGAGAATGTTTTAATTAAAGACTCAATATTATTTCCATCCTTAATATAATGATAATCAAATCCTAATGCTTTAAAGAAGTTATTTTCTGATTTTCCATTAGTGTTACGAAGTAAAGCTAAGTTTTGATAAAGACCTCCGTGGTTTTCAGCTATAGACATATCATTATCATTAACTACTATTATTATATTTTTTCCTGATGCTGCTGCATTATTTAATCCTTCGTAAGCTTGCCCACCACTTAAAGAACCATCACCTATAACTGCTATAATATTTTCATTACCACCTTTTAAATCACGAGCCTTTGCTAATCCACATGCTAAACTAACTGAAGTTGATGTATGTCCGATTGTAAAGAAGTCATGTTCACTTTCTTGAGGTGAAGTATATCCTGTAACACTGTTGTATTTATCAGGATTTATAAATGCATTTTTTCTTCCCGTCAAAATTTTATGTGTATATGATTGATGAGAAACATCATAAACTATCTTATCTATAGGTGAATTAAACACATAGTGTAGTGCTATAGTTGCTTCAACCATCCCTAAATTAGGACCAAAGTGGCCACCTGTTGTACTTACTTTTTTTATTAAAATTTCCCTTATTTCGTCAGCTAATACTTTTAAGTCATTACTACAAAGTCCTTTTAAATCTTTTGGTTCATCAATTTTATTTAAAACATTTAATATCATATTAATTCCTCCTAGATGCTAGTCTTTAAAGTAATTTTCGTTGTTTTAATAAGTATACCCCTTAGAGTAAACTCTAAGTCAATAAGTATTTTTTAGTTTATCTATTTTGATTTTGCTTACAATTAACTATAAAGGTATAATATATTATCATATATTTTAGGAGGCTATATATGTCATATACTATTAAAGAAGTAGCACAAAAATATAACTTGTCACCTCATACACTTCGATACTATGAAAAAGAAGGGTTACTCCCTTTTATTGAACGTAATGAACAAGGCAATAGAATATTTAAAGATACAGATTTGGAGTGGCTTAATCTAATATGCTGTTTAAGAAATACTCATATGCCTATTTCTAAAATTAAAGAATATGTTAATTTATGTATAGAAGGTCCAGATACCATATGCCAACGTGAAGATATACTTTTAAAACATAAAAAATATATCGAAGATGAGATAAAAAATTTTAATTCTTCTCTTAAAATTGTCAATAATAAGATAAACTTTTATATTAAAGAACAAAAATCTAACATATGTAAATAATTAAAATTTATATAGTATTTTTCTACTATTATTTTCTTATAAAAAAACCTACCATCAATAAATCGATAGTAGGTTTTATCTTTAAAATTAATATCTCTATATAAATATATTTGTTTTTTGGTAACTAATTTTTTCTCTATACTATTTGATAAAATAGTCCGTGTTCTTTACAATAAAAATATAATTTACCACGTCCATTTTGATTTAACCTAAACTGCATATTCCACTCTGGATATTGTTTTACAATCTGAACTCTATCTCCTTTTACATGTGCTACAAAAGAAATATAATGTTCCTTCTTCATTTCATGTTCTGATGTAATAAATAACTCATTTTCTATATTTTCTACATTAAGTCTATGTCCATCTTCTGCTTTTTTTGCAATTGATGGTTCTATTTTCTTACCACAACAAGATATAGATGCTTCACCTGTTGTTGTTATTAAATTTCCACATTTATCACATATATAAAATCTTATATTTTTCATATTTCCTCCCTCTAATTCATTTAAATTTATTTCTCCTGATAGAATCCCGTCTATACTTACACCAAATATATCTGATAATTTTAAAAGTAAAGAAATGTCAGGGCAACCTAATCCTCGCTCCCATTTACTTATTGTTTTATCACTTATATTCATTAATTCGGCAACTTGTTTTTGTGTCATGTTTTTTTCTTTTCTTAGTTCATATATTAATTTGCCAACTTTCTTACAATCCATCAGTTTCACCTCTTGTTAATAATTTAAACTATTAGAGAAAATCTTTCAATAAACTAATCGTAGAGTTTATATTATGTTTTTCTTTTTATATTAATTATTTTACATCATTTAACTATATCCATTAGTCATTTAAAAAAAGTTTTGTAATATATTAAAAATAGTTGTAGTTAAATACAATATTTAACTACAACTATTAGTATTTGATTATTTATATTTATAAATTAATATTGTGTATCTAATAATCCACAGTACGCATCTACTGAGCTTACACCGACAAATTCTGATCTACCTAACATCTTTTCAACTAATGCTTTTATAGTGTATTCTTTATTATCATAAGTGTTTATATAAGTTTTTACTTGAGGTACATCAGCTAAATGGAATGGACATTGTACTGACACAAATATTGTTGGTATTTCATTTACATAAAATGGTATATCAGGAGTACCTTTACTCATTGGCCATTGTATACGTTGGTCTGTTCCTGGTCCAATATCTGCTATGTTTATTATTAAATCATATTTGCTAGTTAACTCAGATATAGGACGCTTTCCTGAGTAAATATCCATCATTGATTTCATCATCTCTTCTGGTGGTAACTTCATTGCTTTTTCCATTGGAGATTCATATATTTCAACTACAAATCCTTCTGCTTCTAATAACTCTTTCATTAACTCGATTGCATTTTTACCTTTTCCACCCATCATAGCCATTAGTTTTCCAAATCCACCGTCATGACCTTTAGGCTCTACAAGTAATACGCGTTTTTGATTTTCTGGAGATATAGGGAATATATCTTCTTTATTCTTAACTAATGTTATAGCTTTATCTGCTATTTCTAAAGCAGGTATTTTATTTTCTTCTAATCCTATTTTAGCCATAGCTTCTTCTTTTGGTTTTAGTATTTCTGTTTTAGCTTTTTTATGTAATCCTAAAGCAGCTTTTAATCCTAATATACGAGTTAATGCTTCTTCAAGACGCTCATCAGTTATTATTCCATTCTTATAACCATCCATCATCCACTTGAAGTCCTCATCTGGATCATTGAAGAATAGGAATAAATCACTACCTGCCGCTATAGCTGTTGGTAACATTTCACTACGCTTCATTGCCGATGTCATAGCTACCATATGGCTTGCATCTGTTACTATTACTCCATTGAATCCCATTTTTTTACGTAATAAATCTGTTAATATATATTTACTTAATGTGGCTGGCATAGTTAATTCTTCAATAGTTGCTTCTGGATTAAAGTAACGTACATATTCAGGTAAAGCTATATGTCCTGCCATTATTGATGGAAGACCTGCATCTATTAATCCTCCGTATACCTTTCCAAATGTAGCATCCCATTCGTCTACTGAAAGCCAGTTTGGAGCAAATGATAAATGTTGATCACGTTCATCAATTCCATCTCCAGGGAAATGCTTCGCCGCAGGCATAATACCACTTTCCATTATTCCTCTCATGTACTCTAAAGAAAATTCTAATACTTGCTCTGCACTAGATGAATAACAACGAGAAGATATTATTGGATTTCTCCAGTTTCTATTTATATCAACTACTGGTGCAAAGCTCCAGTTACATCCTATTGCTGCTGCTTCCACACCAGAAACACGCCCCATTTCATAAGCATATTTAGGGTCATTTGTTGCTCCTATCTTAACTTGGCTTCCTACATATGTCCCATCTGTACATGCTCCATTACCACCATTTTCAGTATTTGCAGCTATTAATAGTGGTATTTTACTATTTTCTTGTAATATTTTATTTTGATCATATACATCTTCAGCTTTACCTGGATTGTATCTAACTGCCCCTATATGATAATTATTTAAAACACCTTTTAAGTATTGTTCATCACGGCTTGCACCCATATTTACAAATAGTTGACCTATTTTTTCTTCTATTGTCATATTTGCAATTGTGTCTTTTACCCATTGTATAGATTGTTCATCAAGATTATAAGGTTTTGATTTTAAATTTAACATATAATTATTCCCCCTATTGTATTTATTATGGATGTTTTTTATTACAAATATTTTTATTATTTTAATGAATCATTAAATTCCTTTATTAATTGATTTTGATAAGCTTCATCAAATGTACCATTCATTAATTTAGGAACTACTTCATTTACTAATCTTTTCCAAGAATAACTTTCCTTATTTACTAATATAGGATAGAAATTTACATTATTATTTTTAGCAGCTTGTAAATCTCCTGGTGCATCTCCTACCATTAATATTTTCTTCTCATCATATCCTTTTTTCTTAAGCTCAGATATACAATATTGTTTTGTTCCAGCTTCTTGCCCTAGTAGTGCTTTAAGATGCCTAACAAAATTATGCCTATTCCACTCATCATCTAAAGCTTCTCCATTTGCTGATGATACTACTGCAACATCTACTAACTTAGATAATGTTTCTAATCCTTCTTTTACATTTTCAAATGGTTCATCACCCTTTGGTAATTGTTCTATAGATTTGTTTACATTTAAAGACCATTCATATGCCATTTTTAAGGCCTTACTATTAGTCTTTTCTATTTCTCTTTCTAAGGATTTGTTTGATAATTCATTTGTAGTCTCAACCCAATTTACAAGACTATCAAGGTCATCTATTTCTATACCTTCGTTGCTTATGATTTTAAAGGTTTCAGCTAAACCTTTAAATCTGTTTATACCCCTAGTTTTTGTATAAAGATTTATGTCATACCAAAGGTTTAATATATAATCTTCTTTTTCATATAAGTTCCATGTTTTTATCATCTCTGGTGCAAAACATCTTCTATGCTTTATTTCCATAGTATTCATTGCACATCCATCAGAGTCAATACATATTAAAAATTCTTGTGTCTTTTCATACTTATCAAATATATTCGCCATAATATCCTCCATTAGTAAGCAATTATATAGCTCTTTCCTTTATACTAGTATACTAACATACGCAATAATTAAAGGCAATCGTTTTTCAATTCATTTCTACAAAAATTTTGCTTTTTAAAGTTAATAAAAAATAAATTGATAAAATTCTAATACCTAATATAATTTAGCCTATAAACTATAAGCCCTTGTACATACAAGGGCTAATAAGTATTTATATCTGTTTTGCTTAATTTTCTTATAATTTTATAGTAATTTCCTATATTTATCCCCTTCTAAGTTCTAACTCCTTTGTCATTTCTGCTAATTTAGTTTTTGATAAGTTATACACAAATGTCATAGCTATAGTTGAAATTAAAGCTGATACGAAAGGTAGTATTGTTATTATGTATTTTATCCCTTGAGCAACTTCTGGTGTTTGTGTTGCTACCCCTGCTTTGTATCCAATGAAAGTAAGCGCAAATCCACCTATTCCACCAGCTATAGCTTGACCTAGCTTTCTAACTAAAGAGTAAGATGCATAAACAATACCTTCTTCTCTCTTACCAGTTATATATTCTTGATAATCTATTGCATCACCTACTAATGCCCAAATTAATACATTGAAGAACCCAGTTCCTATAGATGCTATAAAGTTTATAGCCATATACACATATGGACTTTTTATAGGCATTAAGAATAATGCTAAGTTTGCTGCTACAGCAATTAACATAGTTCCTACTGAAAGCTCCTTCTTTCCAAACTTATTAACAAGTGGTGATAAGAATGGTAATATTAAAAATGATGAAATCATTCCAATTACACCACCAAGAGATATTAGTTCTGGTGCTTTAAAATAATCTTTATATAAGTATGGTGTTAAAGCATTAACTGCCATCATAGATGCTAACATACCAAATGAAGCTAACATTAACCCTATTAAAGCTCTATTACTTAGTAAAGTTTTAACTGTTTTTATAAAACTTGACTTTTCTTTTGTTTCTTGAACTTTATGCTTAACACGCTCTGTTGTTAATTTAAATGCCCCAAAATAACATAAATTAGAAAATACTACAAAGACAGCCGAAGCTTTCATAAACCCACCTGCTGTGGCTACACCATCACTAAATACTAATTTAGGTACTATAATCATTATTGCTAAATTTGCAATTAGTGCACCTACTGATCTAAATGTAGATAAAGATGTTCTTTCCACTGGGTCTGTTGTCATTACTGATGCCAATGACCCATAAGGTATGTTTATAGCTGTATAACACATACCAAAACCTATGTAAGTTATATATGCATATACTAACTTTAAGTTATCTGGTATACCAGGTATAGCTGTAAATGTTAAAAATCCCATAATCGTTACAGGCAACGCGGCGTATAATAAGTACGGTCTAAATTTACCATTTTTGCCAACTTTTCTTCTATCTATAAAAGTCCCCATCATTGGATCATTTATTGCATCCCATATTCTAGCAATTACTAACATAGTTCCTACTGCCCCCGCAGTTATTCCTAACACATCTGTATAGAATAGCATTAAATATCCACTTACAAATTGGAAGAATAAGTCATTTCCTAAATCCCCTAACATATATCCTATCTTGTCTTGCAGACCAAAAGGTTTTACTACATCCTGCTTTAGAACTTTTTCTGTTGATATTTCCATTTCCCCACTCCTTAGAACATATTATTATTCTTTTTTCCTTATGATATTTCAAATTTTTCACTTTGTTTTATACTAGTATACCAACTTCCCCCCAAAGTTAAAATATCGTTTTCTTAATTATTGATGATTGCTAAGCGCAATTTAGTATATAATCTGAAATATCTGATTTGGACTTAGTCATTATCCATATAATTTCCTTTGTTATTTTTTTATCTATCCAAGCCCTTCTTCTTTATACTAGTATACTAACACACTTTTTGTTTTCTTAGCAACCGTTTTCTAGAAATTTATCAATTTTTGTCATTAATTTTTAATTTAAATATTTTATAGCACTCTGATATTAATTATTTATTTAATTATTCACCCCATATATTCAAAGCAACCCCCTTAATGTGGTGTGCCTTTTTCATAAAACTATTTGAAAATAAATTTCTAATAATTTCTTCATTTTTTTCGGTTATAAAAATTTAAATACTTCCCATTTGCTAGTATTTCATCAGTAGTATTTAAAGTAAGCAAATCTAGAGCAATTTGATGACAATTATGAAATACAACTACCTTTTCACCACCATAGAGTGCATTATAAAGTTCTGATAAAAATAAATTATCTGCATCTTTTTAAAGTTTATATTTTGAAATATTTATTGAATATGCTCCTTTTTCTTTTATTATTTTTTGATCTTTTAAAATTTAGTTATTAATTTTACTTATACGTGTCTACCAAAACTCTTAGGTCGCGTTATAAATATAGTATTGTTTACATTGTATCTTTTTCTATATTCAAATGGTCTTTTAAAAACAATTACTAGCTTAGATAAATCAATATGTTTAATAAAATATAAAAAAATCACTGCCTATTAAAAATAAGCAGTGATTTTTCTATAGTTAAAAAAGTAATATTTTGAATACTTTTTTAATTTATATTGAATAAATATATCATTATGCCATCAAAATCTTCGTCTTCAAATAATACATGAACACCATATAAACCTTTAGGTAAACCTTCTATACTTATAACAGACTCATCTTTAGCATCTTGTTCTATTACTGTATTACCATCTTTATCTACAAGTTTAACAGTTTTAGCTACATTTTTTCCTTCTCTGTTATATGCTTTAGAGTCAACTACAACTTTACCATTAGATGGAGTTAATTCTCCTACTGCAATAATTTGCTCTTTTGCATCTAATGTTTTAAGTTTTTTTAGATTTGCTAATGGTCTTAAATCTTTAACTTCATTATAGCTCATTTCTAGAGTCTCTAAGTTTCTAGCATGCTCTATACCTGTTAAATCGACAACACCAGATAACCTTAAAGTAGTTAAACTACGCATATCACCTAAAGTTATATTTCCGGTTTTTCCCAATTGATTTTGTATAGATTTAACTAAATATTTATCTGGAATATTAACAACTTCCTGTAGATTTATTTCTATTAAACCTTTTACATTATCTTGAAGTTCTTTTGTCATAGCGTCTATAGATTCTTGATTTGGTTTCTCTTCTGTTAATAATGCTTCAGCTTTAGCTATACTGTCTGCTAAAACTTGATAACTTTTGTCTGTATAATTATCCTTATCCAACTTCTTAGCTTCTTCTAATGCAGTAGTTAATTCTTCAGTATAAACTCTTTCAGTATTAACATAATGTAACTTAGCATCTCCCCAAGTAGCATGATCAGAACCTATTCCGTTTCCACCATCTTTAGCTATTAGTTTAAGTTCTTTAGCTCCTGCTAAGTCTACATCCACAAACTTTTGTGAATCTCTAGAATTCATTAAACCACTATCATAAACTTTTTCACCATCTACATACACTTCAAATTGTACACTACCTACTGAACCATACATAGCACGGTCTACTCCTACAAATGCACTAAATAAGTCTACATTTTTATCTGTTAAATCATATACTATTGTAGAGTTTGCATGAGTCCCAATTCCTTTATCATATACAACCTCTTGACCATCTTCTCCAGTAAGTTTTAACTTATTTCCACTTACTGCGTTGTCTTTCCTAACACTTTGCCAGCCTGAATTTGCAGACTTCCAATCAAAGTCACTCAAGTATTTAAAGTCTTCCATGTTTATTACATTTATAACTCTACTCTTCTCTACCTTATTGCCGTCTTTATCTGTTACACTATAAGTTATAGTATAGTTACCAACTCTATTAAAGTTAACTTTGTCTTGTCCAGTCACGACTACATTACCAGTTATGTCACCGTCTTCGGCATCTGTAGCTTTGTAAGTTCCAACTATGTCTTCTAAAGTTTGACCAACTTTAACAGTTTGAGACTTAGGTATAGTTAACTCAGGTTTAGCATTATTAGTTGTTAATTTAGGTTCTACAAATATACCGTGGTCTGAAGTATTTCCGTTTCCACCATTGTTAACTTCTAATCTAAGTTCTTTAACTCCTTTTACAGGAACATTTATATACTGCATATTATCCTCATGCTTTAATACTTTAGTTGTTGCTAAAGTCTTTCCATCGCCTACAATCTTGAAAGTTATACTTGAATTATTTTGAGCTTCTAAGTTCATGTCTACTCCAACTTTAACCTCAAAGTTATCATAGTTATGCTCACCTAAATCATAAACAACATTTCCGTTAGCATGTAATCTTATTCCCTTATCGTAGTCTTTAATCTCTCCTAAAATTCTTCCCTTTATAGAGTTATTACGTGATGGTTTACCCCAATCGGTATGTTCACTCTTCCACTCACTATCTGATAAGTAATCATATTTACTAACAACATTAACGTTCATTGTTTCTTTAGAAATTGCATCATTATCAGTTACCTCATAAGTTACTGTGTAGTTACCCTTCTTAGTAGTATCCACATCACTTGTGACCTTAATGTCTTTCAATTTATTACCATTGTAATCAGTTGCCTTAACATAATCTAAAGCATTGAAATTTTCACCTAAAGCTAATGTCAACCCTCCGACTGTTTCTAATATAGGTTGATGTGCCTTAACGCCTACACCTTCAGAAGGATTTAATTGAGTATCGTAAGCAACTACTTTATACTCGTGATTAGTACCTGGATTTATGTTAGTGTCAATGAAAGTATCTTTAGTAGTAAATCCTATCACTTTACCATCCCTAATTATCTCATATCCAAGAAGACTATTAGCATTGGTTTTATCTATTGATATATCTAATTTAACAGAAGTCTCTTGTGTCTTAACTTTAACTTTACAATCTACCTCGTTATTGAAACCTTCACCTTTGTTCAGATACTTATTATCATTTATATACCATAACTTCTTATCTGGCTTTTTGTACTGAGCCATATGCTTAGCAGTCTCTTCATTAACGTAGAAACCATGTCTAGCAAAATGTTCTTTTAAGTCTAATTGAAGAACATCTGATGCAACAACTGCCCAAGCTTCATGCTTGTTATTCCAGTCACCACCACCTATGTTTCTCTCTCTAAATTGTTGCTCAAAACGAGGCCAGAATGTATTATCATATAGTTGTAATTGCCATAATGGTGCCATATGAGTTAATGAACTAGTGTCACTTGCAGGGTACCACTCATTGTTAGAATAATCTTCTTTACTTACTTTAGGGAATATTTTACTCTCCCATAAGTTTTGTTGAGATATCTTACTAGCTTCACCTTTAATCATTTGGAAATGAAGAGGTAAAATATTATTAGTTATCTCAGGCATTGCTCTATTATTTGTATCAAGGTTGTGTCCTAATTCATGCATGAATCCCCAGCCAGTGTCAACGTTTAGAGCTCCACCTTGTTGTCCTTGGTTGTATCCAGTTATACCGTTTCCTGCATTCATGAATACTCCACCACTTAAGTTCTTAAGCATAGTTACATATCTAAAGTTGAAGTCCGAATGTATATCTTTAGAACCATCAAATCCCCAGAACTTCATTGCTTCCTTTATTACTTCGTCAGATCTATCTGCTGTATAACTAGGTACTTTATTATTTTCTGTATACCAATCTAAAGCATACGTTGCTCTAACGTTTACTAAAGCTTTATCTCCTAATACTTCGAATACATCAGGTAGTTTAGGATCTTTCTTTAACTTCTCAGTATATTCACGTAACTCATTTATTACCTGTTCATCATTATCTACACCTTTTACGAATTGAGGATAACTTACACCACCTATTATTCTTATCTTAGGCTTTCTTGCTTGTTGCTCTGGAGTATAAGGATTTGAAGCATATAATACTCCTGCTTTAGCAGTCCCTGGTCTTATATCATTTACTTCGACCTCAGGTATTGTAATTTCGTTCTTACCTCTAGTTAATCTTATATCTGCTAAACCGTTATGTCTACTATCCATTTGTTTAAATACTAAGTTAGGTACTGGGTCGCCTGTTTCTGTATCAACATACACAGTTATCTTTTCACCTGACTTAACTGCTAAACCTGTAGGTTGCCAATCTCTGAAATTCCATACCTTTCTCTTTTGACTTTCCTTTATAGCGTCTCCTCTGCTTTCTAATTCATAAACATGACCTTTATTCTTATCAGGAGATTTAATTAAATCTTTAGCCATGTCTATACTTTCCATAAGTTCTACTTTTAATGGGTGTGTTTTAACTTCTTTCTCTAAAGCTTCAATAGCTTCTAATGAATTGAATTCTGGGTTTAACTCATTCTTTAATTCATTTGTAAATAAGTTATTAACTTTATCTGAAACTATATCTCTCTTAAAGAACATTATTTCGTTTAGTGTAGCCCAGTTTTGGTTACTTTTAACCCACTTTAATTTCATTCTCTTAAATGTTGTAGGTTTGAATTTAGCTTCAACTAAACCAGAAGTACTGTCTGCTCTACCTGTAGCCACTAATTGGAAGTTATCACCTTTAGTAGCGTTAGAACCATATATCTCGAATTCCTCTAAAAATCCTTTTCTATCTGACTGTCTAGCACCATAAGCTATTCTGTCTACAGTTATAGGTTGTTTGAATTCTATAGTTACTTCATTAGACCATTCTTTATCGTTTCCTCTATTAGTCTCCCAGTAAGTGTCTACATTACCATCAACCGCGTTATTTATATGCTGTTGTAGATATTGCCCTGCATTATTACTTATACTCTTTATATTCTCGTAAGGTATTCTAAATTGTTTTACATACTCCGCATTATCCAGATGATTAAACTTCTTACTTGTAGCAACAGAACTCTCTACCTTGCCTTGTTCTATTAGAACTCTTGCATTGTATAAGTCCTCTTTAAAGTCTTCAAAGAATGGGTGTGTACTACATTCGTTCTCTAAAGCTTTTAATTTATCAACTGTATCAAACTCTTCACTTACTTTAGACATAGTATCATCAGTGAATAACCTTTGTATTTTATCTAGAGTTTGGTCTTGTTTATATAATCCGAACTCTGACGCTAAAGCCCAACCTTCATATCCTTGCTTATAAACAAACTTAACTCTTCTAGCTTGAGTTGGATTAAACTTTATAGATATAGAGTCTCCAGTTCTTGAAGCACTACCACTAGTTACTTTAGTAAATGTGTCTCCTTCACTAGTCTTAGAAGTATAGATATCGAACTTCTCTGCGAAACCTCTATCTCTCGGAGAATAATATACTATTCTATCTAAAGTTCTTATTTGGTCTAAAGTCATTATAACTTCGTTTGTATGAGTTTCGCTATTTCTAGCATCAGAATGCCAATTAGTGTTAGGATCACCATCTATAGCTTTATCTATAGTTTGATTTGACCAATGTCTACCGTTAGTAGTTATATTCTTTATATGACTATTATCTATCTTATAAGTCTTATCATACTCTGCTAACTCTGGAGTTCCAAAAGCTTTAAACTTCGAAACTTTAGCATCTGCATAAGTTACCTCGTTACCTTCTAATACAAGTTTAGCATCATCTAAATCTTCTTTGAACTTACTGTATAAAGGATGTGCCTTCGCTTCATTCTCTAAAGCAGTAAGTTTCTCTAAAGTCCCAAAATCAGGGTTTACTGTATTCTTATTACTGTCTGTAAATAGTTTATCCATTTTCTCTGATAAAGCATCTTCTTTATAGAACCTAGCTTCTGATATGAATGGTCTATTTTCATGGCACTCTTTAAATACAAACTTCAGTCTCTTAAAGTTTGTTGGGTTAAATTTAAATTGCATGAAGTCTTTAGTAACTTCTGCAGTACCGCTAGAAACTAATTTGAATGTATCCCCTTGAGAAGTTTCTGAAGCATATATTTCATACTTAGTAGGAAATCCTTTTTGATTTCCGCTTCTAGGTAATAATGCTATTCTATCAAGTTGTTCTATTTCATCAAAAGTGAATACCACTTCATTAGTGAAACCATTACCATTGCTTCTGTTTGTTTCCCAATGTGTATTAGGGTCACCATCATACATATATTCTATTTTTGTTGTAGAGTAAGTTCCACCATTTACTTGTGTATTAACGATGTGGTCTTTACCTAACATAAACTTGTCATCATAAGCTTTTTGGTTTTCAGTTCCATACCCTAATAACTTAGATACTTTAGTTTCAATAAAGTTAACCTCTTTGTTCTCTAGAACAAGTCTTGCATTATCTATATATTCTTTAAAGCTATCGCGGAATGGATGTCCTTCAGTTTCTTTCTCTAAAGTGTTTAATGCTTCAGGAGTTGCAAACTCTTTACTTACTTCATTCATGTTTGCATTAGTAAATAATCTTTCCATCTTATCTAGAATTCTATCCTCTTTATAGAACCAAAACTCTGCGGCACTTGCCCACTCGTCATGTGCTTCTACGAATTTGAATTTAACTCTCTTTGCTCTTACAGTATCAAATTTAAATTCAACCATTCCACCTGTAACTTTACTTCCTTCTATTTTTCCTGCTAGTTTAAAATCTTCACCTATTTCACTCTCTGAAACATATATCTCTGCACTAGTAGGATATCCTTTACCTTTAGCCCCGTCTTGTCTTGTAGCATAAGCTAATCTATTTATCTCGGCTATATCTTTAAACTCCACAATTACTTCATTTTTAAATTCATTTGTATTTCTAGTGTATGTTTCCCAATGTGTATTAAGTTTTCCATCTATAGCATTTTCTATCTTAGTTCCTGGGTAACTTCTTCCATTGTTTGTTATAGACTGTATCTCAACTCTATAAAGTTCATTATACTTAGCGAAGTTAGGATTGTTCTTAATTTTAAAATCACTAACTGTCATACTTTTAGAAACTTGTTCCTCTATCGCTAATGCTTTTTCCTTTATTACTTCGTTAGCAAAAACATTTAAAGTAGGTGTGCTGTTTGTTGCTATAACAGATATGGCCAATATTGATGCTATCTTTTTCTTCATAATATTCTCCCTCTTATATTATATGAATTTACAATAACTAAATATTTTACCCCAAATTTCAAAATATAGTCTTGCTATAGAGCTATAGTTGTTTTTATTAAATAAAAAACTACCCTTTATAAAGGGTAGTTGCCATCTAAAGTAAACATTATAAAACAATCTTACAATTATATCATAAGATAACTCTATAAAAACAAAGAATATCAATTCTTTGGCAACTGGCTGGCATAGTCTAATTTTACCTTAGCCCCTTTAGCTTTGCGTCGCTAGATTTCTCTAGGTTTGCTAATATGTAATTTTTAGTCATCTATATTAATTATACATAATTTTTTATAAATTAAAATAGTTTTTTTTAATTTAAAATAATTTTAATATATTTTTGAATATATTCTATTAAAGCAAATATTAATTATTACTACACAAAAATATTTATTAATTTTTATCTGTAATTAAGCTTCTAATATGAAATTTTTACCATTTAGGCTTTTTCCACTTATATTTATATATATGGTATAATAAGTGTAAAAATTTATACATTTTAATAAGGAGACATCTATGGATAAAATTGCACAAAACAGAGAATTTTTCAAAGCTGATTTTGAAATACTAAAACAGATAAAAACGGATAAACAAAAAGGAATACCCGCTCCTTCTTTCCAAAAAGAATATGATTCAAATTCTAATTTAATAGAGTTACCTCCTGTAAGCAAAGACATTTTAGTTAAACCTAACGTACTAGATTGTATAAATGATAGAAGAAGTATAAGAAAATATAGTGATGAAAAAATAAATTTATCTGAACTTTCGTATTTACTATGGGCTACTCAAGGAATCCAAACTGTAAAAGATAAATTTAGTGCCTTAAGAACTGTACCTTCTGCTGGTTGCACTCACCCATTTGAAACATATTTAATAATAAATAATGTTGATGGTTTAAAGAGTGGAGTTTACAGATATTTACCTTTAGAACATAAACTTTTATTTATAAAGACTTTAAGCAATATAGATGATGAAATAGATAAAGCAACTCCAAACCAACCTTTTGTTCAAGGTTTCGTATCTAAAAGTGCCGTTGTGTTTGCTTGGAGTTGTATTCCATATAGAAGTGAACATAGATTTAGTATAACTGCTCATAAGAAAATACTTATAGATATTGGACATGTTTGCCAGAATCTTTACATAGCATCAGAATCTCTTAATTACGGGACTTGTGCTATCGGAATATATGATCAGGATATAATTGATAATATGTTAGATTTAGATGGAGAAAATGAGTTTGTAATTTATATGGCTTGTTTAGGTAAAAAACTTTAATAAATTAGCTTAATTATTAATATAATTGTATTACTTTAAAGTAAAAATCTCAAAAATATCTTAAATTAAGATACTTTTTGAGATTTTTTAATTTTAATATTTTTAAATAAAGTATAGTATAAAGTACTTTATTTTGATATTTGACTTAATATATATGAGGTTACTTCATCAGGAGAAATATTTAAAATAATCGCAAATTATTCATTTAATAATCTTTCTGCTTCTTTCATAATATTATTATCTCCTTTAGAAATTATATTTCTCATTGAAATTTTATTATTATGTTATTAGAATAACCAGAATTTAATACATAAATTTATAAAATTGGAGCTTGGTTATTCATTGAATATCCATCATTTCTAACATCACTCATATCTAATGTATCATCTTTTATTTTAACCTTGCTAAGTTTTTTAACTGCTCCATAAGGCTCTCTTAATGAAAGTTTGTCTCCTCTTCCTGAAATAACCCATAAAATTTTATATCCTCTAGGTATTACTTGTAGCCTGTCTTCTCCTTTACCATCAGTAAAGTATACCAATAAATTAATTTTTTTATTATTAGCATATTCAAAAACTGGGCTAAATTTAGTTGATCCTCTTCTTTTAAGCCTTTCTTTTATATCTTTTACAGATTTGACTTTATACACACGTCTAATTTCATTATCACATTCTATGATTGTAATTTCATGGTTATAATTTTTTACTATATTAAGTACTTCCTTAATAGCTTGTTTAAATTCTTCATCACTAATACTTCCACTTATATCAAGTGCGACAGCTATCTCTGCTTTATGAGATCTCAACTGTCCCCTCAAATCTAATCTATTTGGCTGTCTTCTATTTCTTCTTGTTATAGTCTTCTTTTTATTGCTTTCGACTGTTCCCATCAATCTATTAAGATATAAGTTCCAAGGCAATTCACCTTTACTATTTTTAAGTGATGATATCATACCATCTAAGTATTCTGGAATTTTACCTTTTTGAGAATTATTAATAGCTTTTTGGGTAAATTCTTTAAGAGTTTCCTCATCTATATTACTAGAATCTTCCCAAATATCATGAGTTTTTTCTGGATTGTATTCAGTTTCTATATCATCAGACTGACGAGTATCATCTTCTTCGCCATCTTTATCTACTTCTTGTAAATCTAATTCAGTTTGAATTTTTTCTACATAGTATTCAAAAGGCTCATAAGGCTCAAGTTTTAAATTATATTTTACATTTACATTTTCTAAAGTAACAGCATATGGTGGTAAATTATTTAAATATTTATTAACCACTATATCCATCGCCATATTAATAGCTAATGTACTGTATTTTCCTTTTAATTCTCTTGCTCTTACTAAATGCATAGATATTACATGAAGAATTTCATGTTTAATTGTACTTTCCATTTGTCTCATATTAAGGTCTAAAAAAATTATTGGATTAAAGTATATGACATACTTAGCACCTTTAAAATTTATAGCAGTGGGACTACTTATATCAAATCTTATTTCTCTTGATGTTTGAAATAAAAAATATCCATAGAAATTATCTTTGTCTTCCATAAGGCTTAGATTAACTTTATCTACTAAACTGAAAAATTCATTTTTGAAATCTTGTGGTATATCTATCTCAAATTTTTCACCCTTGTGATTTGCTTTTAACATAGCATACGTATCTATAATTTTTTCTGTTTTATAATAAAGATCTCTTTTTTGTTTATCAAAGTAAGTTTCCATAGGCTATCCCCTTATTAATTTATAAGATTCGAAGTAAGCTTCTACAAATTCTTCATTTTCTATAGCTTTTTCATATACTTTTTTATAGCTATTTTTAATCTCTTTCATAATTCCTACCATTAAATCTATAGGGTATACTTTTAAAAACTGTACAAATCTATTAATATAATAGCTTGCCTCATAATCTTCATTTTTAATATTTGATTCTAAATCCCTTAAAATATTCATTACTGATAAATAAAGTCTTGTATGACTTTCATTTTTTACTTTTTCTATAACAGATTCACTTAAAGTTTCTCCACAAAAAACCTCTTCATAAGATATAAGTGGACTATAATCTGATTCAATAAAGTTTATAAATTCCTCTGCGATAACTTTACCTACATTTCCTTTTATAACATTTAAAAATACAGCCTTTGGTATTGAATCTTTTTGATCCTTATATACTTTGTAACTTTTAGAAACTCTTTCATAACTTCTTGGAGTTGCTGATACATCTCCTTCATTTATTTTGTGTAAATATTCTGGGAAGGTTGAAATAAACTCTATAACCTTTTGTTCAAGACCTTCACCTATTGCCCATTTTAGCCATTGATTATAATCAGACTCCATATTTAGCCATACAAATCTATTTTCTTGAGCTGCATCCATATCTACAACTTGATAATCAAAATCTGAACCATACTTACTTGATGGATTCATTGCTGCTAAAATTTTTACATCATCATGTAACTTATATCCATTTATTTCTCTATTTAATATTAAGTTCATAAGCTCTTGTTGTACCGTATGCTCACAACGATTTATTTCATCTATAAATAAAAGAACATTTCTTCCTTTAGATATTTCTTCATCAATTTCCCTTAGCTTGTTATGAACTGCATATACTGTTGTTTTCTTTACTATCTCCTGACCATTAGAATTACTTATTATATAAGATTCTACAGTTGGTAAGCCTCCTATTTCACCTTCTTTAAGTAAGTTTCCATCAATAACAATTAAACTCCACTCATTTTCTTTAGCAAGCTTTTTTGCTAATGCAGTTTTTCCTATTCCACTTTCGCCAACTACTAAAGGTACTTCCCCAGTAGCTAAAACTAAGTCAACGCTTTTTAATGTCTCTATAAAATTCATTTTTTATTTCTCCTATATCATCTTAAGTTTTTCATCTACAGCTATTTTTTTAGCTTTTTTACTTCCGTATTTATGAATGAATATTATCTTATCCATGGATATATTATCATTATTTTTATCTATAGTTTTACAGTTTAAAAAATCTCTAACATATTTTTCTTCAATATCTTCCTTTGATAGCATTTCTTTTAACACTTCTTCTAATTCTTCTTTAGATATCTTATTTGAAATATATTTAATAGTTAAAATATTTACCTTTAAAAATTCTAACATTTTACTTTTATCCAAGTTTTTTATAAATCTAATAGCCGATTCATTGCTTTTAATAGCTAAAATCTGTGCATTATAGCTAGGTGAATCTATATATCTTAATGCAGTATAATTTATTTTTACAGCCTCTTCTTGAACACTTTCATAAGGATTTTTTATATATTTTAATGAATCATAATCTTTCCTTACTGCTAATAATTGTAGCTCCTCATTTGGATTTTCAACATATTTAATAGCCCATCCAGCTTTATCTATAGCTAATTTAATTACCTTATCAGTTGGATTTTTAATGCACTCTAAAATAGTCCATCCATCGCTTACAGCTTTTATCATCATATCTTCTGTTGGTTTATCTATATATTTAATTGCTCTAGCATTGTTGTCTATAGCTAATTCTTGCATCTCTATAGTTGGATTTTCTATATACTCTAATACAAGCCCATTTTTCTTTATAGCTAATAACTTAATCTCATCTGTTGGATTGTTTATAGTTTTTATAACAAATGGATTATTATTTATCATCTTTATAAGTTTTGCTTCTTCCATAGCATACCTTTCCCTCTATGTTTATTTTAAATTTTTATCTATTATAATTATTTCTTATTATAATTAATATACCTTTTTAATAAATTTAAACAGAATAATTATGGCAATATATAAAAAAAGTACCTAAAACTATTTTAGCTTTAGGTACTTTTTTATACAAATCCTTCTATTCTTCTAATTTATTTTAAATTTTTTATTTTTTAGAATGATGGTGGTGTTACTGCAAATATAACCTCACAATCCTCATCAGAATTATTTTCCCACTTATGATTTGAGTGTGGTGGTATTTTTACACTATCTCCACAATTTAACTCAATAACTGTATTCATCAAATGTAAACTTACACAGCCTTTCATAACATAAGCCACTTCTTCGCCCTTATGACTAAAAAGTTCTTTTGAAGATGACTCTCTTTTAGGTATCTTCATAAGCATAAACTCTATGGTTCCTCGCGAGTTTGGAGTCAATAATTCATAAGCAAAGCTATCATCCTCAGCAAACATTATTTTTTTTCGACTATCTTTTCTAACTACTAAATTTTCAGTAGGATTATCATTTATAAAAAAATTAAATAGGGGTATATCTAAAGCCTTAGAAATTTGTTTTAGCGTATTTATAGACGGGTTTGATGTTCCCTTTTCTATTTGACTAAGTAAAGAAGGTGTTACACCTGTTAAGTTAGCTAATTCTTTTATGGTTAAATTTTTACTTTTTCTATATTCAGTAATATTTCTTGATATATCTACTTCATTCATATGTTAATTTACCTCTTTTGTGTATTTGAAATTATCATTACATATTATATCAATATAACTTATTCTTATCAATTTAATTAAATTTTATTTAACTTTTATAATAATAATTAAATTCAATTGACGTCAATCATAAAAAATGTTAGTATTAGTTAAGTATTATTTAACTATTTGAAATAAAATTAATTAATACTTATTTAAATTAACAAATAGTTTTAATATAAACTTCATTTATCTTAGGTAAATTTATATAAATATTTATCTTTAAGAATTAAAAATAAAAATATAAGGATGGTTATTATTATGTCTAATGCAAAAGTTTTAAACAAAGAAATATCAACTTGGATTGATGAATATCCTTTATTACAAGAAATAATAGATTTAAAAGAATCAATATGGATAAATCCACTTCATACTAATTTTGATAAGGGTATGGAAAATGTTTCGCTTTCTGAAGCTGATGTACTAGATGCAGAAGCAAGATTAAATAGATTTGCTCCATACATAGCTCAAGTATTCCCTGAAACTCAATCAGAAAATGGAATAATAGAATCTCCAATAGCTAAAATAGATAACATGAAAGCTAAGCTAGAAGAAATCTGTGGTAAAGAACTTGCTGGAAATCTATTATTGAAATGTGACAGTCACCTTAAAGTATCAGGATCTATAAAAGCTAGAGGTGGAATATATGAAGTATTAAAACATGCTGAAGATTTAGCTTTAGCAAACGATATAATATCATTAGAAGACAACTATGTTAAATTAGATAGCGATGAAGTTAGAAAATTCTTTTCTCAATATTCTGTAGTAGTTGGCTCTACTGGAAATTTAGGCTTAAGTATAGGTATAATGAGTGCTAAACTTGGTTTCAAAGTTACAGTTCACATGTCTGCAGATGCTAGACAATGGAAAAAAGACTTATTAAGAAGCAGAGGCGTTGAAGTTATAGAGTATGAATCTGATTACAGCAAAGCTGTTGAAGAAGGAAGAAAACAAGCTGAAGCAGATGCTAATAGCTACTTTGTAGATGATGAAAACTCTAAAAACTTATTCTTAGGGTACTCTGTTGCTGCTAAAAGATTAGATAAACAATTAAAAGATATTAATGTAAAAGTAGATGATAATCATCCACTATTTGTATACTTACCATGTGGTGTTGGTGGAGGTCCTGGTGGAGTTGCCTTTGGACTTAAGCTTTTATACAAAGATAATGTACACTTCTTCTTTGCTGAACCAACACACTCTCCATGCATGATGATAGGATGTATGACTGGTGAGCATGATAAAGTTTCTGTTCAAGACTTTGGAATAGACAATATAACTGCTGCTGATGGATTAGCTGTTGGTAGAGCTTCTGGATTTGTTGGTAAAACATTAGAAAAATTAATGAGTGGATGCTACTCTGTTACTGATGAAAATATGTACAGATTATTAACTAAAATGGCTGATGGTGAAAATATATTCTTAGAACCTTCAGCTCTTGCTGGTGTCCCAGGTATAATAAATGTACTTACTTCTGAAGAAGGTAAGAAATATTTAAAAGCTAATAATCTTGAAGATAAGATAGAAAATATAACTCATATAGCTTGGGCAACTGGAGGAAGTATGGTTCCTAAGGATATGATGGATGAATACTATAACAAAGGTGTTTCACTACTTAAGTAGTAAATAAAAGGTATTATCAAGATTTTGATAATACCTTTTATTTATAAATTTAATTTTCTATTTAAATTCCCCTACTTTTTATATGACTTCGATTTCATTTTTTTAAATTTTAAATTATTCTTCTATATAAATCTTCAGACTAAATCTAACAACTGTATTTATTTATCAAGTGTAGCTATATTACTTATCCAACCAACTAATTTATCTATGAATTTTACTTTTATTTTTCATAGTATATTCAATACACATAGTGCCCTCATCAATACTTTCACTAACAACTTCAAAATTCATCTTTTTATAAAATTCAACAGATTTTGTATTATCTTTATAAACAGATAAAGTTAAGTTATCGTATAAATTAATGATATGTTCAATTAACTTTCTACCAATTCCACGATCTTGGTAATTATTATCAACAAATAATGCACCTATAAATTCACTATTTATAATTGCTATAAATCCTTTTATATTTTCTCCGTCTTCATAAACAAAAACATCTGATACAGGTATATAATCATGTTTTACTGTATTATAATTATCTTCCCAATATTTTTTTTCTATAAAATCATGAGCTTTTATAGTACTTTCTAACCATATTTCCATTATTCTATCTATATCTTTATTCTCTAACATTCTTATCATATCGGATGTTTTCCCCCTACTTACGTATTTTATTTTAATGTTATAATTAACTTTTAAGTAATACTTAATACATATATATTTTGTATAATTTTTGTACTATAAAAAAGTGCATTAAGTAATTTTTTAATTACTTTAACGCACCTATTTTTTATTAATCTAATATAAATATATTCATCTATGTTTTCAGATTGAAAAATACATCTTACTTTATTAAATATAAAATAAATGTAAAATTTAACATTAGGCATTTAGAATAACTCATTATAAATATATTTAATATTTTCTTTTGATAATGAAGTATAACTCTGACTAAGTAATCTTTGTTGGTTAGCTATAACATTTTCAGTAAATAGTAATATGTCAGATTCCTTCATACCGTACTCTCTTAAAGATTTTTTTTCTATAATATTACTTAGTAACTTTTCCATTTCATCATATACATTACAAACTTCACATTCTAGTAATCCACTTAAAATAATATTTAAATCCATTATCTTTCCACTTGGATTTTTTTTATTATAGACTTTAAAAACAGATGTGAAAAATTGATAATTAGCTTCACCATGAGGTACATGATATGTTCCACTTAAAGGAGATGATAAAGCATGCACTGCTCCATTTCCTGCATTACCAAAAGCAATTCCAGCTAAATTACTAGCAATAAGAAAATCATCTAGCATCGAAACTCTTGCATCTTGCCCGTCTTTAACAATTCTTTTAAACCCTTTTATTATTATTTCCATAGCTTGCTTACTAAACATCTCTGTATAAACATTAGCCTTTGGTGAAAGAAATGATTCTATAGAATGAATTAACGCATCTATTGCACTTGTTGCAAAGAATTTATATGGTAAATTTACTAGTAACTCTGGAATAAGTACCGCATAATCTGGATATAACTCATCAATTGCCAGTCCAAGTTTAGAGTTTAACTTAGTTATTTCTGTTATACTAACATTTGATACCTCTGACCCCGATCCACAAGTTGTTGGAATTGTTATCAATGTTCTTACTTTTTCTAACTTTATCTTTTTCTCAAATAAATCTGCTGTACACTTTCCATTTTTTAGAACTAATATTTTAGCCATATCTATTACTGAACCACCACCAATGGCTATAACTCTTTTGTAGTTACCTTTATTAAAATCTTTTAATAGAGCATCCATCATTATATCTGTAGGCTCACCATTTCCATATGTATCTTTATAAGCTACCGTTGCCTTTATATCTAACTCTTTAAAATTTCGTTCATATATACCTTTACTTGCAAAAATAAAGTCATTCTCTCCTATTTTAAATTCTTCAATAAACTCTTTTGCCTTTTCAAATTTATGAATATTTGTCTTTGCCATAAATAAATTCATTATTTTACCCCCGATGTTTATATTTTCTGTATATCATTTGTACTTAAAATAGTATATAAAAATACAGTCTATCCAACTAGTCTATAATTAAATTTATTTATATGCTATAATTTAAATATAGAAAATAACTCATCCGATAACTTAAACTTTCAATTATAGGATGAGTTATTTTTATTCAATGGTTGATACAATCATTAAGAATCATATGCAATATTGACTATCTATGTTCTTTCAATAGTACATACTTTAATTACTTATTTACAATTCTCCTATATCCTTTACATGTTCCAAAGAAGTATATAGCATAAATTACACATATACTCACTACTGCAACCACATTAGTTCCTACTGTATCATAGTCTCCAAATATTTTAATTACGTTATTTGCTACCTTTATTCCAAAATAACTATGAACTAAGGCTAAGGCTATTGGAAGTGAGAAATATATAAATACTTGTATAAAAATTGATTTGTTTATCATTTTTGAGCTTACTCCAAGTTTTTTAAGTATTTCATATCTTCCTAAACTTTCTGTTGCTCCTGATAATTGGTTAAGTGCAAGTACTGCTGCACTAGATATTAAGAATATTATCCCTATATATAAACCAATGTATAAAAACATAGCTGCATTAGACATATTAATTTCTAAAACCATTTGTTTACTTATAAATATTAAGATTGAACCATTGTCTTTTTGATATTGAATTTGTTTATTTTTACTTTTTTCAAGATTTTTAGTTAGATTATTTTCTGTATCTTTTTTATCTCCTACATAATTAAAACTTAAACACTTTTGACTTATATCATATTTATCTGCGTATTTATCTTCAACTACAAATGTTATAAAATTATCTTTTGTTAAATCATTTTCTAAAGATTGATTTTGATAGTTTTCATTTATTTTAAATTCATCATTTCCTATTTTTATACTTTTATTATTTTTTATATAATCTTTTATTGGGTTCTCCATAGTAGATGAATTTGTAACAAAAAGTACTTCTTTATCTTTTAAATTTATTGGTTTTTTACCTGCCATTTTATTTAGCTTATTATAATCTGATAGTTTTATAATAGGAATATTATGATCCATCGTAACTTTTAATTGCTTAGATAAAAAATCATCTGAAGTATTTTCAAACATTTTAATAAACTTTATAGGAGATTTGTAAAAATTATAATCTAAATATTCTTTTGAATAATCATTTACATTTAAATCTAACTTTTTAAGTATTTCACTTAATTTTTCATTGTTATAGTTTGTTTTTTCTTGAGGATTGTACGTTTCTATAAAAGTTGCATCATATGGGGTTTGAGACTCTGCTGATTTTTCCATGGCATTTTTTAGTCCTATTGCTGAAGAATACATCCCAATTGATATAAATAACATTAAACATATAATACTCATTGATATATAGTTTGTATTAATTTTACTGTTTAATTGTCTTAAAGTGAAAGTGTTAAGATTTTTTAGATATAAGTTTTTATCATTTTGAACTAATTTTATTAAAAATCCTGCCAAAGATCTAAAAAATAATACTGTTCCTACAACCCCTAAAAGTATAGATAGTTTAAAATTATTATCTGTTATGTCTACAAGAGCATTTTCTAAAATTAATTTATATGCAAATCCTAAACAAACTATAGATATTATAAATAGTGCTACAGATAATATTAAATTTGTGCCTTTTAACTTTTCATTTTTTCTTTGACTATTTATTAAATTTATAAGTTTATATCTTGAAACTACTACAAAATTTAGAATCATAGTTATAAAAAACATTATACTAAAATATATTATTGTTTTTATACAAGCTTCCTTTGAAAATATAAATTGATATTTTTTCATATCCAGTGAAAATAATTTTGCAGTAACTGAAGCTAGTCCTTGAGATAAAAATACACCTACAAATAGTCCTACTGCTAAAGACATAACCCCAACTATTATAGTTTCATAAAATAGCATAAAAGCAATTTTACTTCTACTAATACCTAGTGTCATATATATACCAAATTCTCTATTTCTTTTTTTAATTATAAAGTTATTTGCATATATTATTAAAAAACCTAATATGAAAGACACAAAAACTGATACTATTGAAATTATCATAGTTGTAACTTCCATTAGCTTTTTTTGATTTTCTGTCATATCCATCATAGCTGTTTGAGCTTCTACTGAGTTGAATATATAAAATATACAAACTCCTAGAACAAGTGTAAAAAAGTAAATACTATAATCTTTCATACTTCTTTGAACATTTCTTTTGGAAAGCTTAAATAACATTGTTATTGTCACCTCCTAAAAGAGTAACAACTTCTATAATTCTTTTGAAAAATTCTTTTCTATCATCATTTCCTCTTACTAACTCATTAAAGATTTTTCCATCTTTTATAAATAAAATTCTTTTACAATAACTAGCTGTAAAAGCATCATGAGTTACCATCATTATTGTAGAATTCATACTTTCATTTAGGTCAGATAAATTTTCAAGTAAAACTCTTGCTGATTTTGAATCTAGAGACCCTGTTGGTTCATCTGCAAGAATCAAAGACGGCTCATTTATTATAGCTCTTGCACAAGCTACTCTTTGCTTTTGTCCTCCTGATATTTCGTATGGAAATTTACTTAATATCTCTGATATTCCAAGTCTACTTGATACACTTTTTACTCTTTTATCTATTTCTGATCCCTTTACTCCTAGTATAGATAATGCTAAAGATATATTTTCATATACAGTTAAAGTATCTAGTAAATTAAACTCTTGAAATATAAATCCTAAGTGTTCTCTTCTAAACTTTTCTATATTTTTTCTTGATAAAGTTGTTATATCTTTATCTTCAATTTGTATGTTTCCAGTAGTTACCTTATCTATTGTTGCTATACAATTTAAAAGTGTAGTTTTACCACTTCCACTAGGTCCCATAATCCCTATAAACTCACCCTTATCAACTTCAAACGAAATATTGTTAATAGCTTTTGTTAAATTCTTCTTATTCCCATAATATTTTTCTATATTTTTAACTTTAAGAACTGTACTCATTTTATCTCCTCCATATTTTTTAATTTATAACTTTATTTTATAATCTTTAGAGGATTTAATTAATAAGATAACCTTACGACTATCTTACGAAAATGTAAGTTTATTTACTTCTTAGGAAATTATATTTAATCCTGATTTGTGGATAAATATAATTTCCAACATATAAACTTGAGTAACGGACCTGTTTTTCAAGGTCGTTGGCAACATGAACAAAGCGAATTTTTTATATTTGAATCATATTACTTTTTGGAAAAGTTATTTTTACAGTAGTTTCTTTATTAACAACAGAGTATATATCTAATCCTAAATACATCTTTTCTGCTAATCGTTTTGATATATAAAGTCCCATTCCTGTTGATTTTTTTAGTTTTCTTCCATTAATACCTGTAAAACCTTTGTTAAAAACTTTTTTTAAATCCTTCTTATCAATTCCAATTCCATTGTCTTTTATATACAATTCTAGACTATTGTCTTTAAGCTTTGTGTATATAGATATCTTTGGAAGTTCTTTTTCTAACTTTTTATTTATAGTTTTATCTCCTATGTATTTTATAGAATTTACTATAATTTGATTTAGTATAAACTCCATCCATTTTGCATCACAATAAACTATTTCTCTAAAATCTTGTATATCTATACAAATCTTCTTTTCCCTAATTAAGTTTTTATTTCTTTTAATAGTGTTATTTATACACTTTCTTAAATCTGTTTCTTTTATTATGTAATCTATTTCTATTTCATTAGATTTTGAATAATAAAGAGCTTGTTCTATAAAACCTTCTACTTTTTCTATTTCTTCTAAAATACTTAATGTATGTTCATTTTTATTATTTTCTATAACTAACTTACTAGCTGCTATTGGAGTTTTTATTTCATGAACCCACAAATCAAGGTACTCTCTGTATTCTTCTTGATTAAATTTATATTTATTGACTTCTTCATTCATAGATTTATCTGTAATGCTAAGTACATCATATAAAATTCTTCCTTCGCAAAAAGATGGTCTTTTTATAACTACTGGTAGTAAATACTTTTTGTCTAGTTCATTTAAGGAATTTATTACTTGATCGTAGTAACTTTTCTTTTTAAAATATCCATAAAAAATTTCTATGCTACTTAAAACTATCCAAAGCATTGTTGTAAAAATTATTGTTATTCTTTCAACTTGAGATGCTTTTAGTATAAAAATTACAAAAGCAAAAAATATAAAATTTAATAATATAGCTAAGTTTCTATCTTTTAAATAATCTTTTACATTCATAGTTACGGCATTATATAGCCTCTCCCCCTTTTAGTTTCTATATATCCACTACATCCAATTTCACTTAATTTCTTTCTAAGCCTATTTATATTAACAGTTAGAGTATTATCATCTATAAATAAATCTAAGTCCCATAAATAATCCATTAAATCTCCTCTTGATACTATCTTCCCCTTATTTTTCATTAAACAATTTAGTATTCTAAATTCATTTTTAGTTAAGTCTACTTCTTGATTTTCAAATATAGCAATATCTTTAGATAAATCCAATGCCAATTCTTTATATAAAAGTATATCTGTATTAGATTCTTTATATGTTCTTTTTAAAATAGAATTTATTCGTGCTAATAAAATTTGAGTATTATACGGCTTTGTTATAAAATCATCTGCTCCTAAATTCATACTCATAAGCTCATCCATTTCTGTATCTTTACTCGTTACTACAATTATAGGTATATCAGATTTTTTCCTTATTTCTCTACAAATATAATACCCATCATATATAGGTAAATTTATATCTAATAAGATTAGATGTCCATTCAACTTTAAAATATCTTCTATAATATTTTCAAATTTTGTTAAGCATACAACGTCATATTTATATTTTAATAAGAAGTTTTTTAGCTCCATTCTAATTTTTTCTTCATCTTCTACTATAATAATTTTCTTCATAATCTCTATTACCTCCACTTTAAAGATAATTATATCATTTTGGTTGATTCTTTCAATTTGTTAATTTCAAATATTATACGAACAGGTAATAAGTTTTAGCTAAAATACACACTTTATAGTAAAATATAAGTTTCTAATATTTTAAATATATTTTTAGGTATTGAGTATTCATTTTTATTAATCATTATTAATATTGTCGATTTTATTAAATTACTTTCTTTTTCTAGTTTAATTATGAAGAACTTTTTATTTCATTTTGTTTTATAGATTTGTAATAGTAAGTATGCTTGAAAAGCTCTAATAAAGTATTTACGAAATTTTTAAAATAAAAAAGTTGAAACAAGTATCGTAAATAAATACTTGTCCCAACTTTTATATTGTTAATTAACATTCCCTTTTTGATATGATATTTTAAATAGTATGAGATGTTTTTATTAATATGCTGCTTTAAATATATTTATTATATCTTGTTTGTTACCTTTTCTAGGATTACTAAATGCATTTCCATCTTTAAGAGCCATTTCAGCCATATATTCAAAATCTTCTTCTTTTATTCCCATTTCTTTTAGTGAAGTTGGTATACCTATATCTTTAGATAATCTAAACATTGCATCTATTGCTTTTTCAGCTGCTTCATGAACTGATAAACCATCTATGTTTTCTCCCATAAATTCAGCTATATCAGCGAATTTTTGTGGATTAGATATTATATTATACTTACAAACATGAGGTAATAACATTGCATTAGCAACACCATGTGGCATATCATATAATCCACCTAATTGGTGAGCCATAGCATGAACATAACCTAAGTTAGCATTATTAAATGCCATACCAGCTAATAATGATGCATAAGCCATATTTGTTCTAGCTTCTAAATTCTCACCCATAGCAACTGCTTGTCTTAAGTTATTAGATATTAATTTTATTGATTGTATGGCAGAAGCATCTGTTACAGGGTTAGCATCTTTAGAAACATATGCTTCTACTGCATGAGTTAAAGCATCCATTCCTGTAGCTGCAGTAAGTCCTGCTGGTTTTCCAACCATTAATTCTGGATCATTAAAAGATACTAATGGTAAGTTTCTCCAACTTACTATAACATATTTTACTTTTGTCTTTGTATTAGTTATAACACAGTGTCTAGTAACTTCACTTCCAGTTCCTGCTGTTGTGT
The DNA here is from genome assembly GCF_039841805.1 of Romboutsia sp. 1001216sp1. Lineage (NCBI taxonomy): Bacteria > Bacillati > Bacillota > Clostridia > Peptostreptococcales > Peptostreptococcaceae > Romboutsia > Romboutsia sp. 1001216sp1. Next base: position 112,700 of record NZ_JBDPHA010000003.1, read on the forward strand.
TTACTGCTAATATTGGTGGTAGTGCATTAGTTAAAGTTTCTATACCTGCATATTCATATAAATCACCTTCATGAGTTGCAGCTATACCTATACCTTTACCACAGTCATGAGAAGAACCTCCACCTACTGTAATTATCATATCACAGTTTTTATCTTTGAAAACTTTTAAACCATCAGCTACATTTGTATCTTTTGGATTTGGTTCAGTTCCATCGTATATAACAACTTCAAGACCTGCTTCTGTTAAATATTTTATAGTTTGTTCAACTGCTCCATTTTCTTGGTTTCTTAAGAATTTATCTGTAACTATTAAAACCTTTTTCCCGCCTAACATTTTAGCCCTTTCGCCAATAACTTTTAAACATCCTGGTCCCATAAAGTTGACACTTGGTACTAAATAATCATACATTCTGCCCATTTTATATTCCTCCAATTTGTATACATTATTTTTTATTTATAAAAAGCATAAAATATTTTGGGATTAAATTTTGTATCCTACCCCAATTTAATGTTTTCGTTTTCCTTGTTATAATTTTAACTTTTTTTCTTATCAAATACATCTTAATATCTTGTTTTTCTATGTAAAATTTTAGTCTATTTTTATTAAAAAAATGTAATTTTTTGTTCTTTGCTATTTTTCCCATAAAAAAAGTCCTATTTTTCAATAAGACTAGTTATATATATCTAAATTCTTTTGGCGTTATTCCCTCTAACTTTTTAAATACCCTTATAAGGTAGCCACAATTTTCAAATCTTAAATATAAAGAAATACTATTTATTGATTTGTCTATATCCATTGACAGTGGTTTTGCCCCTGCTATCTTTTTCATATTTAAATATTCGATAAGATTAATTCCCATTTTCCTCAAATAAAATTTGACTTGTCATCATAGCTCCTAAATAAAAATAAATCCCATATATATCGATTAAAATTCAATATATATGGGACTTACCTTTTATGCCTTAAAATTGATTTAAGCTTTTTGACAATACATACTTATATAAGTTTCTTTTATTCTATTTAGAGCTTCATTTAATGTTTCTTTAGGGCATCCTATATTAAGACGAATAAATCCTTCTCCATCTTTTACAAAATAACTTCCAACTACCATAGTTAAATTTGCACTTCTAAAGAATTCTTTAGACTCTTCTTCATCCTTAAATACTTCTCTTACATCTATCCATGCTAAGAAAGAAGAGTCAGACTTCATAACTTTTGCTTTTGGCATATATTTCTCAAAGAAGTCATAAACTATTTCGAAATTACTTTCTACATAATCTCTCATCTCATCTAACCATTCTTCACTTTCGTTGTATGCTGCAACAATGGCTGGAATAGCAAATACATTTGGAGAAGTTATTGAGTTACTTTTTAGTCTTTCCAATAAAGTTTCTCTAACCTTAGCATCTCTTATTACTACATAAGATGTTTTTAGCCCACCTAAGTTAAATCCTTTGTTAGGAGATGCACATATTATACTATTTTTATAAATTTCTGGATGAGCATTCCATAAAGATATAAATGTATGTCCTTTAAATACTACGTCTCTATGAATTTCATCACTTACTAAAAGTACATTATACTTCAAGCATAATTCTGACACTTGATATAGTTCTTCTTTTGTCCATATACGGCCTGATGGATTCTGTGGACTGCAGAATATAAATACTTTTATATCACCAGACTTCATTTGATTTTCCATATCTTCAAAGTCAAGATAATATCTATTATTTTCTAGCTTTAATAGGCTACAATATAACTTTCTACTGTTATTTACTACAGCTTCTGCAAAAGGATCATAAGCAGGTGTATTTATTAATACTCCTTCTCCTTCTTTAGTATACGCTTGAACTATATAATGAAGAGTTGAAACTGTTCCGAAAGTTAATTTTATCCACTCTTTTTCTATATGAAAATCAAATCTTCTTTTGTTCCAATTTATCACGGCTTCATAGAAGTCATCTCCTATAAAGGTATAACTATAATCTCCCACAAATGCTCTTTTTGTAATAGCTTCTTTTATAGCTGGAGCACACTCAAAATCAATATCAGCTAAATCCATAGGAATTGCATCTTCATCTAATCCGAATTTTTCTTGAATTACACTATTGCTCCATTTTCTACAATTACCTTCTTTACGATTTAACACTTTGTCAAAATTATATTTCATAGCTTTACTCTCCTAATATTATAAAGTCCTTAGATGTCTTATTAAGTGAAATACCTTTCCCATCAATTATGACAATATCATCTTCTATTCTAACTCCCCCTACATCTGGAATATAAATACCTGGCTCACAGGACATTACCATACCTTCTGTTAGAATATCATCACTTCTTGGGTTTAGTGTTGGCACTTCTCCATCACCAAGACCTATTCCATGACCTAATCCGTGGTTAAAATAATCACCAAATCCATGATTCTCTATAATTTGTCTAGCAATTTTATCAATATCACTAGCTTTCATGCCTTCTTTAATTGACTCTATTGCCGATAGTTGTGCTTTTAAAACTACATCATATATTTCTTGAATAATTTTAGGTGGCTTACCTATAGATATTGTACGAGTCATATCAGATTGATATCCTTGGTAAACAACACCAAAATCTATTGTTATAGCTTCATTTTTCTTTAATTTTTTAGTTGTAGGTCTTCCGTGTGGCATTGCTCCCCTTTCACCAGATACTACTATTGGTTCAAATGACATGCCACTTGCACCCTTTTTAAGTGCATGATATTGAAGTAGGGCTGAAACTTCTAGTTCAGTCATACCTTCTTTTATTTCAGATATGACCTCACTAAATACTTCATCTGTAATCTCACAAGCTTTTTTAATAAGCTCAATTTCCTCTTTAGATTTTACAGCTCTTACTTTACCTAATTCGTTAGTTATTAAGTTAATATTAAAACCTGCCTTATCTAATAAAATATACTCTTGTATACTCATAGTTTGGCTTTCTATTGCTATATTTTTTATATTCATTTCTTCTAACAATTCAATTATATTTTCTATATAAGATCCCTGAGATACAACCCTTTTTATAAATCCAGATGTTTTCTTATCTGCTTCATCAGTATATCTACCATCTAGAATTTGATATTTTTTTTCTTTTGTGATAAGCACATAAACACCGCTACCGGTTAATGCTCCTATATATCTTTTATTATTTTTTCCTTTAATTAAAAGAGCGTCAACGCCTCTTTCTTCAATTAAATCTATTATTTTTTTTACTCTATTATCCATAATAAAATATTAGAAATCTAATTCTAAATCTCCTAATAAATCTTCGTCTTCTTTAGAGAATATATTCTTAGCTGCATTTTTAGCTTCTTCTTGTTCCTTAGCTTCTTGTTGACGTTCCATTATCTTGAAGAATGGCCAATATAGCGCAACTGCTAGTACTAATTGTAAAGCATTAACTACTATAGAACGCCAATCTCCATTAGTTAAGAATCCTTCTAAGAATACTCCTACATATGGAGGGTCAAATACTGGTTTTGCTAGCCATCCCCAGTGCATAAGAAACATTGGCAATGTACCTATTATAGCTCCACCAAATACATGTGGTATAAACATTATTGGGTTTAATATTATTGGAGCACCAAATAATATTGGTTCATTTATTCCAAATAATGCTGGGAATAATGATACACGTCCTATCTTCTTATAAGTTTGGTTTTTAGATAACATACAAGCTACTACACATCCTATACTAATACCACAACCTGTAAATCCGAAGAATGCACTTGAAACCCCTCCTGTAAAGAAGTGAGGTATTGCTTCTCCTGCTTGCATTGCTGCTATATTTTCAGCTATAAATGTAACCATTATAGGTCCTGTTAAAGGCTTAAATACTGATGAGTGTATACCAAAGAAGAATATAGTACATATAGCAAAGTTAAGTGCAAGAACTGCCCATGGATTATCCATACTTCCTACTAACGGAGATAGGAATTGAGTAAGTATTTGTGGAGGTAATTCTCCAAATACAGCTAATGAAATAAAACGAGCTGCTATGAAAGTACCACAAACTATAATAGTAGTTGGTATTAATTCAAAAGATTTAGATACAAAATCTGGTACTCCTTCTGGCATTCTTATTGTAATATTCTTTTTCTTACAGAAGTTATATAACTCTACAGATCCAAGACCTGCTATCATACCTGTAAATAGACCTTTAGCACCTAGGTTTCCTAATTCTAATGCACCATCTGGTGTAAAAGTTGCTACTAAGAATAAAAATGAGAAAGTTGCAAGTGTAACACAACCTGGTATATATAATTTATAATAATTACCTAAGTTAAAGGCAATACACATACAGGCATATAATCCTATTAATCCTATAGAAAGACTTACTGGTAAATCTAATACTGCTGCATTTTTTAATATAAATTGACTTATTGGATTGCTTTTTCCAAGCATATTTGGAAGTGCTGGAAGTATTGCAAATATACTCCCCAGTATTGTGAATGGCGTCATAGCAACCATACCAGCTTTTATAGCCCCAAGGTGACGTTGATTGTCAACCTTGTGAGCTAAAGGCATAAATACTCGATTCATAAACGCTTCAAACTTAGCAAACATATTTAATCCCCTTTTCCCTATACTATTTTTATTATCCTTGAGCTAATTGATGTTTTTTATAAGTTACTAAAGCTAACTTCATAACTGTAGCTCCATCCATTTTTCCATAAACATCTTTATCTATTACTGCATAAGGTTTATTTTTTGGATCTAATATTCCTTTTAAGAAGTCTAACTTATGAGATATTTGAGGTCCTATAAGTACTATATCCCACTCATCAACTTGACTTTCTATTGAATCTGCTGGTATCGCTGTAAATTCGAAATCGTTTTCATCAAGTTTAGCACTTTCTTTTACTACCTTCTTCATATTTTGCATTAACATATTTGTAGAGAATCCACCTGCACAACATAATAATATTTTCATAACAATTCCTCCTAAAATTTATATTTTTTATTTTCCTTTAGAAAGTTTAATCTTTCTAAAGGAGTATTTGTATAATTAATTTGTTTATCTACTACTTATCAAAAACTTCTATTAAAGCTTCTATTAAATCTTTTGCTAATTGAGAAGTCATATAGTGATCTTGAGCATGAACCATTAAAAGACTCATTGCTGGACTTTCAACATCTTCATTTAGATCTTGAGTTATTAATTCTGTTTGTATTCTGTGAGCCTCAATATCTATTTTACGAGCTTCATTTATTAATGCTCTTGCTCCCTCGAAATCCTTTTCCTTAACCTTTTTTAAAGCTTCGAAAGCTTTTGCTTTACTGTCACCTGCTGTTGATATAAGCTCCATTATTTGCATTTCTGTTGACATTTTTTTATTCTCCTTTTAAATAAAATTCTTTATATTTTTATATCTTTCTTCATCAAAATTTAAAATTAACTGAGTATACAACTCTATAATAGCTTCTAAGTCTTTATTACTTACTATAGAAAATGCACAATGTCCATATCTAACTGGGACACAAGTTACTGCACAAGGTTTACCTTCATTTATAAGATGTGCCTCTCCACCATCAGTTCCACCTGATTCAAACATATCATGTTGAAGAGATATATTGTTTTTATCAGCAGTTTCTATTATGTAATTTATCATTTTTCTATTTGGAACTAAGGTTCTATCTCTATGCATTAGCATTATGCCTTTATCTATTTGTTTTTGATTTGTATGATCTCTTAAAAATTCATTTTTAGCACATGCTACATCTATTACAAATACTACATCAGGGTTTATTAACTGAGTTGCTGTTTTTGCACCTCTTATACCAACTTCTTCACTACTTGTAGCTGCAAAATGAACATTACAATTTATATCTTTTTTCTCTAGTCTTTTTAAGACCTCTCCCATTACAAAGCATCCAATTCTATCATCAAAAGCCTTACCTACTAATCTATTTTCTAAAGTAAATTCTTCAAAATCAGTAGTGTATGTTACCATGTCCCCAACTTGAATACCTAAATTGTATACTTCTTCTGCTGTATATGCTCCAACATCTGCATATACTTTCTCAACTTTACCATCATTATATGTCCCATTTATGATAGCAGGGATTTTCTTCCCTTCACTTGTAGTGATTCTAACTTTTTGTGTGAATTGTGCAAGAGGTTTTACTCCTCCTATTGTTATTAAATGAATCATACCAAGCTTATCTATACTTCTTACCATAAACCCAACTTCATCCATATGAGCACAAATCATTACATTTGGCACTTTTTCATTTTTTTTCTTAGAAAAAATTATACTCCCTAATCCATCACATACTATTTCATCACTATAATCTTTCAATTCTTCTAGTAAAACTTCTCTAACTTCTCCCTCATTAGAGGCTATCCCATCTGCTTCTGATAATTTCTTAAAAAAATCTATATTCATATCTAACCCCCTATGTAGATTTTTAATTTATACATAAACTCTTCATAAGATTGTGATCTATTTAGCATATCTACTATATCCTTATCTGCCATAATCTTAGTTAAGTATTTAGATATTTGTTTGTGAAGCTCTAGATTTCCCTTTATTAGTGAAATCATAAAAATAATTTTTGGTTTTCTATTTTCATGGGTAATATCTGAGTGTATCAAAGCTACTGATATTATATTTTTATTACCTGTCATTTCAATTGGGTGAGGTATTGATACACCATTGGTATAAATGGTACTTAAGTAACTTTCTCTTTCCCATACATCTTGTGGGTAACTTGGAGAACAAGCACCTTCATCAACTATACACTGTGACATATTATCAAGAATATCTTTATAGTCAATTTTTTCTTTTATACATCTAAAATGATTTTTATTAAATAGGCTTAATATATATTTCTTAGGATTTGACAAACTTCCTATATGGTCTGCAAATCGTACACTTTCTTTAATATTTAGATAATCTAATTCATCTAAAATTTCATTTATAAGTATAACTGGAGCATTTGTTTTAAATTGTGGATTTGTTATTGAAAAAATCAAATCTGGCTCAAAACATACTACTTCTTCTTCATCTAATAAAGAAAAGTTTTTTATTTCAGCATTTGGAAAAATTTCTCTTAATCTTAATTTTATTAAAAATGCACTTCCCCCGCCTGATGAACATATTACTGCTATTTTATATTTTTGATTAAAACTAGCTTCTTCTCTTTTCTCAAATGGTACAGCTATATGAGTGGCTATAAAACCTATTTCCTCTTGACTTATCTTTATCTTGTATTCACTTTCTATAACTTTGGAAAGTTGAATAGCTAAATTAAAAACTGTTGGATATTGCTGACTTATCTTCACCGAAAAAGGATTTTTTGTGTTATGATTCCTTTTTACACGTTCTATTAAAGACGCGATATGTAAATAAAGTAAATTAAAGAATTCTTTATCTTCTAAAAAACTAGTATTATATTTTTTATCTACACCTTTAAAAAATTCGTATATTATATCTTGAAGTTTACTTTTGTCAGCATTCATTATGGTAGCTTTTTTATCTTTAGTCCTTAGCTTTATAAGTTGCTTTAAGTAATCATTTTCCTCATAAGTAAGATAATATTTTTTGTCTTTAAAAATTTTATCTAGTAAATCATTTATTATTAAATCTTCTGTATCTAACTTTAATTCATTAATATTTTCTAATACTCTCAAATTGACCCTTATATATAAAGTAACAATTTGAGCTAATATTTCTTCAAGTTCCGTTAGGTTTGCTTCCAAATCATGCTTATTAAGTACATTTTTTATTGTGCTTCTAATATCATCTAATTTGAAATCATCTATAAATTTATCTCTATATTCCGTTATATTTCTATTTTCTTTAAAATAACTTTCTACTAATATTTTTTGAATTGATTTAACAGTACCTTCTATCTTAATTCCATAATGAGCCTTACGCTCTAACTTCAATTCTGTATCTCTTAGCTTTTCATCTACTTTTTTTAAATCATTTTTAATTTGAGATGAACTTACTAAGAATTTTTTGCTTAGCTGATCTATAGTTTTGTAACCTTCATTTACTAATAGTTCTACTATTATAGATTCTATCCGTTGTTCTGGATTTTCAATTGAATATGAGGGTAAGTTTTTTAGGTAATTTTCGAACTTTTCTTGGTCTTTAAGATTTAAAATATATCCTAGTCTAGTCTTGTATTCTAATTTAAAACCATTGCGTTCTTCTACACTTTCTATATTCTTAATTTCATTTCTAATAGTTCTAGTAGATACCCCTAGCTTATCTGCAAAATAATCTAGTCTTAGATAGTCACCACTGTTTCTTAAGCATTCAAGAATAACACGCTCTCTCATATACCCACCTCCCTCAGTTGTTTTTATACTTTTAAATAATGTTATGAATTGAAAACATTTTCTTTAAAAAGTCGATCTTTTCTATATTTATAGCGAAATTTATGTATCTTAATATATCATAATAAAATATATGTTTGATACAACAATAAAACCTATAGTTTGTTTTTTATTATATTTTAATTATATCCTCAATCTTTTTCCAATAAAAGCCGATATTTTTCAACAATTATATGAAAAAACTATACCATTATTTAAATAAATGACATACCTTTTTCAAAAATAAAAATATCCTAGATTTATCTAAAATAAATCTAGGATATTTTTATTTTTATGCTTTATTTATAGACCCACATACAACCATTTTTTCTTTTACAAATGATTTTACTGATTGAAGTCCAGCTTTTCCATATTTCTTTGGATCTATAACTTCAGGATCTTCACTTAAAACTTTTTTTACACCGTTACTATATGCAATTCTTAATTCAGTTGCATAGTTAACTTTAACAATACCTCTTCTTATAGTTTCTTTTATAGTTTCATCAGGTATTCCTGATCCTCCATGTAATACTAATGGTACTGAAACTAATTTTTTAATTTCTGATAATCTATCTAAATCTATTTTAGGTTCTCCTTTGTATAAACCATGTGCTGTACCTATGGCTATAGCTAATGAAGACACTCCTGTTCTTTCAACAAATTCCTTTGCTTCTTGTGGATCTGTATGAGCACTTCCTTCTCCACCATCTAGATCATCTTCTTTTCCCCCAACTTTTCCAAGTTCAGCTTCTACTGGTATAAGAGATGGATTACAAGCTTCTACCACTGCTTTTGATAATGATATATTTTCTTCAAAACTCTGATGAGAACCATCTATCATTATTGATGTATAACCTGTTCTTAAAGCTCTCATTGCAAGATCAAAACTTGAACCATGATCTAGATGCATTGCTACAGGTACTTTCGCTCTCTCTGCTGCAACTTTTGCATTTGCTAAATAATAGTCAAGACCTGCATATTTTACAGTAGATGGAGTAGTTTGTAGTATAACTGGAGAATTTAGTTCCTCAGCAGCTTCTATAACAGCCATTACCATTTCCATATTCTCTACATTAAAAGCCCCTACTGCATATTTTCCCTCTTGCGCTTTTTTAAACATTTCAGTTGTCGTTGCTAATGCCATATTTATACCCCCTAATTTTAATCTAAATATTTATAAATTTTCAATTTCTTACTTCTCATATTCGTGTATTATTACACCTTTTACTACTCTATTTACTGTCCCTGTTGGCGATGGTGTATCTGGTTTATTATTACATTTTACTGATGCAAATAGTGATATAGTTTGTGCAAATAATACATATGGGAATGCAAGGTATGCATCTGGTAATTTATCGTATTCTCTTTCAAATCCAAATGTTGTACCTGAGAAATTATTTTCATTTTCTACTGATATTGCACAAGTAAGTTTAGCAATTTTATCTGCATTTATTTCTTCTAAAACATCTAAATCATATTTTCTTGTGTATACATTATTGGATACAAATACAAATATAAGTGTATTTTCATCAATGAACGACTTTGGACCATGTCTAAATCCCATAGGAGAATCATATGCTGTAGCTATTTTTCCCGCTGTAAGTTCTAATAACTTTAACTGTGCTTCTTGTGTTAATCCTCCTAGACCTCCAGATCCTAAGTATACTACTCTATTAAAATCTTTATTTATTAACTCGTGTATTTCATCTTTTCTATCTAATACATTTTTACCCATTTCTATTATTGCATCTATATAAGATTTCTCTACATCTTCTTCTAAGTTATCAAATATTAACATTGCAGTTAACATCATGCATGAGAAACTTCCTGTCATAGCAAAACCTTTATCATTTGATCTTGATGGCATTAATAATAAATAATTATTTTCATCATTTTTAGTTACTTGAGCAAGTTTTCCTTCTGGAGCACAAGTTATAGCTAAATGATAAAAATTATCTACAATTTGTCTTCCTAAATTTAGGGCTGCTAGGCTTTCAGGGCTATTTCCACTTCTTGCAAATGAAACTAATAATGTTGGTACATCCTTTTTTAAGTAATCATATGGATTAGAAACTATATCTGTAGTAGGTATTGCTTCAATTATACATTTTCTTATATCATTTTTATTTTTAAGATATGGAAGTATTGAATTTCCTACATAAGCTGAAGTTCCAGCACCTGTAAATATAACTCTAAATTGTCCATGCTTATTACCTATATTTTCTATAAACTTATTTAATTGTTCTTTATTATCCTTATATATTTCATAAGCCTCTAACCATAACTCAGGTTGTTGCTTTATTTCTGTTGTTGTTATTATTGCACCTAAATCTTGTAACTTTTGTTCTTCTAATTTAAACATATTACTTCCCCTTTCATATTTCAAATTAAATCTGGTAATAAGGTTATAACCAGTTATTTTTTAAAAAAAATATATATCATACTTAAACTATTTTCTTCTCTCCCAAGTGGTAATTACCAATAATCCAAATATAAATTAATTTGAATTTTTTGTCAATAAGAAAAAGTTTATATTACTCTCCTTATAAACTTTATGCTTTAATTATAATTAAGTTTACAATTATAAAAATATGCTAAAAATAATTATTATGAACCTATTTATCTCAGATTTTACTAACTTAATTTTGTTACTTTAACTAAGACTTGATATTTTTTAACTTCTTCTAAAGTTACAAATCCAGTTTCTATGTTAAGAGCATTACTTATACCACAAGCATTCGAAAGTTTAAGCAAGTCTTCTACTTCATATCCTCTCAAAATACCTACACTAAATCCAGCTATTGTACTATCTCCACTACCTACAGTATTCACAGCTTCTATCTTTGGTACTTTTGCTTCATATACTCCATATTCATTTAAGTAAATCATTCCATCTTTTCCTAGAGATATACACACATTTTGTGCTCCCATTTCAAGAAGTTTTTTCCCCGCAGATATAACCTCATCTCTTGATTCTACATTGGTTCTTAATATCTGTTTTATTTCATCTGTGTTAGGTTTTATTAAATATGGTTTTGATTTTAGTGCTATTTTTAATGGTTCTCCTGATGTATCTAATATAAATTTTATATTATTTTCTCTACATATATGACCTATCTTTTCATAATAATCTAGCGGCATATTTTGACAGTAGCTACCTGAAGCTATTAGTATTTTAGTGTCTTTTATCACTTCTTTTATATCATTTTCAAACTTTTCTAAATCATTCTTTTCTATTATTGGCCCTTTTTCTAAGAACTCTGTACTTACCTTATTATCTTCAATTATATTTAAGCAATTTCTAGTCTCTTGCTTTATTTCTGTAAATTTGTTTTTTATGTCTAATTTTCTAAGTTCATCTTTTATAAATGCTCCATTAAATCCCCCTATAAATCCCATAGCTAGCGGATTTTCTCCTAAAATTTTGCATACTTTCGTTACGTTTAGACCCTTTCCTCCAGCAGCTGCATTTGTACTTACTACTCTTTGAACTTCACCTATATTTATACTATTTACTCGATACATTCTATCTATAGATGGATTGAATGTTATTGTCGTAATCATAATTACTTCTCCTTTTATTAATATACAAACCCCTAATCTATAACCTTTAATGTGGTTACTACCACTTTGAATATAAATTATTTTATTATTTTTGTCAATACTATGTAGTTTTAGCATAAATTAATAATTTTCCTTGCTCAGTTATCTCTATACTTTATTCATTGACAGAAATAGTTGCTCATTTTATAATTAAAATGTGGTAATAACCACTTAGAGAGGATTAAAATTTTTATGATAAACAGAAATGATAAAAGACCAATATATGATCAATTAGTTGAAATACTAAGAAATAAAATCGAAAATGAGATGGAGCCTAATGATAGGATGCTATCAGAAAGAAAAATTTGTGATGAATACGGAGTAAGTAGGACCACAGTTAGATTGGCCATGGCTGACTTAGAACATATGGGGTATATATACAAAAGACATGGAAAAGGAACTTTCGTAGCTGCACTTAATCAAAATTCACAAAATTTAATGGATAGTTATAGCTTTACTGATCATATGAAAGCTCAAGGAAAAAATCCAAGTACAAAAGTATTATCCTTTGAGATAGTAGAAAGTACAAAATATTTTGCTGAAAAGTTAGGTATAAACCCTGGCGAAAAAATAATAAAAATAATGCGTCTAAGACTTGCAGATAATATTCCTATGATGCTTGAAAGAACATATCTTCCTATGAGAGAATTTGCGGGATTAACACAAGAAAAAGTTATACAAAAACCTTTATATGAAATATTTAGAGAAGACTATGGAGAAATTATCAAGGTGGCTGATGAGGAATTTTCTGCAGGTATAGTATCTGATAAAGAGGCGGAGCTATTGGAAGTACCAATAGATTCAGCATGCTTAAAGTTACTTCGTACTACATATAATGATAATAATATAGTTATTGAATTTACTCTAAGCGTTGCTAGAAGTGATAAATTTGTATATAAAATAAGACATTTGAGATAAGAAACATACCAAATATAATATGATTAGGGGGATCAACTTTGAAAAATTTTATTTATGCAGATAAGTTTTTTATGAAATATGGTATAGAGGAAAAAGGATACCTTAGTATAATTGATGGTAAATTTGGCAAATTTCAAAAAGAAAAACCAGATGTTAATGACAATATCATAGATTACTCAGGTAAGTATATTGCTCCAGGTTTAGTCGATACTCACATACATGGTCTTTTAAATGCAGATGTTATGGATAACACATTTGAGGCTATTAATACAATTTCAAAAGGATTACTAAAATATGGAGTAACTTCTTTTCTACCAACAACTTTGACTGATTCTATAGAAACACTAAGTGAATCTATAGAAAATATAAGTAATAATTACAAAAAAGTTGAGGGCGCAAAAATACAAGGAATTTTCTTAGAAGGTCCATTTTTTACTGAAAAACATAAAGGTGCCCAGAATGAAAAATATTTTAAGGACCCTGAAATTAATATCCTAAAAAAATGGCAAGAGAAATCAGGAAACTTAATAAAGAAAATAGCAATTGCCCCAGAACGTGAAGGTGCAGTAGAATTTACTAAATATGCTACTAAAAACAATATATCAATAGCACTTGGGCATAGTTCATCTACATTTGAACAAGCCGAGAAAGTAGTTAATTCAGGTGCTAAAATATTTGTACACACATATAACGGTATGAGCCCATTAAATCATAGAGAACCTGGAATGGTTGGAGCAGCTATGGCATTAAAAGATACATATGCAGAGCTAATATGCGATGGACATCATGTAAGCCCTATTGCTGCTAAAATAATGATGGATATTAAATCTAGAGATAATATTGCCTTGATTACAGATTGTATGAGAGCTGGTGCTATGCCTGATGGTGAGTATATTCTTGGGAAGTTCGATGTTAATGTAAAAAATGGAGTTGCAAGATTAAGTAGCGGAAGTTTGGCTGGAAGCGTATTAACAATGAATAATGCTATTAAAAATGTAATTGATTGGAATATAGCAACTTTAGAAGAGGCAATAAAAATGGCTTCATATGTACCTGCTTTAAGTTGTAATATTAATGATGTATGTGGTTGTATAGACCAAGGTATGGATGCAGATTTTATAGTTATAGATAATAATTTAAATGTACATGAAACTTATATAAATGGTGTATGTAAATATAAATCTGATAAGTAAATTTATATAGAGAGAAATATCTAAGTATGAGAGTGTAGATAGATTTGTGTAAAAACAAGCTTATCTACACTCTTTTTATTATTTTAAATAATCTTACAAAATCAACTTAACTTCCCCCTTTTAATTTTATACTAAAAAAGATGTTAGTATTTCTACCAACACCTTAATTCATTAGCTAATTACTTTAATCGAAATGTTTTTTGCACTTGCATACTTTTCTAATAATTCTTTTGCGTATTTTAAATACTCTTCTATTTCTTGCTTTCCACTAAAAGAATAAATACACATAATTATCTCACTCACATCATTAGTTATCATTGCTCTTTCTGAATCACTTGTAGGACTACCAAAAGTAGATATCTCATCCGATAATACTGGCAGATTTTCAATATTTATAAGATCTTTACCAATACCTTTATATTTTTGTCCTTCTTTCCCTATAGTCAAACATATTGGAGGTTGTGTATTGTTTATATTATAACTCCCTACCGAAAAACCAGATTTTAAAGATATTAAATTATTAATTTCTACAATGTTATTTATTTTATAAAGTCCTTTTTTCTGTAAAATTCTTCTCATTAAAGATTCTGAAGATACTCTGTATTTACTAGGTGATTTGCCTAATTTTTTATATAATTCTCTAGCATCCTTTATTCTCGGTAAACTTGCTATATCTTCTAAAGAAATTTTTTTAATTAGATCTTCACAATATTTATCTATTTCTTTTAATATGCTTTCACTACTACTTTCCACTTTTACACTTGCTTGTATACATCCTAATGTAATATCTGGACATACTTCTTTTAGCTTTTCTGAAACTTTAATATCTATCATAGTATATCAATTCCTTTCTCAATGGTAATAAATTATTGATATTTATTGATTTATAAATTATTATACTATGCAGTAAAAATATTCTTATCTCATATACAGATACTTTTTAGCACTTATTTAGAATATTTCTTGAATTATTTTGGTCTAATATTTTCTTATCAATTCTTAACTTTTGGAGACATTCAATTGGAGATACACCCATATTATTTTTAAACCATTCAGTATAATAATTCATATTATAATCTTCAATTTGAGCTAAATTTTTTAAATCTATATCATTCATATAATGCTCATTTATATATTCTACTGATGCAAATTTCTTTTCACACATAATCATCTCATAACAATATAAAAATAAATTATTTATTGAAGATGAGCTATACTTATTATTTATTTCGCTTAAAAATAAATGTTTTACTGCCTTCCACTTATCATTAAATATAATTTCTTGTACTTCCTTTTTATATTTTTTCTTTATTAGCTAATTAGCATATTAATTATATCATTTTAAAATATAAAAACACATTAGTAGTAATATCAATATATTTTTCATGGATTTCAATAGGGTTACTTAAACAAAGCAAATTTTATTTTAAGATTCATTTAAGGTTAAATTTATACAATAAAATCACAGAGATATAGAAATATTTTTTAGGAGGTATTTTGATGGCGATTAAGTCATTTAAACGTTATGAAAAGAAGTTTATTTTAACTCAAAAACAGTATGATGCATTAATACCAAGATTACTAGAGTATATGAATCCAGATGAACATTGTAAGTCTGGTAAGAACTACTCTATCTACAATATATATTACGATACAGATAACAACGATGTTATTAGACATTCTATTGCTAAACCTTATTATAAGGAAAAGCTAAGACTTAGAAGTTATACTGTACCTAATAGTATAGATGATAGTGTCTTTTTAGAACTTAAAAAGAAAATCAACGGTATTGTTAATAAAAGAAGAGTTGTTCTTACTTTAGATGAAGCCTATAAATTTGTAAACCAAGGTATAGCACCTACTTCTAATGATTATATCAATAAACAAGTTATTAATGAGATACAGTATTATCTAAAAAAAAATAAAGTCTATCCAAAAGTATATATTAGCTACTCTAGAAAGGCATTTTTTGCTAACGATGATAGAGATTTTAGATTAACCTTTGATTCTCAAATTATTACTAGGCGAGATAACTTAGCTTTAGAGTCTGGAAGTTTTGGACAAGATATTTTAGGTGAAGGTAAGTATTTAATGGAAGTAAAAATTTTAGGCTCTATGCCTTTATGGTTTACTAGAATACTTAGTGAACTAGAAATTTACAACACTCATTTTTCAAAGTACGGTAGTGAATTTATGAATTACTGTTTAAACAATTCAAATATAGATATAAAAGGGAGAAAAAAAGTATGTTAGAAACAATAATTTCATCAACAAGTGGGGAGTCATTTACTCTGATAAATGCATTTATTGTAATAATATCATCAATTATTTTAGGGCTTTTAATTAGCGTTATATATATGAGGACAAACAAAACCACTTATAGCTCAAGTTTTACTACTACTCTTATTATGCTACCTGTGGTTATAGCTATAATAATTTTATTAGTAGGAAACAACATAGCTAGAGCATTTAGTTTAGCTGGTGCATTTTCAATAATTCGTTTTAGAAGTGCTCCTGGAGATCCTAAAGATATAGCTTATGTATTCTTTACTTTAGCTGTTGGTCTTACTTGTGGTATGGGATATATTGGATATGCTGTAATATTCACTACTATATTATGTGCAGTTATGGCAATCCTTGAATTGACTAAGTTCGCAACACCTAAAAATAAAAATATGCAACTTAAAATTACTATTCCTGAAGATTTAAACTATGAAGATGCTTTTGAAGATATATTAAACAAATACACTGACTCATTTTATATAGAAAAAATCAGGACTAGAGATTTCGGTGCATTGTTTGAATTAAATTACAAAGTTCAATTAAAGCCTAATGTAAATCAAAAGAAATTCATTGATGAATTAAGATGTAGAAATGGAAATTTAAATATAGTCTTAACGTTAGCTGGATTTGAAAATAATACTTACAGTTAATATTAACCCCTTAAAGTAATTTTAAGGGGATTTATTTTATAATTTTAAATTTAGATAATAAATGTGTAATTATTTGGTAATATATTATTAGACAATATATAAAGAGGTATATTTTTATGAAATTATTATTAGTAGAAGATGAAAAACAACTTTCCGAAGCTTTAACTCAGATTTTAATAAAAAATAATTACTCTGTTGATGCCGTATTTGATGGTGAAGATGGACTTGATTATGGTTTAGCAGATGTTTATGATGTTATTATTTTAGATATAATGTTGCCTAAAATGAATGGTCTAGATGTATTAAAAGACTTAAGAAAAGAAGGAATTTCAACTCCTATTATACTCCTTACTGCTAAAGGTAGTGTTGAAGATAGAATTTTAGGACTTGATTATGGTGCTGATGACTATTTACCTAAGCCTTTTTCTCCTGAAGAACTATTGGCTAGACTAAGAGCTATAACTAGAAGAAAAGGTCCTATGGTAAATAATAATATATTGGAATTTGGAGATATTAAATTAAATATTTCTACCTATAATATGGAAGTCAATGGTACTTCTCTTACTCTAACTTCTAAGGAGTTTGATATACTAAAATATTTTATGGAAAGACCTACATCTATAGTAACTAAGGATGATTTAATCACTAAACTATGGGGCTTTGATTCTGATGTAGAGCACAATAATATTGAAGTGTATATTTCCTTCCTTAGAAAAAAATTAGCCTATGTAAAGTCAAATGTTCAAATTACTACCTTAAGAAGAGTTGGGTACAAACTGGAGGAGCAAAATGTTTGATAAGCTAAAGAAAAAATTTATACTTATTAATATGACATTGCTTACTACAGTTTTTGTAGCTATTTTTGGAACTATTTTTGCCATAACTTATACTAATATAGTTAATGAAATGAATGGTGAAATGGAAGTTTTATTAAGGGGTGGTCATAAACCTAAACCTTATTATGACTATATAATTGCAGAGTATGATAAGGACAAAAATATATTAAATACTTTTACTCGTTTTAATACTAAAATTGACAACAATAATCTAAAGGAATCTGTAGTACAAATACTAAACAATAAAAGTAGATCTGGCAAAATAGAAATAGGTGATACTAAATATTCTTATACAAAAGAAGATACTCCTATGGGCAGTAAAATTGTTTTACTAAATAGAACTTATCTGCAAAATACAGTAACTCAGCTTTTAAAGAGTTTCTTATTAGTTGGCTGTATAAGTTTAATAGCTTTATTATTTATTAGTTTTTATTTAACTAACAAGGCTCTAAAACCTATAAAAGAAACTTTTGAAAAGCAAAAACAGTTTATTGCTGATGCTTCTCATGAGTTAAAAACCCCTCTTACCATTATAAAGACCAATACTTCATTAGTACTAAGTAATCCAAATGATGCTGTAAAAAATCAGTCTAAATGGATTAACTACATTAACTCTCAATGTGACAGAATGTCTGAGTTAGTTAATGAGATGTTATCTCTTGCTAAGCTAGATGTTGAAGAAAATAAAATTGAACTCCAATCTATTAATATTAGTAAGATAGTCCAAAGTATGATGCTTGGATTTGATGCTATTATCTATGAAAATGGTATTAAATTAGAAGAAAATATCTCAAATGATATCTTTATTAATGGAGATACTGAGGGTATCAAAAAATTATTTAATATATTAATGGACAATGCTATAAAGCATAGTAATAAGAGTGGTAAAATTACTGTTGATTTATTTAAAGATAAAAATAAAGTTAAGCTAATAGTTAAAAATACTGGTGAAGGTATTGAACCTGAGTATCTAGAGAAAATTTTTGAAAGATTCTACAGAATTGATACTTCCAGGGTAAGAGAAACTGGAGGTTATGGATTAGGATTATCTATTGCTAAGTCTATAGTAGCTCAACATAAAGGTAAGATATATGCTAAAAGTAACGTAGGAAAAGATACTACTTTTATAGTAGAGCTTCCTCTTCAATAAAATAACAAACACTTAAAAAAGAGGAGCTACTGCTCCTCTTTTTTAGTATTTGTTATTGTGTTTGAATATTGTTTTCCATGCTATTTTGTGTTGGTGGTTGTTGCATACTACCATTTCTATCTGGTCTAATGCCACCTTTTCCACCTCCCATATGACCCCCACCAGGACCTCCCATAGAACCTCCTGCTGAACCTAGGTTAGTTACACTTTCTGATACTGTAAAGCTCGTAGATTTTGTTCCTCCTGAGTATTTACCACCAGTGTATAATCCATCTTTAGCTTCTCCAGTTGAAGTTCCTCCATAAGATACTGTATATGTTGAACCTGTTTTTAATTCAGGTGATGATACTATTACTGACTGATATTGTTTTGATGGTGCAAAGGTAATTACTTCATTTCCTTTTTCATCTTCTATATGAATTATTGTGTTAGCTTGTTGTGATGATAAAGCTACGTTTACTGAGTTTTGAGAGGAAGTGGCGCTAGGTGATTGTGCCATACCTGCACTACCTGCTGCTATTAATATTCCTCCACTTATATCACAACTTCCATCATAATCTAAAGAACCATTTCCGTTATTTTCAGGACCGTTTACTATTGTTGTACCACCTGTTATTGTTATTGTGCCATTTGCATCTATACCATCTCCTCTAGCATCTACTACTGTATACCCGCCATTTATAACTATTTCACATTTGCTAGATGAATTAAAATTATTTTCTCCTGGTCTACCACTAGTTGAAGAAGCATCATTGCCTCCACCAGCATTTATTCCATCATCACTTGATACTACATTTACATTCCCATCGTTAATTGCTATAGACTGACTCTCTATCCCTTCATATGATTTTGTAATATCTATATCTCCATCGTTTATTTCTATTTTAGAATCTGCATGTACACCATCATCTCCAGAAGATGCTTTGATATTACCTCCATTGATCATTATGGTGTCATTTGAGTGAATAGAGTCATCAGATGAATCTATATTTATATTACCTCCAGATATTGTAATATTAGAAGTTGCTTTTATCCCTTTTGCACTAGTAGAATCCGTTTCTTCTGTAGTAGTTGTATTATTCTTCTCTGGTGGTTGCACTCCTGGTGATTGCATTTCTGCTGGCTGCTTACCTCCCCAGTTACCCCAGTTTTCATTTTTACTACTACTATTTTTACTTCCTTCACCTGAGACTATATTTATTTCTCCATTAGATATTACTGCATTAGTTTCAGCTTGTATTCCATCTTGTCCTGACGTGACGTTTAAAGTCCCACCTTGAATATGTATATATCCTTTTTCTACATCTTCAGTATTACTAGATTTCATACCATCTTCCTTTGCATCTATAGTTATTTTACCATCTAAAATTGTAATAGAGTCTTTACCTCTTAGTCCATCTGATACTGCATTTACTGTTATTTGTCCGCCTTCTATTTTTAAGTCATCTTTACTAGTGATACCATTGTTGTAGTTTGCATTTACTACTAATGAACCTGTTCCTATTATAGTAAGGTCATCTTTACTAAAAATTGCCGCATTTGGTTCATCTGTTGTAGCATCTTCAAATACATAATTTTCTCCATCTGTTATAGTATTTTTAGTTCCCTCACTTAGCCCTATTACTACTTTTTTAGCACTTTTTACATATATAGGTGCACTATTTGAGCTTGTTATATTTGCATTGTTTAATTGTATTTGAACTTTATCTTCTTCACTTGAACTTACTACTATCTGCCCGTCCTTTAATTCTCCGCTTATGCTATAAGTACCTGCTGAAGTTATTGTTACTACATTGTTTTCTACCTTAGCACCTTCTCCGTTTATGCTTATGCTATCTCCAAGTTCTATATATGTATCTACTTCTTTTAATTCTTCGCTTTTTGTTGAATCTATTGTTTGATCGGTTACTGTAGTTTTGTTTGTATTTGTAGATGTTGTTGTATTAGTTTTTACTGAGCATCCTGTTACACTTACTGTTAAGGAAAGTGCACATAACGTTGTTAATAGTTTTTTGTTCATAATTTACCCTCCGAAAATTATATCTATTTAATTTGAATTTTTATTTGTATTCTTTTTCTTAGGATATAATAGCAACTCTACCTTAAACTAAACTTAAAAATAATCAAGTATGATATATACATCTACAAATCTATTTTAGTTTCTAAGTATATTATTAATTTATCTTATCTCTCAAAAATATGTTTTATAACTTCTATTGGCTCATGAAATAATAGCCTTGGACCTGAAAACCTCATGACTTCTTTAATCTTAGCTCTCATATCCTTTTTATAGCAATGTATAGGACATTTACTACAAAACTTCTTTTCTTCTCCAAATTTACAAAAATCCAACCTTTTATTAGCATATTCTAAAAGTTCACTACATTCATTACATAAGCTTCCGTTTTTATGCCTATGCTTTTTATTGCAATATATATTTATCATAAGATTAATAATATTTTTCTCTTTTTCTATTCTAGTCATACTCTTTCTCCCTAATTATCTCTAATATAAAAGGGCTAAAATAGCCCTTTTATATTAGTTGAATTTAAGTGTATTATTTTTTATATAAACCTTCTTGTCACATATTGATGTACTAGATTTTCTATGTGATACCATTATTATTGTTTTATCATCTGATTCTTCTTTTATACTTTTTAATATTTGTGCCTCATTAAGTGTATCTAAATTACTTGTAGGCTCATCAAGTATTAAAACTTGTGGATTATGTAAAAATGCCCTTGCTATACCTAATCTTTGCTTTTCACCTGATGAAAGATTAGAACCTATTTCTCCAACATTAGTTTCATATCCATTAGGTAAAGTTTCTATAAACTCATGTACTGAGGCTTTTTTACAAGCACTTATTACCTCTTCAATAGTTGCATCTTTTTTACCTATTTTTAAGTTATTTATAATAGTATCATTGAATAAGAATGTTTCTTGACTTACTAATGATTGAGTTTTTCTTAATGCTTTAGTTGGAATAGTTTTTATATTCTTATTGTCTATTTCAATACTTCCATTCTCTACATCCCAGAATCTCATCATAAGTTTTAAAAGTGTACTCTTTCCGCAACCACTTTCTCCTATTATTGCAACCTTATCCCCTTTTTTAATGTTAAGATTGACATCTTTAAGTAATACTTCATCTCTATCTGCATACTTAAATTCTAAATCATTTATATTAGTATTATTCATTTCTAAATCACAATTTCCAGATACTTCTTCAACAGCAGGCACTTCATCTAATATATCGAATAATCTTTGTGCACAAGCAAATGTATGCATTAAGTTATTTGATAGGTTACTTAACGCTACAGTTGGTCCAAAAGAACTAGAAAGTAAAACTAAAGCAACTATTACTTGACCTAAGTTTATAATATCAGCTTTAAATAATTCAACACCTACGTAAAGAGTTATAAGTATTGCTATCATTATAGTTATATCAGTTAAAGCTCTTATTAAACCTTCATGACTTTTTATAACTTTCATTTTTTCATTTAATTTATCACTATTTTTATTTATTGAGTTTAGTCTATTATCACCTTGACCAAATAATAATATTTCTTTTATACCTCTTAATGAATCAAGTAAAAAACTATTAGCTTGCCCAAATTCATTTCTATAATCAAATCCTGCTTCACTTCCTAATTTAGAAGATAAAACTGGTATTATGTATCCTACTATTACATAAAAAACTAATCCTATAATCCCAAAGTATGGATTTATATTATATAAAAATAATGCTATTATTGATGATGTAATTATGGCTATAACTATTGGTGCTATTGTATGAGCATAAAATACTTCAAGTAATTCTATATCACTAGTTATAACTGATATTAAATTTCCTTTTTCTTTACTTTCAAGCTTAGCTGGTGCTAACTTTCTTAAAGCTTTATATACCTTGTCTCTTAGTATAGCAAGTATTTTAAATGCTATATAATGACCTGAGTATTGTTCTATATACCTTAATATACCTCTAAGTACTGCACATACTATTATTATTTTTACTGCATTTTTAAAAGTATAACCCATATCAAGACCTATAATATCTCCCATAGCAACTGCTCCAAATGTAGTTATTGCTATAGCCGCTAAAAATCCTAATACACCAAAACTTATTGTTATCATCATTACAGGTACTAGTGGCTTTAGTATTTTTATAAGTCTAAGCATTATTTTACTACCTGACAATCTTTTTCTTTCATTATTCACTTATAGCCACCTCCCTAACTATATCTTCTTTATATATATTTTCTAAGTTTTCTTGATTAGTATATAGATTCGCATATGCTGAATTATTGTTCATTAATTCCTCATGATTTCCACTTTCAGCTATATATCCTTTATCTAACACATATATCTTATCCGCATTTTTTATGTTAGCTAATCTATGTGATATAACTACTACAGTTTTCTCTTTTGCTAAAGCATATATCGTTTCAAGTATTGAGTCTTCACTTTCAACGTCAATATTTGAAGTTGCTTCATCAAATATATAAACTTCCGGATTCGTTAGTATCATTCTAGCTAAAGCTAATCTTTGCTTTTGCCCTCCTGATAAGAACGATCCATTTTCACCAACTGGAGTTTGTAATTTTTTATCAAGTCCCATTACAAAATCATAAAGATTTGCTGTCTTTAAAGCTATATATAGTTCTTCTTCAGTTGCATCTTCTTTACCCATTCTTAAATTTGCCTCTATCGTAGAGTTAAATATATACGAGCTATGACTTATAAAGCTTACTTTTTTTCTTAATTCATTAAATGGTATATCATTTAAGTTTACTTCATTTAATAGAATTTCACCTTTATCGACCTTATTTAACTTTAAAAGTAAATTAGTTATTGTACTTTTTCCACAACCACTTTCTCCGACTAAAGCAACCATTGATTTATTTTCTATGTCTATATTTACATTATGTAAGACTTTTCTTTCTTTATCATAACTAAAATCAACATTTTTTATTGATATAGAAATATCTTTTAATTTTGCTTTATTCTTATCTGATAACTCTTTTTCTTCTTCAACCTTAGCATCAAGTAAATCAAATATCTTATCAGCAGCAGCTAATCCATTCATAGCGACATGGAAAAATGACCCAAGTAGCCTCATCGGAATAAAGAACTCTGATGATAATAATATTATTACTACTGTAGATCCTATAGTAATATTGCCTTTAGAAAATTCATTAACAGCTATTAATATACCTATAGCAGAACCACCAAATGCTATTAAGTCCATTATTGTTATAGAATTTAATTGCATTGATAAAACCTTCATTGTTATATTTCTAAAAGTTTCTGCTTCTTTATTCATTTCATCATTTTTTTCTTTATCTAAATCAAATATCTTTAAAGTAGTAAGACCTTGAAGATTTTCTAGGAATGAATCTCCTAAATTAGTATATATCCCCCAATATTTACTTAAAAGTTTTTTAGCAAATTTCATAACTGACGCTATTGATATTGGTATCAATGGAACACATATTAAAAGTACTATACCTGCCTTAAAGCTTATAGGTGCTATAACAGCAAATAATGTAAGCGGTGCTAATAAACTATAAAATAATTGAGGTAAGTATCTACCAAAATAAATTTCAAGTGCCTCAACTCCATCTACTGCTATTTGAACAGTTGATGATGTTGATATTGTGTCATTATAATTTACACCTAATTTTAATAATTTCTTATAAATACTTTCTCTTATTGATGCTCTTACCTTTGCTGAAGAATTATAAGAAAATATTCCTGACATATAATTGCATATAAATCTTATCAATATTAACGAACCTAAATAAGCCACATAAGCTACCATATTAAAATTCAAATCATTATTATATAATTTGTCTATTATATTTCCAACAAATAAAACTATTCCTATATTACAAATTATTGATATCCAGTTCATTAAAACTGTAAAATATACATATTTTTGAGATTCTTTGCTAAGCGAAAGTAATCTTTTATTTACCATAATATTCCCTCCTGCATATTAGTTGATTATATGATATGCAAGCGCAACTGCAAATCCTATAACCGACATTAAATGTAACCATTTATATTTTTTTCTGACCTTATTAGTCCCAGATAATAATATTAATAAACTAGCTATACCTACTGGCAATATTGTAACTTCCTTATCCTTAATATAATCTGTTATTGAATATACAATCATTGCTAGTGATCCTAAACTTCCAGTTAAAATATGTAACTTTAAAATTAGTTTATTATTTATAAATTTTAAATACTTAAAAAAATATGTTATTATAGCTAACAAAAATAACATTGATCCTAATCTATGTAACATTCATGTTTTCCTTTCTACTTTTACCTTTATTGAGAATTTACTTTTAAATCATCTTGTTTTATTGTTTTTATTTTAAACATAAAGTAATAATATTTAAAACATGCTAAAGCTATTAAAAATAACCTAATATGTAAACTATCTAATATTATAATTGGAAATGCTAACATTATATCTGCGAATAATAATATACCTATCTTTTGTTTCATAGTCATAGCTCTTTCATTTACAAATCTTTCTAAATGTTTTTTGTAAATTTTTGTTGACTTAAGCCATCTATCAAACTTTTCAGAGCCCCTAACAAAACAATATGACGCTAATAATAAAAATGGAGTAGTCGGAAGTATTGGAAGTGCAACGCCTATCGCGCCTAACACAAATGATATTAACCCTACTGTTACATATATAAACTTTTTAATTTTACTCACTAGCTTTTCCCCCTAATTTAATTTACTATAACAATTCTATCATTATTAATAATCAATATCAATAACATTTTAAAATCAAATAAAAATAATTATTATGTACTTTTTGAAAACTTATATAAAAATTCATAATAAAAAATACCTATATCCAAAAGGATATAGGTATTCGTGTACTTCAATTATTAAAATTAAAGATTTACTGCTCTTGTACTTGATAAGTTATATCTACAGGTGTCTCTTCTTTTGACAACTTCTTTGATAAAATCATAAAGTAAATTACACATAATATAATTTGTACAAATGTAGACATTGGTGTTGCAAGACCTACTTTAAATAACGATACTGGTAATATTTTACTCATAATATATGATACTGGTATTCTTACCCCAAAAGCACCTATTATTCCTTGTATCATTACAAAAGTTGTTTTTCCACATCCATTAAAATACCCTACCATACAGAACATAATTGCAGTTAAAAGACAGTCTATTCCGTATGCTTTCATGTATTCCCAAGCTGCTAAGACTACATCTTTATCTTTAGAGAACATTCCTGCAAGTAAATTTCCATGGAAGAAGGTAATATAAAACATTACAACTCCACAACATAAAGAAGCCGAAATTGCATAAACAAGAACTTTTCTTGATCTATGGTATTTTTTAGCTCCATAGTTTTGTGCAACAAACGCAGATACTGCTTGAGAAAAAGATGATGGTATAAGCATTATAAATCCAACAAGTTTTTCTGCGACACCAATTCCTGCTGATGGAATTACTCCCATTGAATTACCTATAATCATAATTACAAGGAAAGATAAATGTACAAGTCCATCTTGTAAAGCTATTGGAGTACCGTATTTAATTATCTTTGATGTTAAACCTTTATGAAACTTTATACTTTTTCTAAAAAATTCAAAAGGAAGTCCACGCTTTTTAATAATTATTACAGAAAGTATAACACTAATTGCCTGAGCCATTATAGTAGCAAGTGCTGCACCTGTAGCAGCCATTTTAAATATTCCAACAAATATTAAATCTCCTATAATATTTGTAACACATGCAATCCCTACTGTAATAAGTGGAGTTTTTGAATCTCCTAATCCTCTAAATACTCCTCCTATAATATTATAAGCTACTATAAAAATAGAGCCTGAAGCACAAACTTTTATATACATTACAGTGCTATCAAAAGCTTCTTTTGGAGTATGCATAAAAGTTGAAATAGGTGAAGCAAAGCTAACAATTAAAACAGTAATAACTATAGCTATAATAGCAAATATTGAAATACCACTTCCTACAACATTTCCAGCTTCTTTTGAATTTCCTTCTCCAAGTTTTTGTCCTATTAATATGGTAAGCCCCATAGTTAACCCTGTGATTATTACAGTTATAGTCATCATTACTTGACTACCTGTTGAAACGGCAGACACATCTGCTGCATTACCAAATTGCCCTACTATAAGTAAATCAACTGCACCGTACATGGTTTGTAAAAATAGTGCAAGTAGTATAGGTATTGCAAATTTTAATAAAGGGGAGAATATCTTCCCTTCTGTAAAGTTAGATACTTTTGACATATATCATCCTCCTATTTTTATTTATGTTTTGTGCAAAACAATATTTATATAAATATAACCGTTATTGAAATTTCAAACGGTTATTCTAAACTATTTCTTATTTTTTCAAGTACACTTTGAAATACTTTTATTTCTTCTGGAGTTATATTTTCTGATAATTTATCCTCAATTGAATCAATTGCAGTTGAAATTTTTTCATAAAGTTTTATAGATTTTTGAGTTAAAATTATTTTCTTTAATCGTGCATCCTCTGTAACAGGTACTCTTTCTATTAAATCACTCTTTTCCATATTATTTAGCATCAAGCTAATAGATGAGCGCTTTAAATCAAATGCTTTTTCTAAATCCTTTTGGAATATTTCTTTATCTTTACCTTCATTAGAAATAAAATCTATTACATAAGCTTGTGATACAGTTAAATTATCATCAATTGCACTAATTACAGAAGCATCCATCTTCCTTGAAATTATATGATGAATTTTACTAATATCAAGGCCTAGTTTAAGCTTATTTTTATTTTTCATGGAAACACCTCCATACAAAATTTGTTTTGTACAAAACTATAGTAACTATTATAGCTACTTATGTCAATAAAAACCCTTATACTTTTATTATTAATAAAATAAAAAAATTACCACACATATTCATGCGGTAATTTAAATACTTTAAAGGTTATATCATTATATAATTGTTATAGAAAAATCCATATAATAATGATTACAATATTATCTATTAAATTATTATACCTTCGAAGTGATCTACCTCATGCTGAATAATCTGTGCAGTAAATCCCGTAAATATTTGTTTGTGCTTCTTGAAATTTATATCTAGATATTCAACCTCTATAGTTTCATATCTTGTTGTTTTTCTAAAACCATCTAAAGATAAACAACTTTCTTCAGCCTCATAAGGATTTTCTTTTTTTAATATAACTGGGTTCACCATAGGAACTATAATATTACCTACAGTAAATACCAATATACGTTTTTTTACTCCTATCATATTGGCTGCCATACCCACACAATGTTCTAAATTTGCTCTTAATGTATCGATTAAATCATTAATAACATCTACATCTTCTTTTGTCGCAGGTTCTGATTTTTGTTTTAAAAATGATATATCTTTTACAATTGTTCTTATCATCTGTGTTCCAACCTTTCTAATTTCTTTACTTAATTAATATAAGTTTATATTCTATACTTTTAAATTATACTCTAATAACTTCCTAATTTATCATTTTTAATTTATTTTCACTACTAATCTATAATATCCTTTATTATCAAGTTATTTTTCATTAGTGAAAAAAGCATGTACACTAAGTACATTAACAATCTACTAAACTATAAAACTATACATACTAAGTAAATATATAAAATTTTATTAGCTATAGTGTACCTACTGTACTAAATATTTTAGACTACACTATTTTTCTATATTTTAAATACAGTACACCAAAAATGATACTGTTGATTTTGATAGGTTGCTATCTTTTGCTAGTTTGGTTATTGAATAGCCTTTTCTTAACATTTGTAGTTTTATTATTTCTGTGTTTATTTTGTATTTCATTACTACCTCCTATTTCGTTTTGTTTTGTTCTATGAGGTAACGATATCATTTGAAGTTTGATGATTTCAAAGAACATATGTGTATAAAATATGTTGTAGAAAAAAGGCATCCTTATTTTATTAAAAATTGTCTTTGATAATTATTTCTAGGTTATTATTTTTTATATTGTTAGTTTTCTTATTTTCATTTATAAAATAATATGATTAAATAAAAAACACATTGATAAAATTATCAATGTGTTTTCGTAAATTTCAATATTTAAGGAGATTAACAGTGATCATCCTAACTCTTCTAGTGTTTCTACAATTACCTTAAAATCTTTCACCTAATAATTCACCTTGCTTATTAAATTCATCCGCTAAAGTAATTTTTTATAACTGATTTAAATTCTATTTCTATATTTCTTCCACATTTTCTTCTGTAAATCTATCTTTACACATTTCTCTTAATATTTTTAAATCTTCACTATAATCTACCTTACTTTCATCTTTATCATAAGGTAATACTTCTACTGTTGTTATCTCAAAGTTCTCTTCTTTATTTTCATTCCAATCTTTTTGCAACTTTTTACATCTATGATTATTAGAATTTAATTTAAATCTATCACCATTTATAGTTGCTTTTATATTTTTATCACAACCTAAATAAACTATGTTTGTTTTTATAGACTTAAACATATATACACCCATTTCTGGCTTCATTTCTTTGTATTGTTGTAATAATTCTTTTCTTCTTAATCTATCCATAATTAATCTCCTATCTATTATTAGTTCTATATTAAAAATCTTTTATAAATCTCTTTACATATATGTGTTGTCATTATACTTATTAATTTAAATTATTTCACACTACTAAACAATAAACGCTCCGTAGAGTTAAACTCTTTGGAGCATTTATTGTTTAGCAAAAAATTCTAATATACTTATTTAGTGAATTTAAAAAGAATATAACTATCATAGATAATATATTTTAAATTTTCTTATTATCCCTTTCTTAATTTCTTATATTTCTCTTAAATGTATAATATGTTCCAATAAAGTAGCTTATATAAATCATTACCATAATAAATATACCTGTACTCATATTTAATACAAACATGCTATCTCCAATATAAGCACTAATATAGGATTCATATATTAAATAAAAATTATATATAAATACTACAAATCCTATCATGCCTATTATTACAGGAATAGTAAAATATACACTTATTTGCTTTAATACTATTTTATTAATTTCATTTTCTTCTATCCCCAGTTTTCGTAAAACATTAAATCTATCTTTATGTTCTATTGAATCTGTAAGCTGTTGAAGAGCAAGCACTGTCAAACTTATCATAAGTAAAACTGTACCTAAATATAATCCTAAGATTCTCATTCCTAGAGTAAAATTTATAATTTCACTAGTTTCTGCTGATTTAATTCTTCCGTGTATAAAATAATAAGATCTATCATATTTTTTCATTAATTCTGGATTATTTTCTTCAAACCACTTCGGTATATACTCTAATTCAAATTTAGTAGCTTCTTCATAACTTAGCTCATTATTAGATGTAATAAATAAATCTACCCCTGCACTTACAAGATCTTTACATATATCATCAGGTAATATAATAATATTTGTAGTAGGATAATTATATATACCTTCTCCTAAAGTTTCTTTATAATATGCATCTTTACTAACTTTTAAACTTTTTCCTTCTACATTTATAACTTTATTTTCTTCTATATACTTGTCAATTTCTTGCTGATCAGTAGTATTATCCCATTGAGTTGTATATTCATCATTTTTTAAACTTATTGTATCATAACCTTTCATACTTCTTAGTTTATTAAAATCACTTAAACTTATAGCTAAGGCAGGCTTTTCTCTATTATCTCTTATGTAAAAATCTTCTTTATTTATACAGTACTTTTCTAATTCTTCATACTCATTAATATCTAAACCAGAGTTTTTTAGATAGTCTATAACCTCTGAATAATTAAACTTTGGCATATCTTCTATTTTGTTTATACTGTACTCTTTCTCAGGTCTATATGAATATTCACTCCTTAACTCTATATCAAAAGGAAGTCTATAATCTAAGTACCCTAAAGACCACTGAGAGATTAATAATGTAAGTATAAAGCTTATTGAAGCACCTAAAAATGTTAATGATATAGTAGCCATAAGTATTGGAGTTGTTCTTATTTTAGATACTATTGTTCCTAATAAAAAAAGATTTGTACCTTCATAGCTAAATTTTTTGTGTTTTTCTTTTATTCTTATAAGAATATATGATATTGAGTAAAATAAAGCATAAGTTGCTATTATAAATGAAACTATTGAAATAACTTCTGCAAACATCATTTGATTTGCACTAATTAAATGATTAGTGCTATTTATTCCTTTTTTAATATTTATAATAAATTTAATTGAATATATAAATATACCATATAATATTAAAGATATTAAAAATACTATTGAATAAACTTTTTTACTTTTTTTAAACTTAAATTCACTTATTTTACTATTATTCATCATATCTATAAGCTTTAACTTATTTAAAACTCTAATATTATAAATACCTACTACTAAAAACATTCCTATAAAGAATATAAATGTTATAAAAACTGTGTCTAAATAAAGTTTAAATGAAAATACTATTTCTTGTTTAGCACTTATATATACCATAGCTGTAACAACTTGTGAGAAAAGTGTTCCAATAAATATCCCACATGCTATGGATAATATTCCAACTATCAACATTTCTACAAAAAACATAAGTGCTATACTCTTTTGCTCTGCTCCTAATAATATATAAGTAGCAAATTCTTTTTGTCTTCTTTTAATCATATATTTACTTACATATGCAACAAGTATTGCTAATAATGCTGTAATTATATAAGTTGAGTATTTTAACATCTTTTTTAGAGATTCAAAGTTGAAAGTATCCTCAGTTATAAGTTCATAACTAGAACTTGATAAAGATGTGAAAGCATAAAACAAACTTACACACATTGTTATAGTTATAAAATATATTAAGTAATCTTTAATAGATTTTTTTGCATTATTTATGGCTAATTTAACGTACATCCCTTACATCACCGCCTAACAATGCAACTACATCTAATACTTGATTAAAAAATTGTTTTCGTGTATTATTTCCCTTTACTAATTCTGTAAATATCTTTCCGTCTTTAATAAACAAAATTCTATCACAGTAACTTGCCGTAAACGAATCATGTGTTACCATTAATATTGTTGCATTAAAATCCTTGTTTAGACTTGATATCATCTCTATTAGAATTTGAGCCGACCTAGAATCTAGAGCTCCTGTTGGTTCATCTGCAAGTATTAGCTTTGGATTTGTTATCAATGCTCTTGCACAAGCTGTCCTTTGTTTTTGGCCACCTGATACTTCATAAGGATACTTATTTAGTATTTCTATTATTCCCAATTCTTTTGCTACAGATTTTACTTTATCGTCTATTTCATTTTTATTAGTTTTATTTATTGTAAGTGCTAAAGCTATATTTTCATATATTGTTAAAGTATCTAATAAATTAAAATCTTGAAATATAAATCCTAGATTTTCTCTTCTAAATCTAGCTATATTCTTTTTATTTATTTCAGTTAAGTCCTGATTATTTAAGTAGATATGACCAGAACTTACTTCATCAATAGTTGCTATTAGGTTTAATAAAGTCGTTTTTCCTGAACCAGAAGGTCCCATAACCCCTACAAACTCACCTTCCCTCACATTAAAGCTTATATCATCAATTGCCTTAAATATATTTCCCTTATTTCCATAGTATTTTTCTATACTATCAATTTTTAATATTTCACCCATATTTATCACCTCAAGGTTATTTTATATGATTTATCCTTGTTTTGATTTGATTTAACCTTTCATTAATGTTACGTTATTGTAACGTTAAGAGGTAATTATTAAAATTTAGAAAAATTTCCTTTTGGAAAAATAATTCTAACTTTTGTACATTTGTCTTCTTTTGATTCTATTTTTATTAATAACCCCAACTTATCACATAAATTTTTACACAAATATAATCCTATCCCTGTTGATTTATAATTTAGGCGACCTTTATTACCTGTAAATCCTTTATCAAATACTCTATTTATTTCATAACTAGGTATTCCTATACCATTATCATAAATAATTAATTCAACTGCATTTTTTATTTCATTAGTATATATCTTTATGGTAGGATTGTTATCTCTCCTATACTTTATTGCATTTACTATAATTTGATTTACTATAAACTCTAACCATTTACTATCGCTATATACGCTTTTATTAATATCATCTATCTCAATATTTATATTATTAAGTATAAGCACTTGCTTATTTTTAGTGATAACTCTATTAATGCACTCATCTAAAGATATTTCTTTTACTAAATAATCCTTTTCTACATCTTCACTTCTAGCATAAAATAATGCTTGTTCTACATATGTATCTATTTCCTCTAACTGCTGAAGTACTAGTCTTGACGTAGATGTTTTATTGTTTTCTTCTATTAATTTAATAGCTGAAATAGGTGTCTTAACTTCATGTACCCACTTTTCTATATATTCTTTATAATCTTTTCTTTGTTTTTTTATTGTGTTTATTTCGTCTCTCATAGATTTACTCGCCTTTTTTAAAGCATAGTAATATGGCATTGCCTCTATATACTTAGGTTCTTTTATTATTTCACTTAGTAAATATTTTTTATCTGTGTTTTCAATGTATTTATTTATTTCATCAAAATGTTTTCTTATAGCCTTATATTCATACAAAAGATATATTAATAATACTATAATCCATGTTATTGCCACTATTTTTATAACTTTAAAAGGGTTTCCTACACTAAATAAAAATATTGATAATGTTATCAAAGATATAATGTTTAAGCTAATTATACCTATCCTTTTGTTTAAATAATCTTTTATATTCATACCATATAACCTTGTCCTCTTTTAGTTATTATATAGTCTTTTACCCCTAACTCCTCTACCTTACTTCTTATTCTCGTAATGTTAACTGTAAGAGTATTATCATTTACAAATAATGCACTATCCCATAAATACTCTAATATATCTACTCTTGAAACTATCTTACCTTTGTTTATAAGTAAGTAATGTAATATTTTAAATTCATTTTTTGTAAGCTCTACTGATTTATCATTTTTTTCTATTGTGCTTTTTAATATATTTAATGTTATTCCATTATGTTCTATATTATCTATTGTTTTTTCGTTAGGATATGCTCTTTTTAGTAATGATGCTATTCTTGCTAGAAGTATTTGTGTATTATAAGGCTTTGTTATAAAATCATCGGCTCCTAATGTTATTCCCATAAGTTCATCTATATTTGTATTTCTACTAGTTACAAATATTATAGGAACTTTTGAAAAACTTCTTATTTCTGTACAGATTTTAAAGCCATCTTCATCTGGTAAATTTATATCTAGTAGTATTAAATCTGGATTGTATTCTTTCACTTGCTTTGTAATACTATTAAAATCATTTACCTTTATTGTTTTATATCTGTTTAAATCTAATAAATTATGAATTTCATTTCTTATTAGTTCGTTATCCTCTATTATCATTATAGTAAACATACTTTTTCTCCATATATTATCATATTATATTTGCCTATGTTTAATTATATATTATATTAGACTAGCTTAACTACTTTATAAAATAAAAAACACATTGATAATATTCTCAATGTGTTTTTTGGATTTCAATGGTGGAGATGATTCTCAAAAATCATACCCACGATAAAATTATTTAAGTAATTAGTTTTTCATATATTTAATATATCTCTGATAAAAACTTTATTCTAAATATAATCCATTCTTTATCCATATCAACATCAATTTCACCATTCATAGATTCAACTAAAAGCTTGGTTATTGTAAGACCTAAACCAGAACTATCACTACTTCTTGATTTATCCTTCATATAAAATCTATTAAACAGTAAGTTTAACTCATCTTTATTAATATCTTGGACATCATTTTTAAACTCAATAATAACTTCTCTACCTTTATTGTTTATTGACATACAAAAATGACTCTTACTATACTTAATAGAATTTTGAATTAAATTATTAAAAACTCTTTTAATAGCACTTTCATCTAACCTTACTAATACTGGATTTTCATCTAACTTTAAATCCACTTCAATATTTTTCTTTTCAAAATCATTATAAAATACCAGTATATGCTCTCTTAGCTCCTTATTAATATCTATAATTTCCATATTTAAATTATAATCATTATTTTCAAACCTACTTAAATCATAAAAATCCTGAATTAAATGTTGAAGAACCTTAGCTCTTTTTTCTACAATACAAAGGTAATCTTTCTTTTCTTTAGATGTAATAGTTTCATCATTTATTAACTCTAAATATCCCCTAATAGAAGTTAAAGGTGTTCTTAAATCATGAGAAACATTTTCGATTTCTTTTCTAATTTCTTCTTCTCTTTTTATGTACTTTAATTTATTTACTTGTGTATCTTCTAAATACTGATTTATTTCAGATAATAATTTCTCAAAATTCTTATCTGGATGATTTAACTTAAGTTTACGATTTGTATCTATATTTTCAGAAATATATTTAAAGTCCTTAACTGATGTTTTAATATTTCTAGAAAGCAAGAAAAAGCGTGCAGAAAAATACACACTTGGTATTAATAAAATTACTAACATTCATTCCATAATCCACACGCCCCTTTTTATCTATTTTATTTCTTTTTTCTTAAACATAATTAATCCTAATGTATAAAATAATACAACTCCTATAAATCCTACTATAAAACATCTTACAAAACCATCAGTAGTATTCCATGCCATGATTATTCGATTAGTATTACTGTCAAATGTAGCATTTCCAACTATATTCCAAGGTAGCCATCTTGCTATTTTACCTAGTATATCTATTTTACGTCCAGCCATTGATATTAATAGTGGCACAAATACTATAAAAATTGACCAAAATGTCACAGCTATACTCTCATTATCAAATATGAAGTAAAAACAATGAGCAGCAGTCATACTAACTAATAGCAGTGGAAAGCATGCTACTATTGCATGTATAAAATCTTTTAAATATACTATACCGCTATCCTCTAGCATTACGTATGCAGCTATAACATATGCACTACTAATTAATATTAAATTTATTGTACAAATTACTACTTCTACTAAAAATTTGCCTAAATATATTTCACTTCTTGAAATTCCAAAGGCAATAGAATTTTTAAGTGTAGAGTTCTTAAATTCTTGACCAAAAATTAATGAAACTAAATAAATAGATATAAGTATTAATAATCCCATATAAGTATAAAAACTACTAAGAGAATATTTTGTATTTCCATACAAAAAATTCACTTGGCTTTGTGCAAATAAACCTAAGGCTACATTTATAAATATTACAAATGCTATACTTCCAAATAAAAATATATAATTTCCTTTAGTATTTATATTTCTGTAAAATTCACTTTTTATATAATTAAGCATTGCAATATCCCCCAATCAATGACATATAATAATTTTCAAGATTTATAGTTTTTTCTTCTATGCAATTTAATCCAATTCCATTTTTAACTATAAGCTCACTTATCTTTTGAGGGTCTCTATTTCTATCAAATAACTGTATTATATCATTAGGTAAAACCTTATAATCACTATAACCTAATTTTTCTTCTAATAGTGCAGTTAACTTATTGGCATTAGTAACTTTAATTTCTAAATAGCTTTTACATTTTTCATTAAGTTCAGTTGAAGATATTTCTTTGACTAATCTTCCCTTATTTAAAAATCCATAGCAAGTTGCAATATTTGATAGCTCTAAAAGTATATGACTTGATATAACTATAGTAATATTTTTTTCCTTATTTAATTTTAATAGTAGATTTCTAATTTCAATAATTCCTGATGGGTCTAAGCCATTAATTGGTTCATCAAGTATTAATAACTCTGGTTCTGTCATAATAGCAAGAGCTAATCCTAGTCGTTGCTTCATACCAAGAGATAATTGATTAAATTTTTTCTTTTTAGCATGACTCAAATTAACATCTTCAAGAGCTTTAATAACTTTGTCTTTTCCTGGTATACCTCTTTGAATACGATAATACTCCATATTTTTTTCAACAGTAAGATTAGGATAAAAACTTGGCGATTCAATAATAACACCTGTATGTTTTCTAACTTCATTTAATTCTTTCTCATCTGAAACTGAGAAAAGTTCAAAACTACCACTACTAGCATGTGACTGCCCAGATAATATTCTAAGTAAAGTAGTCTTACCTGCTCCATTATCACCTACTAAACCATATATATCACCTTGTTTTACATTAATATTTACATCTAACAATGCATCATAATTTCCATATTTCTTAGATAAATTATACGTTTTTATAACTTCCTTCATATATTTCTCCCTCTTTATTTAAGCAGTATTAAGTACCATTTATTAACTAACTTACAATAACTATGATATAAAAATTTTTTTAATAAATATTCAAGAAAGTTTAAAGAAAGTATAAAGATTTTTATTAATTATTATTTAATTTAAATCCTATTCCCCATACTGTTTTTATGTAATCTTCATCTTGTGATACTGATTTAATTTTTTTTCTAATATTGCTAATATGAACATTTACAGAGTTATCTTCCCCATAGTATCCATTTTTCCATACTTGTTCATACAATGATTCCCTTGAATATACCTTATCAGGATTTTTAATTAAAATGCTTAAAATATCAAACTCATGACCAGTTAAATGTATCTCTTCTCCTTTGACCTTTACTTTTCTTGTTTCTTCTTCTAAGATAAGATTTTTAAATTTGTATATTTCATTTGATTGTGTACTTATTTCATACTTTCTATATCTTCTTAACTGTGAGTTTATTCGAGCTATTATTTCTTCTGATTCAAAAGGTTTAGTTATATAATCATCCGCTCCTATATTCAAAACATTTACTTTATCTTTTAAAGACGTTTTTGCTGAAATTACTATTATTGGTATTTCTTTTTCATCTCTAATTTTACTGATTATCTCTTCTCCGCTCATACCTGGTAACATTAAATCTAGTAGCATCAATTTAAATTCTGATATAGATAGTTGTAACAGCGCTTCACTCCCTGAAAATGCCTGCGTTACTTTATAGTTCTGTTTTTCTAGTGTTTTTGTTATTAGGTTATTTATATCTACATCATCTTCTACTACTAAAATGTTCTCTTTGTACATATATACATTCTCCCTAACTTGTATTTTATTTTATAATATCATACTTTATATTTGCATACTAAAAAAAGATATTAGCTAAGTAGCTAATATCTTTTCTTTGATTTCAATATTGTAGACGATTCGCAAAATCAAACCCACAATCAACTTATACTATTATTTCTATTTTATTACTTAAGTCACCTATACTCTCTATGAGCACAACATAACTCATTAAATTATCATTTCCCCTATTATTAGATTTAATCTAAAATGCACATTCTATAAGATTAATATTTCTATATTCTACAGCCATTGGTACAAATCTAATTCTACTACCTTCACAAGCTATCCTAAATCCTTGAATACTTCTTCTATCAGCTCTATCTACTAGCATAAAGAAATTAGAAGGAGTAAAGCCTCTCCTCATTACTATTCTAACTACTGCCATCCTCCTACAATTATTTATAGTAAATTGCCCACCACCAGGTGATATAAAAGGAGTAGGAGATTGCCCACCACCAGGTAATGTAAAATTTGGATCGTTACCTGTTTGTGCATAGACATTATCATCGTCATATTCATCATAATCCTCGTAATCTTCAAGAGACATAGGAGGTTCAAATAAGTTAGCAACTTCTGCGTATTCATTTTTTATATCCGCATCAGGATATGCATTTTGTAACTCTCTAAGATATACAGCCATAAACTTGTAATAATTTTCCCAATAATCTTGCCAATAATTTCTGTCCATTGTTGATTCCCCTTTTTCTGATATAAATATTGTTCTCTATATTATATGTAAATACTAGACAATGGTTCTTATTTATGTAAGATAATTTACCTTAAAAATTCCATATATACTATTTGCTTATAATATGACAATAAAAAATAAATAGATTAAAAAAATATGTATAAAAAACCTATATTTGGATATCTATATAGATTATACTGTCCATTCATTAAAGAATTACCTAAAGCATTAACTAAAATATTAATACCTTTTATATTTGATTTTGCCATTCTTATATCATAATACTTTTCCTTTTTAATGTAATACTAATGCTAAAAAAGCTGACTCCTTATCAATACAGGAATCAGCTTTTGAATACTTAAAAACTTTCTACTTTTAAATTTTTTACAAAGTAATCTTCTAATTTTACTGGTCCTTTTAAAACTTTTTTTCCTACATACATACTACTATCTTCTCTTGTCATAACACTCCATTTCACCAAGCTAATACAACCACATTCAATCTCTATAGCTGTAATAGCTGTTGGATGTATGCAACTTCCTGAATTAAAGTACATAGCTTCATCTAAGTTAGCAAAGCTAGGTCTATGAGTATGACCTGCAATTAACATTATGTTATTCTCTTTTGACCATGCCATCAGTTGTCGTTCTATTCTATTTTTCTTTTTATAATTTTTAGCTGCTCTTGTAGGGTCATTAAATCCCCATATCTCTAGTGGTCTCCAGATATAACGAACTAAAAACCTACCTAGCTTCCATAGTCTATCATTAATCAAATCTCCTTGATGACCATGTACAAGAAAGGTTCTATATTGATTATTGTCTTCATTTTCTAGAATTATTCCTTCATATGCTTTTATATAATTGAATAATGAAAAAATATCTTTTCTTATTCCACAATAATATCCTTTATAATGACACTCTAAAAATTCTGTATAACTTTTTTGCATATCATGATTACCATAAATCATATACATTCTGTTTGACTCATAAAATTTAGATAGTAATTCAAATGTACTACTGTGTACTTCCATAATTTGTTCCATAGATCTGTTTTCCCAAAGTTCATCTCCATCACCTAATTCAATGTAAGTAAATCCTTTTTTATAGTAGTCATTAAGTGCCGCGAAAAATATATATTGGTTTTTTATAAAATTATCTCCTAAATTTCCGCTACCCCTATGACAATCACTCATTATGACAAATTTTGAAGAATAATCATAAGGAATAACTTTAGAATTTTCATAGATTTTGGATAAGCGTTTATAAATGCTCATTACTTCTCATCTCATTTCCACTTATATAAGATGAAATCACTTTATAAGATTTTTTTAATTTTTTCATTCTATTTTTACCTGCAATCAATCTAAGCAAATTAGGATAGTATAATCGTAAAAAGTCAATTTTATCTATTGTACATTCAAAATCTTTAGTAATTAAATTATATATCTTACAATAAGTTTTGTTCATAAATTGGATAAAAGGTATTATTAATTTATAACGATTATATGGTTGATCAGATTTAGGTTCATCAAAATTAAAATAAATTATATTCTTAGTTATTTTAATTTCATCTTCTTTATAACCTGCTCTTTTTAATCCACCAAGAAATGCATCTTTCATAATTGAATTTGGAAAAATTATTCTAACTTCCATTGATAAGTTATGAGTATTAGAAAATACACCTACATCAAAACCTGTTAGCCACCAATGATAATCTTGTCTTTGAAAT
Organism: Romboutsia sp. 1001216sp1; assembly: GCF_039841805.1. Taxonomy (NCBI): domain Bacteria; kingdom Bacillati; phylum Bacillota; class Clostridia; order Peptostreptococcales; family Peptostreptococcaceae; genus Romboutsia; species Romboutsia sp. 1001216sp1. Next base: position 153,269 of record NZ_JBDPHA010000003.1, read on the forward strand.
AATTCTTCTTCATTTATTTTAAGCTTAAAATCCATATTTAATAGTTCTTCATCTGATACGGCTTCGAAAAAAGGACCTGAAAAAATACCTGGTATATTAATATCATCCATTTCACTTACATATATACCAATTTCAGCACCAGTAGTCATTCCATACTGACCTTTCCAAAGTTCAATAAGCCATCTTCTATTATCATATTCAAAATAAATAGGCTCGCTATCAATAATCATATTTAAGGTAGGTGCTGCTTCATCATAAAACCTACAATATCCTACTTCTCTTTGCCAAGGATACATATTTGAACATATAATATCATTAGTTTTATCATATACAAAACCATATAACTCTAGTGCATTATTAATATCTTTAATTTTTTCTTCATCACTTCTTTGTAACACATTATTAATAACTTGTTTTCTTTGTATTATCCATCTATATAAGAGTAAGGCAAGTATAATTATAATAATAACTATAGTCCATTTTAACTCCATATACTCAACCTCCATAAACAATATGTTTCATATTATTATATTTCTATATATCATTTTTTGTTACATTTTTAAATTTTTTGATAATAAACAATCCATAATCCAAACAAAATAGATAAAAATATAAATATGTAATATGTATTATCCCAAGATATGAAGAAATGAGAAAAACAGATAGATTCCATCTAAAAAATAATTGTATTTGTCGCAGCCTTTATACAAAAAAATGTCCTATTAAAGTGATAGAAATGCCCAATATGAAGTCCACTTGGGTAAAAGATAAATGTATTCTATGTGTAGGATTCCTTCACCTATGCTAAAAATCTTCAATTCAATATAGCAAAATACTAAAAAATATAGATAGTTTATTTCATAAAAAGTATGCAACCTCACTATTTTCATAGCATTAAAATTTCAATTTTTAGGATAAGTATATATTATAGTTTAATTTCTATTTGCCATTTTGAAAATTCATTATATCTGTTAAAACTATCTTAATACTATCCTCATTTTCATGTAATTCGATAATTAACATCCATATTATCTACAAATTAATTAAACTAATTCTAGCATTATTAATAAAAAATTATTTTTATTGATTATGTATATTACGATACCTTTCTGCCAATAATATTTTCGAGGAGGTGATAATCATGATAAAGTCAAACAACAACGACAATAATAGAAACAATAACAACAACAATAACTGCAATAACAACTGCAACAACAACAATAATAGAAATAATAATAACAATAATAGAAACAATAATAACTGCAACAACAACGAAAATAATAGAAACAACAACAATAGATAGTTTTATTGACAAAACTTACATAGAAGTTAGTAAAGCAAGTTCTATGTAATTGATAAGATGATAGCAAAGTCATTATAAAATTGACTTTGTTATCGCTTTATTATAAAAATTATAAGAAAATTTTAATTATTATTCTACTTAATAAATTATTCAAACCAATCCTTTCTACCACAAAGTTTAACCAAGCTAACTTCATCAAGTAAATTCCCGAAATTCTTACCTACAATCTTATTCAAAATTAATATAATTTCTATTTGCTATAATACATACTATTAATCTATATAATATATTTATCTAAAACTATTAATAATTAATATAAAAAAGTAGATAGCTTGTTATATAAAACTATCTACCATTCTTATTTTTAATAGCTAATTATCTATATCTTTTGCTTCATAAACTATTTCACCATCAATTATGGTATACATTGTTTTTGTAAATACCTCCATTGGATTCCCATCAAAAATTGCAATATCAGCATCTTTTCCTATTTCAAGACTTCCAACTTTATCTGATACATTACATATTTCTGCCGCATTTATTGTAATTGCTTTAAGTCCCTCTTCTATTCCTAGTCCTTCTCTTGCTGCAAATCCAGCACAAATAGGTAAATCTTGTATTCTTGTAACTGGATGATCAGTAGTAATAGCTACTTTCACACCAGCCTTGTGTAATATACCAGCTGTTTTAAAATCTGCATTTTGAGTCTCTATCTTATTTCTTATTGCTAATGAAGGTCCAACTATTGCCGGAAATCCAGCTTCCTTAATCTCTTCTGAAATTAGATGTCCTTCTGTACAATGATCTAAAGTTAATCTTAAATTAAACTCTTTAGCTATACGGATTGCTGTTAAAATATCATCTGCTCTATGTACATGTGCTTTTAAAGGAATCTCTCTGTTAATTACAGGTAACCAACACTCTCTCCTAAATACCTCATCAAAACTATCACCATTTTTCATAGCATTTTTTTTGTTTTGATTATATTTTTGAGCTTCAAACAATTCCTCACGTAAAAGTGCAGCTATTGACATACGAGTTGATGGCATCATATTTTTTTGATTATAATTTGTTTTTATATTTTCTCCAAATGCAATTTTCATTGCTGCTGGTTCAAGGACAGCCATGTCATCTATTGTTCTACCATGAGTTTTTATAAAAACAAACTGTCCTCCGACTACATTTGAACTTCCAGGTCCTACCATTACTCCTGTAATACCAGCAGTCAAAGCATTATGAAAAGCTGAATCCATAACATTAATACCATCTAAAGCCCTAAGATATGGTGTAATTGATTCATTTGTTTCATTACAGTCATTGCCTTCAAATCCTTTTCTTTCTTCTTGAATTCCAATATGGCAATGAGCTTCTATTATGCCTGGCATAACCCAACAATTTTCTGCATCAATTATCTTACAATCCTCATTACTATTTATATTAATATTTTCTCCAATTTCTACAATCTTTTTATCTTTTATTAAAATAGATCCACTATTATAATTTTTATCAGCCATGGTTATTATTTTCCCATTTTTTATTAATAGCATAACCTTTATTCTCCTTTATAGACTAACTTATTATATTCGAACTTATTATTAACTAATATTGCTTCTGAATCTTATATGTAATAACTAGGATATTTTATTATCAAAATATTTATTTTATTTGTGTTAATCATACTAGTTAATATTACTGAGTATAACTATGTAATATATTATTCACAATCCTTAAATTTATATACGCATCTATTTGTTAATTTTTAGTTCATGTTTTGGGTTTATCTGAAATGATAATAAAAGCTAAAACCAATGGTCAAACCCCTGATTTCAAAGATTTTTCATTGCATCACTTGAATTTTTTAATAAAAGGCATAATAATATAACTTTGGGTCAGAAGTACTTGCAAGTATATTAAGGTGACAAATCTTTTACGTTAGTATTTATTTTAATTTTATTTAGCATTTCTTTACAACAAGCTATTTTCACAAGCCATACTCTCTTACTTATGATATAGTTTTTCCGTATCTACTTTACGGAGCGTGTTTTTATTATATAAAGTAACTTTTTAAGTCTTTTATTACACCTTGCTTTTTGGGTATTCTAAAATATAACCTAAAGAATTTTATATTAGAGTTAGTTTTGCACAATACTTATTTTGCAAACCAATTTTCACTTAAACACTCTTTTAATATTTTAAATTTATCCTCACCTATAGAATTTATAATATTTGTTTCAAATTCTTCTTTTAAAATTAATGTCTCTCTACAAAATCTTGATCCCTTTTCAGTTAAAGAAAGTATCTTGTCCCTAGAATTTACGTCTTTATTTTCTATAATAATATATCCTCTTTCAATTAAGCCTTTTGCACATTTATGAGCTCCTTGGCGTGATATTCCTATTATCCTTCCAATCTGTGCCACTGTTAATTCATTTCTTTCTACTAATGCAATCATATACGATTCTGTATCACTAACCCTTTCTTCTCCCCTTTCAACCCAAGTTTCTATTACCATTTTTCTAAGCTTTGCGTGTTTTTCACTTATTAAATCTATTATATTTAAATTTTTAAAATATGAACTCATATAAATACTCCTTTATTTTAATCAAATCTATCTATATTATATAATTTTTAAAATAAATAATACAACTTTAGTCAACCTAGTTGACATTATAGAGTTAAAAATGATACTATACATTAGTCAACTTAGTTGACAATTTATTAGAAGAGAGGTATTTAACTTGTTTAAAAACAAAAAAGAACATTTTATATTCATATTAATGATTGCTGCAACAATGGTATTTATTATGAGTTGCTACAATATAGCTATAATTGAAGGATTTTCATTAAATATATTTAAGCATGCAGCACTAGGGTTTCCATTGGCTTTTATATATGCACTAATAGGAGATATTTTTATAGTTGGTAGAATTGTTAAGGTCATTACAAGTAAAATATTAAAGCCAAATGACACTATGAAAAAAGTAGGACTGTGTATGTCATTTTTTACATCATGTGGTATGGTTATTTGGATGTCATTATTCGGAGTAATTGCTAATGTAGGATTAGATTCTAATTTTATTTCTGCTTATGGTGTTGCTATAGTTACAAACTTTATTTTTGCAATTCCTTTAAATTTATTAATTGTATCTCCTTTAATGAGATTTTTATTTTTTAAGATGTTTCCACCTATTTCAGGTATTAATGAACAAACAAATGCTATATAATAATCAACCCTATCCCTTACTTGTGATAGGGTTCACTTTTATTTGTTATAAATTATTTATTTCCCTATTATATAAATCCTATATTTCTTTAATTTATTTTAATAAAAAAGGAACTAATAGATTTTAAACTCTAACAATTCCAATTGGTTTGACGATAAAAATTATGTAATTGGTAGAGGTGATTCTTCACAATCATACCCACGATTAATTCATCTAATAATTCTTGATAAATATCAAATAACTTATATAATTATCCTTAAAAATATCTAAATAAAATACTTATACTTAATATATCATCATTTAAACTAACTTCATAAACTTCTCCATCAATCTTATCAAGTAATACCTTTACAATAAATAACCCTAAACCACTTCCACTGCGGTTTCGAGATTTATCTGCAGTATAAAACTTATCAAATAAATATTTCAAATCATCTTGAGTTAAATCCGAAACACTATTTCTAATCTTAAAAATAACATACTCATCAAACTCTTTAAGTTCAATAGAAATATAGCCTGTTGAATACTTTATTGCATTAGAAACTAAGTTTTGAATAATCCTTGAACAAACCACCTCTTCGCCTTGAACTTCTATTGGTTTAGAAGGAAGTCTATTATCAATTTCTATTTCTTTATTTTTAATTAAGGCATAGTTAGAAATAACAGTCCCCATAATTATTTCTACTATATCAATAACTTTTATATCTATTTGGTAACTATCATTATCAAAAATAGAAAGCTCATAAAAATTATTAAGTAAATTATTTAGTTCTTCTGATTTTTTAGAAAGAATGCCAATATACATATTTCTTTCTTCTTCAGTACAATTTTCAAGAAGTGTAATATACCCTCTAATAGCTGTAAGTGGTGTTCTTAAATCATGTGAAATATTAGAAATAGATTGTTTTAGATTTTCTTCTCTGTTTCTTATATTTATCTCTAGTTGTTTTTGTTCTTGCAGAAAAATATTAAAAGATTCAGCTATTTTTTCTACATCTTTATCATTTAATATTATATTTATCCGTTCTTTCTTATTAAGTTGAATCTTAATTTTTCTTAGTTGTTTTTTTATAGATATGAAACGGATTACGATATATGTAAATCCTATAATTAATAAAATTGTTATCAAATCATAATCCATCCTTTCATATTAAATATCTTGTTTGTTAAAACAATAATTGCAAATTAAATATAAAATACCCGTACCTAATACAAAACTTATTGCAAAGATAAGTGGCATCATTCCTAAAGAATAATCTTTATTTGCAACATAATAAGTAATAGTGTTCCAAGATAACTGAGTTAGTGCTAGTATCAATCCTACAGTTCCTCCACATAAGGCAATTGATACACTTGAGTTTTTTACAAGTATACAAATAAAAAATGAAACTGAAGAAATGCATATATTAAAAAATATCCCAACTACTACATATACAATTAAAAAATATAACTCACTGCTATTAAATACTTGTCCCCATCCGTAAAATAAGCCATATGTACTTCCTATAAATGCATAGTTTGCAAGTAAAATAATCACACAACCAATCAAATAACACAAATACTTACTTAGAAAAACTTTACTTCTCTCATGTCCTGATGTTAGTGTGTGATTAATAGTTTTTGATACTAAATCTTTTCCTACATATGTAGCCGCAAATAAACTACAAGCCATTATTCCAATTATTTCTCTACTTGGATGGACTAATGCACCTTTTGCACCAAATTCTACTGAACCGTAGTAAGTATTTATGATAGCTAGTATTAATAGTCCTATCAAACATATCATAAGTTCTTTACTGTATTTTAATTTATATATTTCTGCTTTTAAAATATTATACATTAGCCCCACCTCCAATTATTTTTGCAAAATATGATTCTAAACTATCTCCTTTAATACTAATCTCTTCGACTAAGACTTTATTTAATATTAAAGTTGAATTGATTTTTGAACATTCATCAAAGTGGCTATATATTTTTATAATATTGTTATTACAAACAATAAAATCATTTATACCTAGTTCTTTCTCTAAAATAATAGATGCAATTTTGCTATCTGAAACATTTATATATATATGTTTTTTACATCTTTCATCTAATTCCTTAGACGATATCTCTTCTATTAACTTTCCTTTGTGCATAATTCCATAACATGTTGATAGCTTATATAGTTCACTAAGAATATGACTAGATAAAACTATTGTAATTCCCTTTTCTAAGTTTAATCTTATTAACAATTGCCTTAATTCTAAAATTCCTGTAGGATCTAGTCCATTTAAAGGCTCATCTAAAATTAATAATTCTGGCTCATCTAACAATGCCATAGCTAATGCTAATCTTTGTTTCATTCCTAGAGAAAAGTTTTTTACCTTCTTTTTATCATTAATATCTAGGTTTACAAGTTTTAATACCCTCTCAATATCGTATGTTCCAGGTATTCCTTTTTGCATACGTATTACTTCTAGGTTTTTTCTTGCTGTCATGTCCATGTACAGTGCCGGATTTTCAATTGTATACCCAATATTTTTTTGTAATTTGCACAATTGATTTTTATCAGTTGTTCCAAATAGCTTTACTTTTCCTTCTGTTTGGTTTATTAACTGAGCGATTATTTTTATTAATGTAGTCTTACCTGCTCCATTTTCCCCTATAAGACCATAAATGTCGCCTCTTTTAATGTTGATACTTACGTTATCAAGTACTATATTATCTTTATATTTTTTTGATAAGTTTACTGTTTGGCAAATTATCTCTGACATATTTATCATCTCCTCTGCCTTATATGATATATTTTAGAATATAAGAATTTCTAAATTAAATTCTAAAGAAATTCTAAAATAATCACTTTAACTTATATCCCATTTTCCAAACAGTTTCGATTAGTTCACTATCAATTTTCTTTCTTATATTACTTATATGAGTGTTTATCGTATCATCATCATATGCATATGAGTCTTTCCACACTGTTTCGTATATATTTTTCTTAGAAAATACTTTGTTTGGATATTTTATAAATAAGTATAAAATCTCAAACTCCTTAGATGTAAGTTTGACAACATTATTATCAACAAAGACTTCCTTTAAATCATAGTTTAGTGTTATGTTTTTGTGTTTATAAAGTGTTTGTTGACTTGTAAGTTTTAAGTAGCGTCTTAAATTTGTTTCGATCCTTGCTAGAAGTTCTAATAAATCAAATGGCTTGACTACATAATCATCTACTCCTATTTTAAATAAATCAACTTTAAACTGTACATTTTCTTTTGCTGATACTACTATTATTGGAATATCGGAAAATTCCCTCACTTCTCTTAAAATCTCATCACCACTTTTATATGGCAACATAATATCTAAGATAATTAAGTCAGGCTTCTTTTCTATCACATATTTAATCCCTCTTATTCCATCTTTAGCTATATGCGTTTCATATCCATTTTTACCAAGATAATCTGCAATCATATTAGATATTTCATTATCGTCCTCTATAATTAAAATTCGATTCTTCATGCCATCTCCCCTATACAACATAAATATTGTTTATAAATTTATCAATAAAATAATTTTAGTCTAATACAAAGCTATTATAGCATATTCCATTAATTATTTTGTAAATGTATATATTATTAAGTCTAGTATAAATATAATATTATTTTCCATAAAAAAAGATATTGGCTATTTAGCCAATACCTTTTCGTGGATTTCAATGGTGGAGACGAATCACAGGAATAATACCCACGATTAATTTTTAACCTAGAATACACAAGTTAATTTAATGTAATATTATTTATTATGCTACTGATTTTTATTTTATTATTACAAATAGGTCTTCTGGGTCAGATGCCATAATTTTGATAGCTAGTTCTTTTCTCAATGATAATAATTTTTCTTGATCTTCTACTCTCATAGAAATATTTTCTGCTTTGCACTTATGTGATAATTTTGAATAATTTATAAATTCACTAGGTATAACCCCCTCTTTTAAGTACAATTTAACTAGTTTATCATCATATCCTATTTCAAAATAATATCTTCCACCACCTGGTGCTTCTTGTCCCATCTTATCATTAGAATAATCAATATCTAGTTCTAAATTTCCATAAGTTTTTACACGCATAACCATTTCTGCTGCATCTATTATACCTTTTCCATTTTTCCCTATTCCACTATAAAAACTAAACTTTCCTCTTTGCGGTATTTCATCAGAAAGTTTAGGAAAAGTCATAAGCATTATTTTAAATGCTAAAGCTGCTCCACCTATCATTTCTCTACCATGATATTTTAATATATCATCGTAAGTTATCTCTATAATATCATTTTGATCTTTTACTATAACTTTTTCTTGTATCATTTATATTCACCTACTATTTTATAAAAAGTTCATTTGTCTTAACTTCTTCTTCTATCATTCCAGTTTTTAACATAAAGTCTGCTACATTTTGAAATGCTTTACGGTCTGCATCTGTAGTTTCTATACTGAAATCATATTGTTTATACATTTCTTCAACTGCTGATTTATCTAAATCAAGTTCTTTAGAAACTATTTCCATAGTTTCATCGTAGTTTTCATTCATGTATTTATTTACGTTTTCTTGAGCTTTCATGAATAATTCAACTTCTTCTTTGTGCTCATTATAGAAATCTTCTCTAACTGCAACTGCTATTACTGCATCTGTTAATCCTTTTCCATTAGTAACTAAGTTATATCCCTGTTGTTCTGCTTTATATGCAGTAGGTCCTGCAACTAATGCTGCATCAACACTTTTTCCATCTAAAGCTGCTTTTGCATCAGCTATAGACATATTCACATAGTTAACATCATCTATAGTCATTCCAGCTTTTTCAAGGTATGCTATTAATAGTTGGTGTAAGTTAGTTCCAACTGGTCCTGCTATAGTTTTACCTTTTAAATCTTGTGCTGATTTTATGTTTTCATCAAGCGAATACATACAGAATGCTTCTGGTGATCTACTGTACATATTTAATATTTTTATATCTGCACCATTTGCTGCTGCTGAAACTACAGAAGTTCCTCCAACAGCGTATAATATATCAACATCTCCTGATGCTAATGCTTGAGTTTGATCAGCCCCCGATGTTATTTCAGCATACTCAATAGCTATATCTTTACCATTTTCACTGAACTCATTAGCAAAAACATTTTTATTTTTTTGTATTATACTTGGTACATTTAAAGGTGAAGTTACATGTGTTATTACTAACTTATCTAAACTTGCTTCTTTTGTTGTTGTACATCCAACCATTGATATCATTAATACACCAGTTGCAAGTACCGATGTTAATTTTATTTTTATTGACTTACTTAATTTCATAAATTTATCCTCCATTACTTATATATCTTTAATTAAATAACTTTTAAATCATCAATTATTTGTTTTTTTAATTTAACAAACTTATCATCTAATAAGTCTCTTGTGCTACTTTTTTCTTTAATTTCATATTGAGATTTAATAACACCTTTTTCTAAAATTACTATTTTATCTCCAAGGATAAGTGCCTCATCTATACTATGAGTTACAAATAAAATTGAGCATTTTGATGTTTGGTGAATCTTTAATAATTCATTTTGCATTTGCTCTCTTGTAAAAAAGTCTAATGCCGAAAAAGGCTCATCCATCATTATAAAGTCTGGATCATATGCAAATGCTCTTGCAATCGAGACTCTTTGTTTCATTCCACCTGATAATTGTCTTGGATATGCACTATAGAATTTTTTAAGACCTACAGTTTCAATAATCCTATCAATTTTTCTATTATCTATATTTTTATTATGTATACCAAATGTTATATTCTTTTTTACATCTAGCCATGGCATTAATCTATCCTCTTGGAATACATATGCCTTTCTTTTTGAATTAGTACCTAATATCTCTCCTTGATCAAATTCTTCTAAACCTGATACAAGTCTCAATAAAGTAGTCTTTCCACATCCACTTCGACCTAAGATTACAGTTATCTTATTTGCTGGTATATTTAAATCAATTCCATTTAGAACTTTCATACTTTCTTTTTCAACAGTATAGAACTTACTTACATTTACTAATTTAATCCCATCCATTTTCTTCTGATCCTTTCAAAGCCTTATCGATTATAAGTGCAAACAATCTATCAGTTATATAACCAACTACACCTATTACTAAAATACCGACTATAACTTTATCTGTTCTAGACATTTGCTGAGCAAATAAAATCATATGACCTAGACCAGTTGACGCAGCAATCATTTCTGCACTTATTATAGCTCTCCAACTATAACCTAGTCCTATTCTCATTCCAACTAATATATCTGACATAGCATATGGAATTCTTATCTTAAAAAAGCTATTTACTTTTGAATATCCATAAATTTCTCCAACTTCTAACAGTTTTTTATCACAACTTACAAATCCCTTTACCGTATTTAGGTATATTGGGAAAAACGCAGTTAAAACTATTATCCCAATCTTAGTTGTTTCTCCTATACCAAACCATAAAATTAATAATGATATTAAACTTAATGGTGGTACATTCTTTAAAAATTGAACTATATTTTCATAGTAATCATTAAATTTTGGTAAAATAACTCTCACCATTGCTAATAAAAAAGCTAATAAAGTTGCTATGAAAAATCCTTTTAAAACTCTTATGTAACTTATGTAAATATCTTCAAAGATTTCTCCTGATTTAATCATTTTTAATAAACTGTCTAATACCTTTGATGGAGATGGTAAAATATAAGAACTAACTATATCCATTTTAGTAACTATACTCCATATTAAAACCAAAATTATTATAGAAATTGATGTTTTTATAACTTTATTCTTATTCATTTATTAATACTCCATCTCCATTGTTGCATCCATCCTTACAATAAAGCATCTCAACCAAGTCGCTTTCCTTATGTAGGTTATTTTTAAAATACGCTTCTATATTTTCTTCTCCTGAGATACTACTAATTTTAGCTTCTAATGAATTAAAATAACCCAGTGGAATAGGACTCTCATCAAGTAGTTTTACTTGAATTTTTTCATATAAATTTAATTTCTTTATAAATTCTTTCCAGCTTATAAATACTGTATCTTCTAAACCCTTTTTGTTTCCATATGAAGCTAGACTTTTACATGGCGTAGTAATTACCTTTTTCTTTCCTTTTAGATCCTCTCTATTTGCAATTTCTATACCACAATGTATTAGAATTGGATCAATTTTAGGAATAAAAACATCCTGCTCATTTATATATTCATTAATTGTATCAATAGCTAAAGGACACCTTCGATCTAAAAGTGCCTTTTCTGTTGATTTAAGAGCTTCATTATACTTTTCTTTTACAACCTTATGCCAATCATTTTCAACTTCTACCCTTGAGTAACCATTGTTAAGTAATAATTTATCTAGATCTTCTTTTATATACATATTATCTACAACTGGATTAATAAAAATATATTTCATAGCTGTCTCCTTTCTATCATGTCTTATATTTCAATTTGTAGATATCGATACTCATTATCATTAAATCCTCATAATTATATTTCATTGCTATATCTATAGTCTAATCTGTTAATTAATAAAAATATGTTCCATAGCTGTCTCCTTTCTATTATGTCTTATAACTATTATTTATTTTCTTAAATATTCATGAGCATCCAATTAATTATTTTTATTCATCATTATCGTTTATTTTTAATACATTATATAGCATTTGATATAGATAATCAATATCATTTTCGCTTTTTTTTAATCACAAATAATTATGTAATTTATACAAATTAAACTAAAATATTTGTGATAATATATACATAATTTTAATCCATAAATTAAATGAGGATTAATGCTTAGTAAAATAGATATAATTGAAGAGTTTTCTAAGAACATAAATATATACCCTTTTAAAAAAGAAAACCTTAAGGAAAATTCAATAAATTTAAGTGCTAGTTCTTGTGCTTGGAATACCTCACATGGTGATATATTCATCGATAAAAACGGTGAAGTTAGAGCATATGATAGTTCTAAATCGCAAAATTCTAAACAATGTAATCTTGATAAAACCAAACGCGTCGGTAAAATTATTTTTATACTTCTTATATTCTATGGAGTATTCTATTTATCAGATTTCTTTTTTAAACACACAATTAATACCTTGGTACACTCAAGTTGGTTTATCTGGAGCTATGCTTTCTTTATTGTTAATATTAATTGATTTTTAAATTTCTTTTGTTATATTATTATCTTAAAATAAAAATACCTATATCCTTTTGGATATAGGTATTCGTGGATTTCAATGGTGGAGACGAATCACAAGAATAATACCCACGATTATTATGTAATAAATTGTAGTAAAATAATTAATATGTCAATTATAGTTTTTCATATATGATTATTTATTATTTAAAATATCTGTTTTTTCACAAAATTTCATAAAACATTCTATAGGTTTAGAAATATACTTATCTTTGTGTATAGCACTATATAAAGATCTATTAATCTTATGATCTTTTATCCTATATACATTTATTGATTTTGAATTTTCTTCAGATAAAACAGACATATAAGGTACACAACTTACTCCTATATTTAATTTAACATAATTTAAAATAGCCTCTAAATTACTTAATTCTATATATGAATTAAATTTAATATCATTATTTTCTAAAAAACCTTCAAATCGTTGTCTTGTTCCACTGCCATCTTCCCTTATAATAAATTTATTATTTTTTAAATCCTCTATGTCTAAGTATTTTTTTCCATTCCATTCATGATTTATTGAACTTATAAATACAAGCTCATCTGTCCATATATCTTTTAATATTATTTCTTTTGAATTTACTGTGCCTTCTATAAATGCAATGTCTACTTTATTATTTAATATAAGTTCTTCTATATTATGCTTATTATCTATAATCATAGATATTTCAATATCTTTTTCTTTTTTATTAAATTTATGTATTATATAGGGCATTATATATGTACCTATAGTTGTACTTGCACCAATAACTAATTTTCCTTTATTAGATTTAGATGAACGTACTACATTTATCCCTTCTTCATAAATATTTAATATTCTCCTTGTATATTCATAAAAAATTTTACCTTCATGTGTCAAGTACAGTTTTTTACCTATTCTATCAAACAATTTTGTACCAATTTCTGACTCAATTTCAGATATACATTGACTTATTGATGGTTGACTAATATACATATCCTTTGCTACTTGACTCATATTTAAACACTTAGCTGTTTTATAAAAAATCTCTAATTTTCTAATATTCATAAGTATATCCTCCTCATATCTATATTACTATATCTAGCAAAAAGAGGTGAAAATAAAGTTTCACCTCTTTCTTAATTTTACTATTTTTTATATATTGTATTACCTTCTTTTATTGTCTCTAATACTTTTATTTCTTTAATCTCAGATAAATTTACATCTAAAGGATTTCTATCAAGTATTACAAAATCTGCAACTTTACCTTCTTCTATAGATCCTTTTTCATCTTCTTCAAAATACTGATATGCTGCATTTATTGTTAAAGCTTTTATTGCTTCCATAGTAGATAATCTTTGATCAGCTCCTAATATCCTACCGCTTTGAGTTTGTCTATTAACCGCATTATGCATTGCTAGTATTTGATTTGGCATCTTTACTGGCGAATCTTGATGTAATGTAAAGTTTATATTTCTTCTTAATGCAGATTTTGCTGGACTAAGTCTATTAGCTCTTTCTGGTCCAAATACTGATTCATAATGATAATCTCCCCAGAACCATATATGATCTAAAAAGAATGTAGGTATTATACCAAGTTCCTTCATATCATCTAATTGATCTTCTCTAACTGTTTGAGCATGTACCATTACTGGTCTTAAATCAGTTTTATTATCTGTCATTTCTAAAGCTTTTTTATAACATCTTATAAATTGATCTGATGCCGCATCACCATTACAATGAACATTTACCTGTATATTATTCTCAATTAAAGATTTAAAATATTCTATTACGTCTTTATCTTCTTGAGTTGCATACCCACAGTAATCTTTAGATTCCCCTTCTGGAACTTCATAATACGGCTTAGTTAACCAAGCTGTTTTTCCTTGTGGTGAGCCATCAAGCCAAGTTTTTCCACCTAGTAACTTATAATGATTATAGTATTTTCTCTTTGGTGTTCCTTCATTCTTTAATAATTTTAATGTTGTATGTTGAACAGTTTGACCAACAATATCAATTATTAATTCATTTTTTTGAGCTGCTAAATTTAAAAGTTGATTTAAATTTTCATCTATACTTGCATCCTGAGCTGTTGTTAATCCATAAGATGAATATATTTGTTGCGCTTTCTTTATACAGCTTAAAAGTGTATCTACAGATGGTGTAGGAATTACCTTTCTCTTTTCAGGAGATAAACAAGCATTTTCTTCTAATATTCCATTTGGCTCATTTGATTCTCCTACAGTTCTAACAACTCCACCTTCTGGTACTTCATAGTTTGTTCCTACATATCCAAAAGCTTCTAGCGCCTTTGAGTTTGTAGTTGCAATATGACCTGACGCATGACTTATAAATATAGGTATATCTTTAGTTACCAAATCTAAATCAAATTTAGTTGGATGTTCTTCATTTTCATATCTTGTGTTATCATAACCAAATCCTATTATCCACTCTCCATTTTTAGATGGATTATTTTTAACATAATCTTTTAATATTGCTATAAATTCTTCTTTAGAATTTGCATCACTTAAATTTACTATCATTAAAGTCTGAGCTACTGCAATAATATGACTATGAGAATCTATGAAACCTGGTAACATGGTTTTACCATCTAAATCTACTAGTTCTGTATCTTCATTTTTTAATTTTAGTATTTCTTCTTTTGATCCTGTTTTTATTATTTTCCCATTTTCAACTAAAACAGCATCTACTATAGGCTCTTTATCATTAACTGTTATAATGTCTCCATTGAAGTATATTTTTCTCATTTTATTCACTCCTAATCCATATTTAATTTATTTCTTAAAGTAAATATATACTTTATGCTAATTTTTATTTTAATCTTTGACTTTTTTATTGATGTAAGTAGTAAATATCATTAATCCTATTACAGCTACAATTGAAAGTACTAATGATATAGACATTGTTTTTAATGTACCTATTTTATCAAATAAAGCTCCTCCAGTTACACTTCCTATTAAACAAAGTAGAGTAAATACTGAACCTAATGTCCCAACTAATATTGAACTCATTCCAAACTCTTCCTGTAAAATATGTTGCATATTGAATACTTAATACTGATATAGCAATTGCTATTATTGCATTAAGTATTCAAAATATCCCCAAATTAATATTAATCAAATAAGCTATTTTAGACCATCTATAAAATTTTAAATTATTAATAATCTATATTTTATAGGTTTATCAATCATTAGTTTTGTGCGAACATTTTTTTTGATTTTATTTGAGCAAATAAATTTAATCCAAATCCTACTACACCAACAACTATAAATAACATACATGAGCCAGTTAATCCTAACTTGTTTGATATAGTTGTGAATAATAATGCTGATATTGAACTACCTAATGCATAGAACATACCTACTTTTGCTAATTTCATTGTTCCATCTTTTTGTCCAAATACATCTGCTGGCATAAATGCTGGTGCTGATGTTATTGTATATACAGTTAATCCTGAACATATAGGTACTAAAAATCCTATTGCACTTCCATCTGGCATAAATGCCATTATTAATAATGCTATTACTGTAGATATTCCTGATAAAACCATCGGAATAAATGATCCTAGTTTATCGAATAATTTACCACCTACTACGTTACCTATTAAACATGATACTCCAAATATTGATCCTGCGATTCCTAATTTCCCTGCTTCAAATCCTTTTCGTCCTAATACTGGTATTGCTTGTGTCGATACTGCAACAACTGCAAAACATATTAATGCACACCCTACACAGAAAGTCCAGAATATTGGATTTTTATCATTTTCTTTGTCTGATAAACCATCAAATTTTGCTCTTGCTGGTTTCGCATTTGACTTATTAGATGATGTTTCTATTACGACTTCTTCTTGTCTTGGATATCTTATGAATAATAATGCTAGTGGCACACCTATTATTATCATAGCTGCCCCTAATGCCATATATGTTCCTCTCCATCCAACGTTAGCTAATAACTTAACAGTTATTGGTTGTAAAAATACATTACCTAATGATCCACCTGCTAATGCTATTCCTAATGCTGTCCCTTTACCTTCGCCTGGGAACCAATGACTCATCATTATTGGTAATGATAAACCTGTAAATAATATTGTTCCTACTTGTGTAAAAAATGCACTTCCATTAAACATTATTGCATTTTGAGCCATTCCATATGATGCGAATGCTATACCTGATATTATTAAACCTGCTACATATATATATTTAATTTTGAATTTATCATATACTTTAGCTATTATTGGATTGAATAATGCCGGAATTGTTCCTGATAAATATAGTAATGTAAATCCTACCTCAGATACTACACCTGATTGAGATACTGGTGTTTGCATCTGACTTTGTAAATTTTGAGATATGCAATATGGTATTGCTTGAATTAACATACAAATAAATACTATTAAGTATCTTCTCTTATTATTTTGTTCGTTTTTCATAATCCTCTCACTTTCCTTTTCTTTGCTAAATTTCATAACTTTATTATAAATATTTTTATTTAATTTGTTAAATACGTAAATTTTATATCACATATAACTAAATACTTATATGCGATATATAGGTAAATACTTATATTTATTATAAAAAAAACATATTTAACAAATTGTAAATATGAATTTAAAATTAAATTTATATCATAATAAAAGGAGTACTATAATGAAAAAATTAAATAATAATTTTATAAAAAATATAAAAGGTATATTACCTGGATTTATAGTTTCTATATTAGTAGCATATTTAAGTATACTTATTGCAAAATTTGTTCCAAAGCTTGGAGCAGCATCTATTGCTATATTCTTAGGTATGTTTGTAGGTAATGTATTTTTAAATCATAATATATTTCAAAAGGGATATAAGTTTTCAGAAACTGATTTGTTGTCATACTCAATAGTGTTATTAGGTGCAACATTAAGTATATCTACTATATCTGAAATTGGATTTTCTGGAGTAATATTTATAGTATTACAAATGGCAATTACAATAATAGGAGCTTTATATATTGGGAAAAAATTAGGTTTTTCAGACAACTTCAGATATATGATGGCAAGTGGTAATGCAGTATGTGGATCTTCTGCAATAGCAGCAACATCACCTGTAATTGGAGCTGATGATAAGGAAAAAGGAATATCAATAACTATTGTTAACGTAACTGGTATAGTCCTTATGTTCTTATTACCTATAATATCTCAATTCTTATATAATAATGAGATTACTCAAACATCTGCCATGGTCGGAGGTATATTACAATCTGTAGGACAAGTTGTCGCTAGTGGAGCAATGGTAAATGAACATGTAAAAGATTTATCTACAATATTTAAAATTGTACGTATAATATTTTTAGTTGTTGTTGTTTTCGTATTAGGTCATTTAAAACATAAATCAAATAAAGAAATTATAGAAGAAGAAGTACAAGATATGGAAAAAGGAAAAATAAAGGTTCCATGGTATGTAATAGGCTTCTTTATAACTTGTGCCTTATTCTCTTTAAATATAATAAGCAATGATATTTCAATTCTTTGCAAAGAAATAAGCAATAAATTTGAAATAATTGCTTTAGCTGCTATCGGATTAAGGGTTAATGTAAAAGATTTAATTAAGCAAGGAAAATCAGTATCTCTGTATGGATTATTTATAGGGTTATTACAAATTGTCTCTGCAATAACTTTGATTGGAATATTATTATAAGTATAATCTAACCTGTTGTGAAAGTTAGATAACTATTACAACAGATTAGCTAAAAAGTTTAATAAGCTTATTAAACTTTTCTAAATATAAAAGTAAAGAAGGTATTCATCATGGAACAAACAAAACAAAAAAGCACATTTTTTTATGGCTGGTTAATAGTTATAGGTTGTATGCTTATCCAAGCAGTTCCATACTCATTAGCAGCTAATATTCAACCTGCATTTACAAGTTATGTAACTTCAGGAGAGGGCTTTACTTATACTCAATTTTCACTAATATTCACAATTGGTACTATAGTGTCTGCATTATGCTCTCCTTTTATCGGAAAATTATATTCCACTCCTAAAGCAAATATAAAATTGCTATATGTACTAGGTATTATTTTAGTAGGTGTTGGATTTGCATCGATGTCTTTAGCTGAAGGAAATATATTCGCTTATTATGCGCTATCTATATTAGTTCAAATAGGTTCAGCTATAATATCAGCTATAGGAGTTCCTACACTTATAAATAGTTGGTTTACAGAAAATAAGGGTATTGCAATGGGTCTTGCATTCTCTGGTGGAGGACTTGGCAATATGATTCTTCAACAATTTGCAGGTAAATGGCTATCTAATCCAGCAATTGGCTATAAAGGTGCTTATTTAAGATTCGGATTATTAGCTATAATAGTAGCATTACCAATAGCATTATTTGTAATGAGATTACCAAAGTCAAAATCTGAATTAGAAATGAATAAATCAAAGAAATCTAAAAAAACTTCTTCACAAAGCTCTAACTGGGGATATACTTTTGCAGAAGTTAGCAAAATAAAATACTTCTGGATTTTCGCAATATCATTTGTATTTGTAGGATTATATGTTGGTGGAATGGCATTACAATTTATACCATACTTACAAATATTAGAACAAGCTAAAGTATTAACTTTAGGATCAGCATTAGTTGCCTCTCTATTTGGACTGTTTTCAATATTTGGAAACCTTTGTGGTGGCGTTCTGTTTGATAAATTTGGTATAACAAAATCTCTTATACTAGCAGAATTATTAGTTATAATTTGTGGTTTATCTTTAATATTTATTGGTAAGATAAATGCACTTGGATTTGTATTTGCAGTTTGTCTAGGCATATCTATGTTTTCATATATAATAGGACCATCTTATATGACTAGTGCTCTATTTGGTAACAAAGAATTTGGTACTATATTAGGTATTGTACAAATATTCTTTGCGGTTGGATTTGGTTCAGGTTCTACAGTATTTGGATTTATAGTTGATAAGTCTGGCTTTACAAATGCATGGATATCTACAATAATCTATGCTGTAATAGCTTATGCAGGATTATTATATTCTACTAGTTCGATAGTAAAAATGAATAAGGATAATAATGTAATTGAAACTAAAAAAATATCATAAACTTTTAAATTATAATTTTCAATGCAAGTACAACAGTTTATATTTATGTTGTATCAAAGACCTCGGCAAGGTTTTATATCCAAGACACTGCGATGTCTATTATTTATTATACTTACAATTACATCAATATCATATTGAGTTATTATGGCAAAGTTAACTTTTTTATAATAAAATTCTCTTAGTAAACCATTTTAATTTACATTAGTGCCTCTTTACTAAAATGCATAATTAAGTCTAATTGAAATATCAAGACCTCGCCTGTCAATTGTACCGACAGGCTTATCTAAAATTTTTATACTTAAATCTGTACCCATTGGTTTCTAAAATGAATAACCTACTATTTTAGTATGATACTTAAATTCACTTACAATAACTGATTTTAAACCAATCTATCTCATGAATCATTGAACTATTTTAATACTTTATCAGTTTTTATAAAGAATTTGACGTATTTTAAATTCATCATAGATACTTTTTTGAATTATAAAAAAACATATTGACTATTATATCAATATGTTTTTCGTGGATTTCAATGGTGGAGACGAGGGGAGTCGAACCCCTGTCCGCAAGTCCTTTCCTCGTTGCTTCTACGTGTGTAGCCAACTGTACTAGAATCTCGTCTCACATATCGCCCAGTGGCAGGCTATATGCTTGACCAGTCCCAATTAGTCCACTTTCGGTCGAGACACCCCGAGAGTAGTTCCCTGCATAGATGAAGTCCAGGCCTAGCCGGCAGGAGGGCGAGGCGGGACTAGCAGCACTATGCTGCTAAAGCGTAATTATCGTTTGCGTTTATTTTAAGTTCCCCAGTTTTTACGTGACCCAGAGTAACACGACACGCAACCCCAAGTTCCAAACCCACGTCGAAACCTTTACGCCCCCGTGGTATTTTATAGTCCTTGGACTTTACTTTCACAAACCTTGTTTTCACCATTTATATTAAGTTGTGTTGTTGATATATTTAATATAATACTTTTTAAAATAAAAATCAATGTTATCTAATGGAATTTTGAATAGTATTTGTAATCACTATTAATATTTTCCTCTTAGTTCTCTTTCTATATTTCTTTGAGCATCTTTTTTAGCTAAATCTTGACGTTTGTCATATAGCTTTTTACCTTTTGCTAGGGCTAATTCTATCTTAACCTTACCATGTTTAAGGTACATACTTAAAGGTATTAATGAATACCCCTTAACAGTAGTTGCTCCTATAAGCTTTCTTATTTCATGTTTGTGAAGTAATAATTTTCTAACTCTAAGAGGGTCTACATTGAATCTATTTCCTTGTTCGTATGGGCTTATATGAACTTGTTTTAAAAATACTTCACTGTTATCTACAGATGCAAATCCATCAGTTAAGTTTACCTTACCTGCTCTTATAGATTTTACTTCTGCACCTTTTAATTCTATTCCACATTCATATGTTTCTTCTATGAAATATTCATGTCTTGCTTTTCTGTTTGTAGCAAGTGTTTTTGTTCCTGCCATACTCTCACCTCTTACTTAAAAATTCTTCACTAACATTTATTAGTAAAAATATACCATAAGTGCATTAAATAGTCAATACCACCCCCTCTGTCGGTATCTCCGACGGAGGGTAGTATTTCGACTATTATATTATCTATTCTTCAATAGATTCTTCAGATTCTATTTCATTTTCATCTTCTAATTTGTATAGTATTTCAAAGTCTATTTCTCTTAAATCTACATTTACATTAGCAACCTTTATTCTAACTGGGTCACCTATTTTGTAAGTCTTTTTAGTTCTTTCTCCTATTATAGTATATGTCATATCGTCATAAATATAATAGTCATCTCCCATATTTGCTAATCGACTTAATCCCTCTACTGTATTTGGAAGTTCTATGAACATACCAAATGATGTTACACTTGATACGATACCATTGTATTCTTCTCCTACTTTGTCTTCCATATATACAGCTTTGTAGTAATCTTTTACATCTCTTTCAGCAAGTTCTGCTGCTCTTTCTCTTTCTGATGATTGAGTTGATGCATATTCTACTGTATGAGCTAGTTGTTCTTGTCTTTTGTTGTTTATTTTATTATTTATATGTTCCTTCATTATTCTGTGTATTTGAAGGTCTGGATATCTTCTTATTGGAGAAGTAAAGTGACTGTAGTACTGTGCTGCTAGACCAAAGTGTCCACTACATTCTGGTGAATATCTAGCTTGTTTTAGTGAACGTAGCATTATTGTACTTATTGCTTCTTCTTCTCTTGTTCCTTTTATTTTTTCTATTATTGATTGTAATGCTTTTGGATGTACTTCTTCTAAGTCTCCTTTTATAGTATACCCAAATGTAGATATAAATCTACTTAAGTCTTGCATTTTATCTGCTGATGGAGTTTCATGTATTCTATAAACAAATGGCATGTTTAACCAGAAGTAATGCTCTGCTACTGTTTCATTTGTTATAAGCATGAATTCTTCTATTATTTTGTTTGATATTCTTCTTTCGTAGTGTTTTATATCAGCTACTTTTCCTTCTGGTGTTAATATTATTTTAGCTTCTGGGAAGTCAAAGTCTATTGCTCCCCTTTGCTTTCTTCTATTCATTAGTATTTTAGCTAATATTTCAGCATTTTTAAATTCTTCTACTACGTGAGCGAATTTTTCTTTTAACTCTGCATCATCTTTTTCTAATATGTCTGATACTTCTGTATAAGTCATTCTAGCTTTTGAGTTTATTATTGTTTCTTTTATATCGTACTTTTTAACATTACCTTTTCTATCTATTTCCATAAATACTGATAATGTAAGCTTATCTTCATTTGGATTTAAACTACATACTCCATTTGAAAGAGTTTTAGGTAGCATTGGTATTACTGTATCCACTAAGTATACTGAAGTTGCTCTTTTTAATGCTTCTTTGTCTAGTTTGCTTTTTTCATGTACATAGTGAGTAACGTCTGCTATATGTACTCCTAGGCTAAAGTTTCCATTTGGAAGTACTTCTATAGATATAGCGTCGTCTAAGTCTTTTGCGTCTTCACCATCTATTGTGAATATGTTCATATCTCTTATATCTAATCTTCTTCTTATTTCTTCTTGTGTTATTGGCTGTGCTACACTTTCAGCTTCTTGTAATACTTTTTTAGGGAATTCCTCTGGTAATCCATGTGCTCTTATTATTGATAGTATTTCTACTTCTTTAGTTCCTTTTGGTCCTAATACTTCTACTATCTTACCTTCTGGCTTTTTTCCTTCTTGTGGCCATATAGTTATTTGACAAACTACTTTATCTCCAGCCTTTGCACCACTAAAGTATTTTTTAGGTATATATATATCTTGGTTAAATTTCTTTTCATCTGGGATTACAAATCCAAAGCTTTTACTTGGCTGGAATAATCCTACTACTTTTGTTATTTCTCTTTCAAGTATTTTTATTACAGCACCTTCTGCTCTTCTTTCATCTGTTGCTGGTTTTATTATTTCAGCTACTACTCTATCGTTATGCATAGCACTATTTGTTTCACTTGCTGGTATGAATAAGTCTTGAGTGTATTCTTCATCAGATTCTACAAATCCAAATCCTTTTCTATGAGCTACGAATTTTCCTACAAAGTATCCCATTGATTTTGGAGATGTTATTTTTCCCTTTTTAGTTTTACATATATATCCGTCTTCTTCTAATTCTTCTAAAAAATTATAAAACATTGGCATTTCAGTTGGGTGTATTTCAAATATTAATGCTAATTCTTCTTTTTTTAGAGGATTGTATGCTTTGTCATTTATTAAGCCTAATAAACGTTCTTTAAGTCCTGGTAACATTTGTGCTTCCTCCTAAATTTATTTTTAAATTTGTTATTACTTAGTTTGTGTATTTACATACTTTATTAGTATTATAATTTTATTTATTTTTTACTACTTATATTTAAAATATATACTTTTTTAGTAAATATAATACTTATAAAAAATTTTATGTTAAAGAAAACTATTCTTATTAGTCTATTGTATATAAAAAAGCAATTTATTCCAATACAATAGCCATATTTTGTAATTTATATTTTATTTTTATATGAGTTTATATATTTATTCATGTAATTATAGGTATTTTCATATTAAAAAGCTCATGTTTATATATTTTTATAACGCATGAGCTTTATATTATATAATTTATATTTTTTTTATTAATCATAAAGTCCATTTAATACTCTACTTACTGTTGCTTTGCTCCATTTTGTTCTCTTTGATATTTCACTATAGCTTAGCTTACAAACTCTTAAGTCTTTTATAAGTTGTATATCTCTATCTGAAATTTGTTTATCTCTTGGTTTTAGAGTATTTTTACTGTCTCTTAATCTTAAGATCTCTGATTTTAATCTTTCTATTTCTACGTCTTTTAATTGTAGTTTGTACTCATAATTATCTCTCATATCATTGAATTCTAATATATAGTTTCTTTTCCATTCATCATCTTGCTTCATCTTAAACACAGCCATAGTTATACCTCCTTGTTTCCATTGTTTTGTAACATCTTTAATCATTTATTTCTTTATGTAACCTAAAAAATCCTTGTTAAATTCAAGATAAGAGTGTATAAAATTCTTGTATTTTTCAACACTTTCAACTAGTAAATTTCAATATATTCTTAGATATTAGTACTTTAAGGTTATACTTTTTGTTTTGATATCATAAATTGTTTTATTTTACTTTATTTTTTTTAGATAACTATGGGTTATTAGGTAGATTTCTTGATTTGCAAGTGCTACTATTTAGTTAATTAGTTTATAGGGAGTGTTTTTATGAGTAAGTTTTGGGATAAATTTTCTTTTTATAATCGTCTTACTTTCAAACCTATCATTATTTGGTCTGTCCTTTTTTTTATAATTGGATTAATTTTTGAGTTTTATGAGTTTCCTAATCAAAATTTTTGTTTTTTAGTTATTACCATCGTTTCAATTACTATGATTTTTGTGTCTGTTTATAATAAAATTAAGCATATTCCTTATGTATGTAAAAATTGTAGTCATAAGTTTTATATTAAGTTTCATCAGATGTTTGCTATAAATTCTGGTCTTCAATCTAGATTAAAGTGTCCTTTTTGTAATCGTGTTACTTGGGCTGATATTTATATAGAAGAAATTGATGAAAAAAATTAAAGACAACTACTAGTTGTAGCTGCCTCTTTAAAAATTAAATTTAATTTTTAAATCTTAATTTTTATTAAATAATGGCCAATTATTTAATATTATTTTACTAAAAGCATTGCTATTGCATTTATAAAGAATAGTACCCCTGCTACCTTAGTTGTTCTTGCTAAGAATGCTTCTTTTCCTTTCGGCTTGAAGTAACTTTGGTTACCTTCTCCACCAAATTGTGAAGGAACTGCACTTTTTGTATCTTGTGGCATTATGCTTACTACAAGAATTATAGATAGTACTACTTGTACTCCCATTAATATCATACCTAAATCCATCTATATTCCCTCCTTTCCTTCATTAATTGTAGGTTTGTCTTACACTTTAATATATCATATAACCCTAGTGTATTCAAGGTATACAGTATAGTTTGATGTTTTCTGTAATTGTTTTATATTGTATCTTTTCTTTTGTAACACTATGTTGAAATCCATAAAATATTAATAAATTTTATTATATGTAAAAAAGGGGCTTAGATAATCTAAACCCCTTTTATATTACTTTTATTTAATTATTTTTTTAAGTTGTAGAAAGATTTTAATCCACAGTATCTAGCTTGCTCACCAACTGTTTCTTCTATTCTTAATAATTGGTTGTATTTAGCTACTCTATCAGTTCTTGATGGAGCACCAGTTTTTATTTGCCCAGCATTTACTGCTACTGCTAAGTCAGCTATAGTAGTATCTTCAGTTTCTCCTGATCTATGAGATATAACTGCAGTGTATCCAGCTCTCTTAGCCATTTCTATAGCATCTAAAGTTTCAGTTATTGTTCCTATTTGGTTAACTTTAACTAATATAGAGTTAGCTACACCAGCTTCTATTCCTCTTTCTAATCTTTCAGTATTAGTTACGAATAAATCGTCTCCAACTAATTGTAATTTGTTTCCTAATCTATCAGTTAATAACTTCCATCCATCCCAATCTTCTTCATCTAATCCATCTTCTATAGTTATTATTGGGAAGTTGTTAGCCCAATCTTCATATAAATTAACCATTTCTTCAGCAGTTAATTCTCTACCTTCTCCAGCTAAAACATATTTTTTAGTTTCTTTGTTGTACATTTCTGTAGCAGCAACGTCAAGACCTAATCTTACGTCATCTCCTGGCTTGTATCCAGCTTTTTCTATAGCTTCAACTATTAATTCTAAAGCTTCTCTGTTTGATCCTAAGTTTGGAGCGAATCCACCTTCGTCACCTACACCACAAGCTAATCCTCTTTCTCCTAAAACTTTCTTTAATGAATGGAATACTTCTGCACCCATTCTTAATCCTTCTTTGAATGTTTTAGCTCCAACTGGTAATATCATGAACTCTTGTACGTCAACGTTATTATCAGCATGTTCTCCACCATTTAATATGTTCATCATTGGCACTGGTAATTGCTTAGCATTTACTCCACCTATGTATTGGAATAATGGTAATCCTACTTCATCAGCAGCAGCTCTAGCTACAGCCATAGAAACACCTAATATTGCGTTAGCTCCTAACTTACCTTTGTTTGGAGTTCCATCTAATTCTATCATTAATGCATCTATTCCTGGTTGGTCAAATGCATCCATTCCTTCTAATTCAGGAGCTATTATTTCATTTACATTAGCAACAGCTTTTTCAGTACCTTTTCCTAAGTATCTTGACTTGTCGCCATCTCTTAACTCAACAGCTTCAAAAGCTCCTGTTGATGCTCCTGATGGAACTATTGCTCTACCTTGAGCTCCACTTTCTAAAGCTACTTCAACCTCTACAGTTGGATTTCCTCTTGAGTCTAATACTTCTCTAGCATATACTAATTCTATAACTGACATGTTTGTATCTCCCTTCGATTTTAAATGGTTTATTTGCTACTTTTAATGTCTAAATTTTAAAAATTAAGTAAACTACTTAATATTATACCTATTTTTAAGAATATAATATCTTATATTTAATAAAAAAATTCTTTGATGGGGTTTTATATTTTATTATTTTATAGTTTTAATTTTAAAATTTATTTTATTATTAAAGATTCACCAGTCATTTGTTCTGGTTTATCTAAATTCATCATTTCTAATATTGTAGGTGCTATATCACATAATCTTCCGCCTTCTCTTAGGCTTAATGATTTATCTTTTTCTCCTACTAATATAAATGGTACTGGATTTGTAGAGTGTGCTGTTATAGTAGATTTAGTTTCTGGGTCTTGCATAAGTTCTACATTACCATGGTCAGCAGTTATTATAGCCTCTCCACCTTTAGAAAGTATCTTTTCTACTACCTTTCCTACACATTCATCTACAGTTTCAACAGCTTTTATTGCTGCTTTTATTACACCTGTATGTCCTACCATATCAGGATTTGCGAAATTTACAACTATAAAGTCGTATTTGTCTTCATCTATTTTAGCAAGTAACTTATCTGTTACTTCATAAGCACTCATCTCTGGTTGTAAATCATAAGTTGCAACCTTTGGCGATGGTACTAGTTCTCTATCTTCACCTTCATTAGGTTCTTCAACTCCACCATTGAAGAAGAATGTAACGTGAGCGTATTTTTCAGTTTCTGCTGTTCTTAATTGCTTTTTACCGTTTTTCGCTAAATATTCCCCTAATGTATTTTCAAGGCTTTGAGGTTTAAATGCTACATGTACATTTTTTATAGTTATGTCATATGTAGTTAAACATGTAAAGTATGTTTTCATGTTTGGTCTCTCAAATCCTGTAAAATCTGTATCTACTATTGCTCTAGTTATCTCCCTAGCTCTATCTGGTCTAAAGTTACCAAATACTATTGAATCCCCTTCTTTTATAAGACCTACTGGGTGTCCATTTTCTACTATAACTGTTGGAAGAACGAATTCATCATTCTTATCTTCTGCATAAGAGTTTTCTACAGCTTCTGTTGCACTAGATGCAGTTAATCCTTTTCCATTAACCATTGCATCATATGCAAGCTTAATTCTATCCCATCTCTTATCTCTGTCCATAGCATAGTATCTTCCAGAAACTGAAGCAAATTTACCTACTCCAAGTTCTTTCATATAGTCTTCTATATCTTGTATATATTTTAATGCGCTTTTAGGATCTGTGTCTCTACCATCTGTGAATGCATGTACATATACATTTTCAACACCATTTTCTTTGGCCATCTTTAAGATGCCTTTTAAGTGGTCTATATGTGAATGTACTCCACCATCAGATACTAATCCCATTAAATGAAGTGCGCTAGTCTTAGCATTTTTCATAGTTTCTAGTAAGACTTCGTTTTTGAATAAATCTCCATCTTCTATTGCCTTACTAACTCTAGTTAAGTCTTGATATACTATTCTTCCTGCCCCAATGTTAGTGTGTCCTACTTCTGAGTTACCCATTTGTCCATTTGGAAGACCTACATCAAGTCCACTAGCACTTATTAAAGTGTGCGGATATTCTTTTATTAAGTTGTCTAGATTAGGAGTATTTGCATTTAGTACAGCGTTTCCGTCTACTATTTTGCTTTCTCCAAAACCATCCATTATTATTAATGCTATAGGCTTTTTCATAGTTTCCTCTCCTTAGTAGTTAACAAGTTGAGTGTAGTCACTTGCTTCTAAGCTAGCTCCACCAACTAATGCTCCATCTATATCACTTTGACCCATTATTTCAGCTACGTTAGCAGGCTTAACACTTCCACCGTATTGAATTCTAACTTCGTTAGCTAGGTCTCCGTATATATCTTTTACAACTTCTCTTATGTATTTTATTACATCATTAGCATCTTCACTAGTTGCAGTCTTTCCAGTTCCTATAGCCCATATTGGCTCATATGCTATAACAACCTTAGCTAAATCTTCTTTAGCTACGTTTTCTAAAGCTTTTTCAACTTGAACTTTACAAACTGCTTTAGTTTCTCCAGCTTCTCTTTCTTCTAAAGTTTCACCAACACATAATATTGGGTCTATAGCAACTTCTAGAGCTTTTAAAACTTTTTTATTTACTGTTTCATTAGTTTCGTTGAAGTATTGTCTTCTTTCTGAGTGTCCTATTACAACATAGTCTATATCTAATTCTTTTAACATAAGTGGTGATACTTCTCCAGTGAATGCCCCTTTTTCTTCAAAATGCATGTTTTGAGCACCTATCTTTATGTTAGTTCCTTTAGTTGCTTCTTTTAAGTCTTTTAATAAAGTGAAAGGTGCACATATTACAGCTTCTACCTTATCATTATTTACTTTATCTTTAACTTCATTCACAAAAGCTATACCTTCTGCTATAGTTTTGTGCATTTTCCAGTTTCCTGCTATTATAGGCTTTCTCATTTTTTACTCCTCCACCTTTGATTAAATCCAAGAGAAACCTTATTTAAGATTTCTCTAGATTTAATAAATATTTATTAAGGTAGTTCTACCTATTAAGGTAAAACTAAACTGTGGTCATATATATAAATGTTTGACAAATAAATGCCTTACGATAATTTTCAAATTTATTTGTTATCTAAAGCTACTATACCTGGTAATTCTTTACCTTCTAAGAATTCTAAAGAAGCTCCTCCACCTGTTGATACGTGAGTCATCTTATCTCCAAATCCTAATTGGTTAACTGCAGCAGCACTATCTCCACCACCTATTACAGTAGTAGCATCAGTTAAATCTGCCATAGCTTTAGCAACAGCTAATGTACCTTTGTTGAAGTTTTCAAATTCAAATACTCCCATTGGTCCATTCCATACTATTGTTTTAGAGTTTTTAACTGTATTTACATATAACTCTATTGTTTTAGGTCCTATATCTAGTCCCATGAATCCTGCTGGTATATTTGCATCTTCAGTTATAACTGGTTCAACATCAGCAAATTTATCAGCAACAGCGTTATCTATTGGTAATAATAACTTAACGCCTTTTTCTTCTGCTTTTTTCATCATTTCTCTAGCGTAATCTACTTTTTCTTCTTCTACTAGAGAAGTTCCTATTTCATATCCTTGTGCTTTTAAGAATGTATAAGCCATTCCTCCACCTATTATTAGATTGTCTACTTTTTCTAATAATTGTTCTATAACAGCTATCTTATCAGATACTTTAGCTCCTCCAAGTATAGCAGTAAAAGGTCTTACTGGTGTTTCAACAGCTTCTCCTAAGAACTTTAATTCCTTTTGAATTAAGTATCCGCAAGCTCTTTCTTGTAAGAACTCGCCAGCTCCTACTGTTGAACAGTGTGCTCTATGAGCAGTTCCGAATGCATCGTTTACAAATATTTCAGCAAGTGATGCTAATTCTTTTGAGAAGTTTTCTTCGTTTTTAGTTTCTTCTTTTCTATATCTAGTGTTTTGTAGTAATACTACATCACCATTTTCCATCTTTTCTACAGCTGCCTTTGCATTTTCTCCTACAACGTTGTCATCAGCTGCAAATACAACTTCTTTACCTAACATTTCTGATAATCTAGTAGCTACTGGTGCTAAAGATAATTCTGGCTTAGCTTCTCCTTTTGGTTTTCCTAAGTGAGAACATAATATAACTTTTGCTCCATTTTCTATTAAGTACTTTATTGTTGGTAAAGCTCCGTTTAATCTGTTTTCATCTGTTATAACGCCATCTTTTAGAGGCACATTGAAATCACATCTTACTAAAACTTTTTTTCCACATACATTTATATCTTCTATAGTCTTTTTATTAAGCATTGACATATTTATCTCTCTCCTTTAAATCAAGCTAACCCATTGTTAAAATGAATAATCTTTCTATAACACCGAATTTAGCATACCTTATTTTTAGTTGTTATTTGTTGTAAGTCTCTTTTAAAAAAGTCCTAAGCCTGTAGTTTAAACTACAAGCCTGGACTCTATATTAAATTACTTAGCTAAACCAGCAAAGTATCCTAATGTTCTTATTAATTGAGCAGTGTAAGACATTTCATTGTCATACCAAGAAGTAACTTTAACTAATTGTTGTCCGTCTACTTCCATAACTCTTGTTTGAGTTGCATCAAATAATGAACCAAAGTCTATTCCTATTATATCTGAAGATACTAATGGCTCTTCAGTATATCCAAATGATTCATTTGAAGCAGCTTTCATAGTAGCGTTTATTTCTTCTACTGTAACTTTTTTATCTAATGTACAAACTAATTCAGTTAAAGAACCAGTTATAACTGGAACTCTTTGAGCTCCTCCGTCTAATTTACCTTTTAATTCTGGTATAACTAAACCTATAGCTTTTGCAGCACCTGTAGTGTTAGGAACTATACTTGCAGCAGCAGCTCTAGCTCTTCTTAAGTCTCCCTTAGCATGAGGACCATCTAATGTATTTTGGTCATTAGTGTATGCATGTATTGTAGTCATGAATCCTTTTTGTAATCCAAATGCATCATTTAATGCTTTAGCCATTGGTGCTAAGCAGTTAGTTGTACAAGATGCCCCTGATATAACAGTCTCTGTTCCATCTAATACATCATGGTTAACATTGAATACTACAGTTTTTAAATCTCCTGTAGCTGGTGCAGATATAACAACTTTTTTAGCTCCAGCTTCTAAATGAAGTCCAGCCTTCTCTTGAGAAGTAAAGAATCCAGTACACTCTAATACTATATCAACTCCAAGCTCAGCCCATGGTAAATCAGCTGGGTTTCTTTCAGCAGTAACTTTTATTTCATGTCCATTAACTACGAAAGCACCTTCTTTAACTTCTATTTCACCATTGAATCTTCCTTGTGCAGAGTCATACTTAAATAAGTGAGCTAATGTTTTAGCATCTGTTAAGTCGTTTATAGCAACAACTTCAAACTTATCTGTTTGCTCCATTAATTTTCTTAAAGCTAATCTTCCTATTCTACCAAATCCGTTTATAGCAACTTTAACCATAATGCTACCTCCTAAATTGTGTATAAAATATATTTTTACTAGCAATTGCTAGTTGTAAACTATTGTAATAACTCTAATATTCTATTTGCACTTTCTTCATCTGTTACTAGTGATATGTTTTTATTGATATTTGTCATAGCTATAAAAGATTCTGCTTTTTGAGTTCCAGCAAATATAGCTATGTTCTCTTTAGTTTTTTTGAAAGTATCTAGATGTATCCCTACAGTATTTAGCTTGCATACTATTTCACCATCTTTATTGAAATAATGTCCAAATGCTTCCCCTATTGCATCTTTATCAATAAGTTCTTGTATTCTTTCTTCTGGAAGCCTTCTTTTTTTGGCCATCTCCAGTGCAATTCCTATTCCAAACACTAATACATCAGTTTTTTCAATCATATCTAAAGTCTTTTTTATTTGAGGCTCTTGTGTAAGTGTTTTCATAGCCTCCGTACCTAGTTCATCAGGTATATGTAATAATTTGTAGTTTGCTCCTAATTTCTTACTTGTTGTCGCTACTATGTTGTTAGATTGACTCACTACATCTTTTCCCATACTACCTCTTGCAGGTACTACAGTTGTATTTTCGTATTTTTTGTCAGTCTTTATAGCATTTGAAAACTCTAACATAGTACTTCCACCTGTTATAGAAACTACATCTCCATCTTTTAAGATACTTAAGAAATACTCTGATCCTAGTTTTGCTATATCTTTTATTAAGCTAGGATTTTGATCATAGCTACCAGGCACTAGTAAAACTTTCTTTATTCCAAGCTTTTCTTTTACCTTTTCTTGTAGCGTTGATAATCCCATGATATCGTTCATGATATCTTTAAGCTCTTCTAAAAGATCCATACCTTCTTGAGTCATGGTCATTCCAGATACTGCTACCTCTATAAGACCTTGTTCTTTTAGAAACTCAGTTTCTGATCTTACGACCCTTTCACTAATTCCTAAAACATTTGATAAGGTTCTCCTACCTATTGGTTCACTCAAGGATATCTGTCTTAAAATAGAGTATCTTTTCTCCATTAGCTCTATAACTTGTGGAATTAGTTTTTGTTGAATTTTTATTAAGTTACTCATATTGTCTCCTTCATCAACGTCCACTGAGGGACTTTTTATGTCCCCGTGTATTTTTTTAGTCCCACAAGATAATTTTATTGTAAATGAAATGTAAATATATTTCAATAGTTTTTGAGATATTTTTATTTTTATTTTCTAATACTAGTATTGTTTTCTCTTACTTGAAGATGGTATTTTAAGCTCTTCTCTATATTTAGCAATCGTTCTCCTAGCTATATTAATCCCTTCTTCTTTTAACATACTTGCTATCTTGTCGTCACTTAATGGCTTTTTCTTATTTTCCGCTTTTATTTTATCCTGTATCATTTTTTTTATGCTTAAGCTAGATGTACCCTCATCTTTATTAGATTCTATAGCGCTACTAAAAAAATATCTAAATTCAAATATTCCAAAAGTTGTTAGCATATACTTTCCATTTACACCTCTACTTATTGTAGATTCATGAAAACCTAATCTATCAGCAATATCTTTCATCCTCATAGGCTTTATATACCTGACTCCATTTTCAAAAAATTCTTGTTGAGACTTTACAATTTCTTTTGCTATTTTCATAATTGTACTATTTCTACTTTCTATGCTCTTAATTAGCATTGTCGCTGAATTTAATTTTTCCTTTATAAACGACTTTGCACTATTATCTGAGCTTGCATTTTTTAGTATTTCTTTATAAAAATTATTTATGTTTAATTGATAGTTATCGTTAGTATTTCTATATACTATAAACTCCCCATCTAATTTTTCGACTATTACATCTGGATGTATATACATACTACTTTCTTTACTAACAGATATACCTGGCTTTGGATTTAGACTTTTAACTATTTCCATCATATCTACACACTGTTGCAGAGATATTTTGTATTTTTTACTAATATCCCTATATTTATTATTTCCTATCAATTCTAAGTCATTTAATATAATTTTTTCTAATATTTCATTGTCTATACCTAAATTTCTTATTTGTATAATTAAGCATTCTGATATGTTTCTTGCTCCTACACCATTTGGTTCTAATTGTTGTATATTTAATAAGCAGCTTTCAAATAACTCTTTATCTATATTTAATTCACTTATTATTTCTTCTTCATTTACTCTTAAATATCCATCTTCATCTAGACTGTCGATAATATAGTCACAAACTTCCATTTCTTTTTTACTTAGCTTATATAAACTTATATGAAAATGTAAGTCTTCATATAAGCTTGATGAATACTTTACCATATTTTCAAAGCTAACTTCATTATCCCTGTTGTAGCTAACCTCATTTTTATCATATAAGTTGGACTTTTCAATATTTTTAATATATGCTTCCCAATCTATTTCTGTAGTTTTTTCTGCATCTATTAAAGGATTTTCTTCACATTCTCTTTTTATTTCTTCGTCTAGCTCTAACTTACTCATATTTAGTATAGCTAATGATTGCTTTAACTGAGTCGTCATTACTAGGCTTTGAGATTGAGTTAGTTCCAGTCCTTGGTTAAAGTTCATTACCTATTTCACCCCATTGTTATATGTAATTTTTTATAATAAAAATTCGCTTTGCTTGAGCCATGTATGGGCGAACTATTTCATATTGCCAACGACTTCGTCCGCTGCTCAAAAATTCTTTTTTACTTTTTTCAAATATATTAATATAACTTTAATTTATAGATTATCCACGATTTCCAAGGCGATAAATTCCCTTAGTAAGTAAAAAAGCTCTTTTGCATAAGTATATTTTACCATTTAATAAGGTACTTAGCAAAAGAGCTTATTTTTTAGTTTTCTAAGCTATTTAATAGTTCTATTAATTCTTCTTCATTAAAATTATATTTTGAGTTACAGAATTGACATCCTATTTCAGCTTTTTTATCTTCTTCTATTATTTCTTGAAGTTGTCTCTTTCCTATAGAAACTAGCGCTTCTCCAACTTTTTCTTTTGAACATTCACATTCAAATCCAACTTCTATTTTATCTAATATTCTTGGGTTTAGTCCTTCTAATACTATACTTAATATATCTTCTGGAGTTTTTCCTTCTAACATCATATTTGTTATTGAGTCTAACTTAGATATATTTTGCTCTAGTTGAGATATTGTCTCTTCTGTTGCATCTGGCATAAGCTGAACAACAAATCCTCCTGCATGTTCTACTTCATACTCTGTTGTAAGAACACCTAATGATACTACAGATGGTGTTTGCTCTGATAATGCAAAATAATGTGTGAAGTCTTCTGCTATTTCACCGCTTACAAGTGGGTATGCTCCATTGTAAGGCTCTCTAAGACCTAAGTCCTTTATAACCTTAACTACTCCATCAGTTCCTACTGCTGCAGCCACGTTAAGCTTTCCATTTTCATAATCTGGTACTTCTACTTGTGGATTTTGAACATATCCTTTTACCATTCCTGTAGAATCAGATGTTGTAAGTATAGTTCCTATTGGACCTCCACCTTTTATTATAACAGTAACCTTGTCACCTTTATTTTTCATCATTAACCCCATTATTGATGTTGCTGTTAATGTTCTCCCTAAAGCCGCTGTTGCAACCTTTGTTGTACCATGTACTTCTCTTGCTTTTTCTACAAGGTTAGTAGTAGTTGCTACGAAAGCTCTAACTTGACCTTCTCCTGCAGTTGCTCTTATTACATAATCCTTCATAACAATTCCTCCATATATGCCTTTATTTTCTACCTACAAAGAATATCCTTTCACTATCTTCTTTTGGTGCTTCAAATGTAAAATCTGAATAAACTTTTATATCTTTAAATCCTACTGATTGTAACATGTCTAATATTTCTTCTTCTGTATATGCTCTTTGTTGATGAACTTCTTCAAATCTTTCAAATCTACCGTCTTCATCTTTTACAAAGAAGGCTAATTCCATTTCTACTAGATTTTCTTCATCATCAAAGTAGTTTTGCCACATATAAGCTATGTCTTCCCTATTTTCTCCATACATGTTGTTTCCAAGTACAGATGACAATTTATAGAATGAACTTATATCAAATATAAATAATCCATTTTCCTTTAAAAGTTCATATGTCTTTTTAAATACATTTTCTAAATCTTCATCATATGTTATATAATTGAATCCATCACAAGCACATAATACGCAGTCTAAATTTGTTATATCAAAGTCTAATTCAGCTATATCTTGTTGTAGTAATACTAACTCTACACCTTCTTTTTCTGCTTTTTCTCTAGCTACTCCAAGCATTTCTTCTGATATATCTATTCCTGCAATATCGTAGTTTTTCTTAGTTAATGGTATAGTTAAATTTCCTGTACCACAAGCTAATTCTAATATATTCTGTACTTTAGTACCTTCTTTTTCTATTATTTTTTCTATATACTCAACCCATCCATTATAATCAACTTCATTCATAAGTTCATCATAGATGAATGCAAAATCTTTATACTGATCCATCCTCTTTATTTGACTCCTCCATCTTTTTCTTTTGTTTTTTTCTAGATGTGAGTATTCCACCAATTCTTCCAGCTTCTTTAGCTGTAAGACCTGCCCAGCCTAATTCATTTACCTTGTCTATTAGACCTAGTTCTGATGCTATCTCATATTTCATTATATCATTGTCTGTCAATATTTTTTTCTTTTTAGATTTACTTGTACTTTTTTTGCCTGGCTTATTTAAATCCATAAAAAACACCCCTTTACATATTTGTATTCTTGTCATTTAGACGAAATTTATACAAACATTTATAGGGGTATCCTTTAATTATAAAAACTCATTTCTTTAACTATATATTAAATAATTCTTATTTTATACTCATAGTATAAATTTTTAAATGTATTTTAACATATTGATCTCTTATGTTTTAACAATTTAATAAATATTTCTAGACCATTTCTTAAAACTTCTTCATCAAAATCAAAATTAATGTTATGAAGTCCATTAACAAACCCTTTTTCTATATTTCTTGCTCCTAGCATGAAAAATAATCCTGGTACTTCTTTTTGATAATATGAAAAGTCCTCTGATATCATAAGTGGCTCAAGTTGTATTAGCCTATCTTTATTTATGATTTGTATAAATTCTTCATATAACTTTTTATCATTATTAACAGCTGGGTAATCATCTCTTATTTTTAAATCTACTTTGCAATTATATAAAACTTCCATTCCTTTACACACTTCTAGTATTCTTTTTTTAATCTTACTATATACTTCTGGCTTAAATGTTCTTATTGTGCCTTGTAAATTAACATTTTCAGCTATAATATTTCTTCTTGTTCCTCCATTTATAATTCCTATGCTAAGTACAGCTGTATCAATAGGACTTACATTTCTGGATATTATCGTTTGAAGATTAGTGACTAAATTCGAGGCAACTACAACTCCATCTATTCCATTTTGAGGCATTGCTCCATGCCCACTTTTAGCATATATATTTATATCTATATCTCCTGCCTGTGCCATAAAATATCCACTTCTTACTCCTATATATCCTGTTTCTATATCTGGATATATATGAAGACCATAAATTTCATCTATATTATATTCTTGTATTATTCCTGCTTCAATCAACTCATTAGCTCCACCTGGACCTTCTTCTGCTTGTTGAAATATAAATACTATATCATCCTTTAATTTTTCTTTATTCATACTGATAAATTCTATAAGACCTAGTAATATACTCATATGTCCATCATGTCCACATAAGTGTTTCGGACCTTCATCTGTTAACAATCCATCCATATCTGCTCTAAATGCTATAGTTTTATCACCATTATTTCCTTTTATAATTCCTACGATAGATGTATCTAGATATTCTTTATATGATATATTAATTCCATCTAAATAATCCTTTATGTATTGTGACGTCTTAAACTCTTTTCTTCCTAGCTCTGCAATGGAATTTAATATCTTTCTATGTTTGTTAATCTTATTCTCTAAAGGTATATTTTTTATCATATACTTCCCCCCTTAATATATCGTTTTGTTAACTTATTTATATTTGAATCTCGACCCCGATAGCTTTTATAATGGTTTCACTATAAATAATATATTCTCCAATTCCGTACAGACTCTACATTTTCCTTCATATTTTATATACAAAAATAAAATTCAATGAATTTGATTATACTTGTATTATATTTTTAAAGATATAAAAAATTCGCTGCGCTTGAGCGACGTGTCGGCGAAACACTTCATGTCGCCAACGACTTCGTCCGTTGCTCAAAATGTCTTTTTTACGCTCATAAAACTAATTGGTATTGCTTAATTTCAATAATTATCTACAGTTTATGAAGTATCATAATTTCCTTAAGCGTAAAAAAAGACCCTCGTAAGGATCTTTAAAAACAATATATATTATTAAAAATAAGGATAGTTTTATATTTAATACAAAAGCTTTATATCCTACATAAGAGTTAATCACTTGACTATTTTATTCTTTACTATGCATATTATAAGTAATCTTTGCACTTTTTGGATCATTTCTATCCCATCTTTCTTCAAATGTACGCTTATATCCAATTGTCTTTATTTTCCATTCTCCATTAACTTTTTCATAGCTTTCACGATAAAATGCTCCACCTCTAATTCCCATATTTCTATCTAATAATATTAGGTTATCTCCTAAATACCAATATGCAAAAGCTACAGTATCACTTTCAAACTCGATTTCAGGAGTATGACATTGATGCATAGTTATATGTTCTGGTGGCATACAAGTTCTAAAGAAATTTACAACTTCTTCTTTACCTGTAAAAGAAAGTTTTCCATCTGAGTAACTTGTCGTTACATCCTCACAAAAACATTCTCCTATTGTACCCCATAGCTTAGAGTCTAAGCAACGTAGATATTTTCCCTTCAAACTTTTTATAGATTCTATATCTTTAAGTCTTGTAATTTCCTTTTCCATTTGTATTAATCTTTGTTCTAACTTTTCAATAGTACTCATACCGGATCCCCCTCTTTAATTTTTAATTTGCAATCGCTTTTTCGCTATCTAAATTTTCTACATCTCCTATTTTTCTTGCAAGTATTGCTCCTGCTTCAATAGCATGATGGACTTGTCCTGGCTTGTTGGCATCTCCTATAATGTGTACTTCAATATCTTTTAGTTCATCTGCTAAATTATTTACCGGTTTTGCACCACAACAGAAAATTATTTTACTAAATCCACTTAGCACTTCTTCTTTTCCATCTTTTTCAACTATAACTCCTGTACCATCTTCTGTAATTTCTAAAAGTTTTGTATTAGTGCTCATTACAACGCCTTTTTCATTAAGCATTTTCATAAGAGGTACTTTATTATTTGGGCATAGATTTGGTGCAATTTCACCTAACATTTCAATCATATGAATTTGTACAGGTCCTACTGCATTGTGCAATATGGTTTCAGTAACTTCACATCCTACAAGACTACCTCCAACTACAAGAACCTTTCCATGTATTGCATCTTTAACCTTTGCAGATAGCACATCACTACCTGTTATAACATCAATATTTTCTATGCCTTTTACTTTTGGTATAAACGGAGTTGAACCAGTTGAGATAATACATACATTTGCATTTAATTCTTTTATATACTCAGCTGTTGCTTCTGTATTTAATTTTATATCTACATTAGATTTTTCAACTTGAACTTTTAAATATTTAACCCATCTTGTTAAATCTTGTTTGTGAGGAGGAATAGCTGCAAGATTTATTTGACCTCCAAGTCTATCTGACTTTTCAATTAAAGTAACTTTATGACCTCTTTTAGCTGCAACTCTTGCAGTTTCTAAACCAGCTGGTCCACCACCTACTATTACTACATTTTTCTTTATTTTTGCTTCTGTAATAGCCATTTCTTTTTCACGCCCAAGTTCAGGGTTTATTGCACATTTTGCAACTGGGTTAGATCTTTCTCTTGTTATACAAGGTCCACCGCAACTTGCACATGGTCTTATATCTTCATATCTTCCTTCAAACCCTTTATTTACAAGTTCAGGATCAGCAAGTAAAGGTCTACCAAATACTACTCCATCTACAACGTCTCTTTCAACTAAACTTTCGCCAAGTTTTATATCATTAATCTTACCAACTACAAATACAGGTACTTTAGAAACTTTTTTAATAGCTTCAGCTTCTTTTATATTTACTCCTGGTGACTCATAATGGCAAGGGATTATTTTCCAACATAATTCATATTGAGTACCACCAGAAATTTCAAAAGCATCTACCCCAGCTTCTACAAATTTAGGTACTAAATACAACATATCATTTAATGTATTTCCGCCTAATACTCTTTCATCGCCTGAAATTCTCATAAGTATAGGGAAATCATCTCCAGCTTTTTTCTTTATATTTTTAATTACATCAAAAGCAAATTTAGCTCTACCGTCTAAATTACCTCCATAGCAATCTGTTCTTTTATTTCTAAGTGGAGATAAGAAAGAACCTGCTAACATATATGCATGGGCACAGTGAAACTCTACCCCGTCGCAACCTGCTTCTTTAGCTCTTCTTGCAGCATCACCATATTGCTCAACTATAGCTTCAATTTCTTCTACTTTAAGTTCTCTAACTGATTTTCCTAAACTATTTATATAGTTTGAAGAAGCTACTGGTGTTTTACCAAACATCCATGAAATAGATTCAGGTCCTGGATGTGTAATTTGAGGAAATAATTTTGAACCATTTGCATGAATTTCATCTACAAACGATTTGAATTTAGGGATAAATTTATCTTCTCCTAAACTAATTGTAAATCCTAAATATGGAACTGAGCTATCCACTGTAACTGCGTCTACAACAATAAGACCTACTCCACCCTTGGCTCTTTCAATCCAGAAGTCTTGAAGTCTTGAACTTACATTTCCATCTTTTTCTTCATAGCCAAGGCTCATAGGCGCCATTAAAACTCTATTTTTTATTTCAACATTGCCTATGTTAATTGGTGTATATAGTTTAAAATTATCCATAATTACTTCTCCCTTAAATAAATTTTAATAGTTGTTTTGAATTTTATTAGGTGTAATTATTTGGAATTTAATTGTTTTAAATTCTATTATTTTGAATTAATTAAGTTTAATCTGAATATTTGAATAGTATAAAATGTAACTGTTTTGAATTTTATTGAAAATAATATGTTTTTAAGTATTAAAAGTATATTTCAATTTCATTGTAGCAACCCTTTTCATATACCGCAACACTATTTTAAAGTTATTTTATTAAAAATAAACTATAAACGTACTATAAGTTCGATATTTACATACATTTCAACTTATTTTTTATAATTTTTTTATATTATCTCCATATGAATGTCGCACTATATGGAACAATTATTTTTTATTTTTTTATTTAAATTATGCTATACTATAAGAAAAAAATTATATATTTCGAAAGGGGTTTATATAAGTTTGTCTTCTTTACAAAGTTTAGATAGGGCTTTAGATATATTAAGTCTTATTCATTCAAATGGTGGTAAAATGTCCGTTTCTTCTATTGCTGAAGTTATGAACTTACACAGAAGTACTGTTCATAGAACTTTAACCACAATGTATCAAAAAGATTTTCTATCAAAAGATCCTAAAACAGGTCTGTATACAATAGGTAGTAAAGCGCTCATTCTTGGATTTTCAGCTGCTAATAATTTACCAATAGCTACTACTGCAAGACCATATATGGCATTTTTAGCAGAAAAATATAGCAACTCAGTTTCTCTATCCGTAATTGAAGGTTCAAATGTTTTTGTGATAGGAAACTACTCTGGTTACTACACTACAACTTTTTATTCACTACATGAGGATCCTCTAAATTGTGAGGCTTATCGTCCTGCCGTAGCTCATTGTATGTTAGCTTATAACTGCCAGTTGGAATCTTCTAATGAAGCAATACAAATTTACCTTTCAAAAGTATCTAATAGCAGATTTAAAGGTAACTTCTTCACAAGCATTGATGATTTAGTTGCTTACTTAAAAAAGGTAAAAAATGATGGCTATGCTTATGAATCTGGTGAGTATCACTTTGATGAACTTTGCTACTGTGTACCTATTTTAAATAATAAGAAAGCTATAGCAACACTTAGTATATACGGTCACAAATCTTACTTAAATAAGTTTCATAAACAAGATATTATTAAAGATTTATTAGATATTTCAAAAACAATATCTGATTTACTTTCTAATAGTTAAAAAAGTTGTAAATATTAAATTTTGCAGCTTTTTTATTTTTTATAAAACTTTACAATTTCAAATTTAAAATTTTATTGACAAATTAAATTTTGTGTCCTACGATTATCTCAATAGTTGTTTTGGAAAATTTAATCATTTCTAATAATGTAATTATTTCGAATACTCAATTCTATTAATTGAATAAAAATTTATTTATCACATTAAATTAAATTTTTTAGTTTTGTTTTATCTTATCTAATTTATAACTCCATTGTAATTGTTTTGTAATTAACATATAAACTAACTTTGAAAGGAATTAATTTTATGAAACTAAAAAATAAAGTTGCAATCGTTACTGGCGGATCACGTGGCATTGGTTTTGCTATAGTTGATAGATATGTCAAAGAAGGTGCTAAAGTTGCAATATGTGGAAGTAGAGCTGAAACTGCAAATAACGCACTAA
This sequence comes from Romboutsia sp. 1001216sp1, assembly GCF_039841805.1. Taxonomy (NCBI): domain Bacteria; kingdom Bacillati; phylum Bacillota; class Clostridia; order Peptostreptococcales; family Peptostreptococcaceae; genus Romboutsia; species Romboutsia sp. 1001216sp1. Next base: position 195,716 of record NZ_JBDPHA010000003.1, read on the forward strand.
ATCTTATCCAAAAAAAATATCCTAATGCTGATGTTATAGCAGTTCACGCAAACATGTCAAGTACTGATGAAATCAATGAAATGTTTAAACAAGTAGTTGATAAATGGGGCTATGTTGACATATTAGTTAATAATGCTGGTATTACAGCTACAAAAGATATCGATTTAATGACAGATGAAGAATTTGAAGAAGTTATGGACGTAAATGTTACAGGAATGTTCCGTTGCACAAGAGCTGCGGTTAAAATTATGAAAGCCCGCGGTGGTAATATAATTAACACAAGCTCTTTAGTAAGTGTAAATGGTGCTGGCAGACAATGTGCTTATACTGCTTCTAAGTTTGCTGTAAATGGCCTTACAAGATCATTTGCTAGAGAACTTGGTAAATACAATATAAGAGTTAATGCTGTTGCTCCTGGTTCTGTGGCTACTGAAATGGTAAAAAAGTTTGTTACAGATCAAATGGTTGAACATATGAGACAAGTAACTCCACTTGGAAAAATGGCTGAGCCTTATGAAATGGCTGGTGCTTTTGTATACCTTGCTTCAGAGGATTCTTCATATACAACTGGTGCAATATTAAATATTGATGGTGGAATTGTAATGTAATTTTATAAATATAACGTATAGCTAAATAATAAATTTTAATAGTGAAAGGTGATATGATTATGAACTATAATTCTTTGTTTTCTCCATTTAAAATAAAAGATTTAGAAATAAAAAACCGTGTAATACTTCCAGCAATGATGACAAAAATGGCTTCTCCTACTGGACTTGTTACACAAAATTTAATTGATTATCATGTAGCAATTGCAAAAGGCGGCTGTGGACTTAATTTTACTGAGGTTTGTGCTATACACCCAAGTACTCATGGTAATGGTTATGTAGCCCTTTATAAAGATGAACATTTTGAAGGTATGAAAAAACTTATAGATAGCGTACATAGCGTTGGTGGTAAAATAGGTGTTCAAATTTGGCATGGTGGTCAAGTTGCAATAGCTCTACTTCCAAAAGATAGAACTCCTATGGTTACAGAAGGCATGACTCATGAAAATATAAAAGAAATTGTTGATTGTTATGGAAAATCCACTAAAATGGCAGTAAAAGCTGGCTGTGATGCTATAGAATTCCATGCTGCTCATACTTATCTTCCTCATACATTCTTAAGTGCTGCTTTTAATAAACGTGATGATGAATATAATGGTTCTTTAGAAAATAGAGCAAGATTTTCACTTGAAGTTATTCGTACTATGCGTGCTAATATGCCAGAAACTATGCCTTTATTTATGCGTGTAGATGCATTAGATGATTATGTTCAAAATGGACTTACTATAGAAGATGTAATTGAGTTTTTAAAGATGGCTAAAGCTGAAGGCGTTGATATAATTGATATTTCAAGAGGTAATAATAAGTCTGCAGCTCTAAAATATGAAGTTCCTTCAATTGATACTCCTCGCGGATATAACATTGAAAATGTAAAAAAGATACGTGATGCTATTGAAATGCCTGTAGTTGGAGTTGGTAGAATCAATCATCCAGAAATTGCAAATAAATTTATAGAAGAAGAAAAGTGTGATTTGGTTGCTATAGGTCGTGCTCAAATTACAGATCATGAGTTCTGTAATAAAGCAAAAGATGGTAAAACTGATAGTATACGTTTATGTGTTGGTTGCTTGAAGGGCTGCTTTGACTCTATAATGAATCCAAATATTCCTACAATTACTTGTATGAGAAATCCTATGGTTGGTAAAGAAGGTCAACCTATTACTAAAACAACTAACCCTAAAACAGTTTTAATAGCTGGTGGTGGTATGGGTGGTATGATGACTGCTAACATGCTAAAAGTTAGAGGGCATAACCCAATTTTATGTGAAGCTAGCAATAAATTAGGTGGGCAATTTAACTTAGCTGGCGCTGCTCCATATAAAGGTGAGATGCTTGATGCTGTTAACTGGGAAGCTAAAGAAGCTACTCGTTTATGTGTTGATGTTAGGTTAAATACAGTTGTAACTCCTGAGTTGGTATCTCAAATTAATCCTGATGAAGTAATAATTGCAACTGGTGCTGTTGCTTCAAAACCTGAAATAAAAGGTATAGAAAGTAAAAATGTATTTACTTATGAAGAAGTTTTATCTGGTAATATAGAACTTTCTGGTAATGTAGTTATACTTGGCGGAAAAATGGTAGGTTTAGAAACTGCTCAATACTTAACTGACAAAGGTATAAAATGTACAGTTATTGATGAATCTGACAGATTCGGTGGAGATTTAGGCTGGATTAGAAGTATGAATATGCTTGAAAATATGTATGTAATAGGTGTTAATCAAATTCCTGGTGCCAAGGTTGTGGAAATAAAAGAAAATGAAGTTGTATATGTTAAAGATGAAACTGAAACAAGTATTAATTGTGATGCTGTAGTCGTTGCTCTTGGTGCAACTTCAGTAGCTTTAGAAGATGTTCAATTAAAATGTAGAGATTTAGAAATTCCTTTCCATGTGATTGGTGATGCAAAAAGTCCACGTGTAGCTTTAAATTCTACTCTTGAAGGTATTGAAGTTGCACTTAATATAGATAGTGAAAATGCACTTAATGTGTAAGTAATTTGATCCTCTTTTTAATAAGGGATGTAGATAAATTTATAATATAATTTGAGTCTTAAAATATAACTGTGTATTCTTAAGATTGAGTTAGATAATATAAATTAAAGTTTACTTAGGACTATGACTATTTAGTTATAGTCCTTTTTTATTATTTTTCTATTCTCTGAAAATCTTAACAAAAAAGCTATATTTTCTACCTCTTTTATAGAAAATATTTTTAAAGGGATTTATTATCAACAAATAGAATATATTTTAATCTCCTTGAATAATTTTATATAGATACTTAATCAATTTATTTGGGGTGATTTTATGAAAAAAGTTAATGTAGCTATTGTTGGTGCTACTGGTATGGTTGGAAGAACTTTCTTAAAAGTTTTAGAAGAAAGAAAGTTCCCTATAAATCAACTATATTTATTCTCTTCTGCTAAGTCTGCTGGGTCTACTGTAGTATTTAATGGAAAAGAATATGTAGTTGAAGAATTAAATAAAGATGTTTTTGATAGAGATATACAAATAGCCTTATTCTCTGCTGGTGGTGAAATAAGTTCTATATATGCTCCTATAGCAGCTTCAAAGGGTATTGTGGTTATTGATAATTCTAGTTATTGGAGAATGGATGAAAATGTACCTTTAGTAGTTCCTGAGGTTAATCCACAAGATATAAAAAAACATAAAGGAATAATTGCTAATCCAAATTGCTCTACTATACAAGCTGTAGTTCCTCTTAAGGCACTTCATGAAAAATATAAAATAAAAAGAATAGTTTATTCTACTTATCAAGCTGTATCTGGTTCAGGTGTAAGAGGTATTAAAGATTTAGAAGATGGTGTTGATGGAAAACCTAATAGTTTCTATCCTCATCCAATAGCTTACAACTGTCTTCCTCATATAGATGTTTTTGAAGACAATGGTTATACAAAAGAAGAATTAAAAATGATAAATGAAACAAAAAAAATATTTAATGATTTCGATATGAAGGTTACAGCTACTACAGTTAGAGTTCCTGTAAAAAATAGTCATAGTGAATCTATAAATATTGAATTTGAAAACCCATTTGAGCTTTCTGATTTAGTTAATACTTTAGAAAACATGAATGGTGTAATTGTCATGGATAATCCTAAAGAAAATAAATATCCTACTACAGTAGATTCTACTGGTCGTGATGAAGTTTTCGTTGGAAGAATAAGAAGAGATTTTAGTGTAGATAATGGAGTAAATATATGGGTAGTTGCCGATAATATCAGAAAAGGTGCTGCTACTAATACTGTTCAAATAGCAGAATTATTAGTTGCTTGTGATTTAGTTTAATACTTTAATACCTAATTAGGTAAATTCTTATATAAAGGGGTTTTGTATATGTTATTTAAAGGTTCTGCAGTTGCTTTAGTTACACCTTTTGATGAAAATGGTGTAGATTTTGAGACTCTTGGAAAATTAATTGAATATCACATAGAGAATAATACTGATGCAATACTTGTTTGTGGAACTACAGGGGAATCCACTACTATGAGCGATGAAGAACAGCTTGCTGTTATAAAATATACTGTTGATAAAGTTAATAAAAGAATACCTGTTATAGCTGGAACTGGCTCAAATAACACTGCACATTCTATTTATTTAAGTCAAGAAGCTGAAAGACTTGGAGCTGATGGATTATTAGTTATAACACCTTACTACAATAAAGCTAACCAAAATGGTCTTAAGCTTCATTTTGAAACTATAGCTAAAAGCGTAAATCTTCCTATAATTATGTACAATGTTCCGGGAAGAACATCTATGAATATGAAACCTAGCTTAGTAGCAGAACTTGCTAAAATAGATAATATAGTTGCTATAAAAGAAGCTAGTGGAGATTTATCTCAAGTTGGAGAAATAGCTAGATTAGTTCCAGATGACTTTGCTATTTATTCAGGAAATGATGATAGTATAATTCAATTATTATCAGTTGGAGGTCATGGAGTAATATCTGTTCTTGCTAATGTTTGTCCTAAAGAAACTCATGATTTAGTTTATAAATTCTTAGAAGGAGATATAAAAGGATCTAGAGAATTACAACTTAAATTAAAGCCTTTAATAGATGCTTTATTTATAGAAGTTAATCCTATACCTGTTAAAACTGCTATGAATTTACTTGGATTTAATGTTGGAAATTTAAGACTACCTCTAGCTGAAATGGAAGATAAAAACTTAGAAGTTTTAAAACAAGAATTAAAAAATCAAGGATTATCATTAGGAGAAAAATCATGCTAAAAGTTATAGTTAATGGATGCTTTGGAAAAATGGGTAGAGTTTTAACTAAATGTATAGAACAAGATCCTGATTTAGAATTAGTTTGTGGAGTATCTCCTAGCCAAAAAGAAAAAACATCTTTTAACGTTTTCTCTACTATGTCTGATATTTCTAAAAAAGGTGATGTAATAATAGATTTTTCTCATCACTTAGCTTTAGATAATGTTTTATCTTATGCTTTAAATACTAAAACCCCTTTGGTTATTGCTACTACTGGATATAATGAAGAAGAGTTAAATAAAATAAAAGATGCCTCTAATATAATTCCTATTTTCCACTCTTCTAATATGTCCTTAGGAGTTAATGTTTTATTAAAATTAGTAAGAGAAGCTACTAAAGTGTTAAATGGTTTTGATATTGAAGTAATAGAAAAACATCATAATAAAAAAGTTGATGCACCAAGTGGTACTGCTATTATGATTGCTAATGCAATAAAAGATGTACTACCTAGTATTGAATATAATTATGGAAGATATGGCCGCGAGGCGAAAAGAAGTGAAAATGAAATAGGAATACACGCTATTAGAGGTGGGACTATTGTTGGTGAGCATAATGTCATATATGCAGGTCATGATGAAGTTGTAGAGTTAAAACATATAGCTCAATCTAAGGATATCTTTGCTAAAGGCTCTATAACTGCTGCTAAATTTTTAGTTAACCAAAGTCCTGGGTATTATAATATGGATAATTTACTAAGTTAATCTATGGAGGTAACTAATGATAAATTTAAACGATGCTTATGAAATAGCCAAATATATAAAAGAATCAAAAAAAATAACACCTGTTAAGGTTTATATAAATACTAATCTTATCAGCTTCAAAGAAGCTAAGGAATTTAAGGTATTTGGTTCTAATGGTTCTTATATACTTATTGGTGACTATGAGGTAATAAATAGCTTTTTAAAAGGTAAGGAAAATCTTATAAACGATATATATATTGAGTATGATAGAAGAAACTCTGCTATACCTATATACAACTACCTTCATGAACATGCTCGTATAGAGCCTGGAGCTATAATAAGAGATATGGCTACTATAGGTAAAAATGCGGTTATCATGATGGGAGCTGTTATAAATATTGGAGCTGTTATTGGTGATAATGCCATGATTGACATGAACGCAGTTATAGGAGCAAGAGGTATAATCGGAAAAAATGTTCATGTAGGTGCCGGAGCGGTTATTGCTGGCGTTTTAGAGCCACCTTCTGCTTCTCCTGTTATAATTGAGGATGATGTTTTAATAGGAGCAAATGCTGTGATACTTGAAGGTGTAACAGTAAAAAAGGGCGCTATTGTGGCAGCAGGTTCAGTTGTTACCCATGACGTGTTAGAAGGAGAGGTAGTTGCTGGCTCTCCTGCAAAAGTCATAAAAATAAAAGACGAAAAAACAGCTGATAAAACTAAGTTAATGGACGGTCTTAGAGATTTGGACTAAATATAAAAGGCTCAAATTAATAAATATTAATTTGAGCCTTTTAATTTACTAATTTGGCATGAATTACAGTTCTCGCATTTTCAAATTCATAGCTACAAGTAGATAAAGTTAGTATTTTATCATTTTCACTTACTTCTACATTAGTGTTATATAAAGACTTGTTTTTTATTTTATTAAGAAATTGTTTATAATCACTTTTAGAATTAAAAGAAGTCTGTATGTAATTATAATTTGCATCAGTTGTATAAACTGAGAAAATTTTATATTCTAATTTTTGTCCATCTGGCGTTTCTATGTATATTTTATTATTTTTATCAAAGAATTTTTTATCTTTAAATTTCTTCAACTCACCAAACATTGTATTATTTCTCATATAGTGACCATAAATAACTGTATTACTATCCTCAAATCTGTTATTTCTATAGTCTAAAAATATAGAACCTGATGGTAAATAATTTTTATTTATATCCTTTTTAAGATAATAGCTATTATCTTTAGCTTGAAGAACTGGGTAATCTATATTAGTTCCATCAATGTCTATCCAACCTCTATAATCTTTATTTATATCAGATAAATCTAAAGTAGTCTTATTATAAGGACTATTTTGTTTAACCTCTTTATTATCATCTACCTCACTATTGCCTACTTTATAATTATTATTACTTTGTGCACTTGATACAAATTGTTTTTCTCTTGTTTCTTTTATTTTCTTTATATTATCATATACTCTATCTGCTTTTTTATAGTCTAAAACCTTGCTTATAACCTTATAACTTCCAAATAATAATGCTATTATTAAGACTATATTTATTAAAATCCTTGCTTTCTTCATAGTATTTATACTCCTAATTAAACTAATTATATTATATACCACATAAATATAACTTTGAACATAAAAAATTCGCTTCGCTTAAGCCACTACGTGGGCGCTACACTTCATCCGTTGCTTGAGCGACGTATCGCGAAGCGCTTCAAATTGTCTTTTTTGCGCTTACTAAACTAATTGGTATTGCTTAGCTACAATAGTTATCTATAGTTTTTGAAGTATGATAATTTCCTTAAGCGTAAAAAAGTATAGATAAATTTATCTATACTTTTAATAATAACAAATTTTTATAGTTTATATCTATCACTGTAAGAAAGTTGCTCCATCTAATGTCTGAATCATATCTATATTAGGCGATATCCCAATAACATAAAATGTATATATTCTATTTGGATTTATATTTACTAAGTTGCTTAAAACTGTTTTTTTATTTTCCGTCAATTCTATATCCATCTTATACTCTCCTATTGGCACATTTTCATACTCTGTATAATCTGTATAACCTACATTATTAAATATTTCTTCTCCACCCATTAGTATATTAACATTTGGTGCTTCTGGAACTAAGTGTACAAACTTAATCTTCGATGTATTATCTTCTGGAACTCCCATTTTCTCTGGTATAGGAAGTATATCTACTTTATCATTTTTTTCTATAATAGCTGCTGTTATAAGCTCATCATTTTTTACATCGATACTAACCTCACTCAAAGGACTATCCCTTTCATCTTTTAAATAAACGCTAAATATATGATTTCCTTCTGGTACATATATATATGGTGTAAATTGAGCAAATCTTACATCCATATAAAAAGGAAATCCATCTATATATACATCTAATTCTTCTCCGCTTACCAAAGCATGTAATACTCTAACCAATGAATATTTCTCATTGAAATTTCTCAAAAAAATCCCCCCATTAATTATAATACTTTCATACTAATATCATATTAATAGAAGGGTGTTTTTGATACTAAGCTATATCAGTATCTCTAATTTCTATTTCTGTTCCTTCTGGTGCTTTTATTTTAAATAAACTTTCACCTTCTACTTTATATACAATTTCTCCATTTTTAACTTTAAAATTAGTATATCCTAGCGATTTTATCCTTTTATACTCTTCTTCCACATTATCCACAATAAATCCCATATGCACTGGGCCTTCATTTAAAGATGTCCACTTTTTAAACTTATCCCCAGCTTTAGGCGTCTGAAGTTCTATCATAAAGGTACCTTGTTTTATCCACGTATTATATTCTCTGTTGTGGAAATTTTTACTCTCTTGAACTACTTCAAATCCCAGTATTCTTGTGTAAAAATCTAATGATTCCTTATATTTTTCTGTTTGAATGCATATATGATGTATCATTTTTATCCCCATACTTAATCCTCCTGCAACCATTTTCATTTTGAAGTTATCCACTTTTCAACCATTTTTACAGTTGATATGTGTATAAATATATATTAGCTTAGTTTACTTATATAGTTTATATAAATTACAAAATCTTTGTAAATAAAAAGTTGCTCCTAAGAGCAACTTTTTATTTATCTATCTTCATTTGTAACATTGAATACGTATGGTACGTTTCTGTAATAATCACCATAGTTTAATCCATATCCAACAACAAACTTGTCTTCTATTTCAAATCCACAGTAATCTGGAACTAATTCAACTTTTCTTCTACTTGGCTTATCAAGTAATACACAGCATTTTACGCTTGCTGGATTTTTAGTTTTTAAATGATTCATAACATGATGCATAGTTAATGCTGTATCTGTTATATCATCTACTATTAATACATCATATCCTTCTAAACTAGAATTTACATCTGATACAACCTTTACGTTCCCACTACTTTGTTCTCCGTGACCATAGCTTGAAGTTGTCATAAACTCTATTTTAACTGGAACAGTTATGTTTCTTACTAAGTCAGCACAGAAGATAAAGCTTCCTTTTAATAAAGATACTACTAAAAGATTCTTTCCTTCATACTCTTTAGATATTTGTGCACCTAATTCCTTAAGTCTAGTAGCAATTTGTTCTTCAGAACATAAAACTTCCCACTTTTTAGTTTCGATATTCATAATAAATCCTCCATTATGTATAAATGATACTTTCAATTTTATAGGAGATTAGATGTTTTTGCAAGGAGAATTACTTAACCTTGTTCATATCATCCATTACATTTATTATAACCTCATCTGTAACAGACATACCTTTATCACTTACTCTTCCTAGGTTTTGTATACTTTGTTCTACTTTAGCTCCAACTATACCATTCATTGGTGGTACGAAACATTGTTGTTTAGCTATTATAGCACTTTGTACTGCTGCTGATGCTGCTGATGCTAATTTTAATGCACAACCTGCTTTTGCACCATCACATATCATACCACTTAAGTTAGCTACCATATTTTCTATAGCACCTTCTATTTGTCTTTCATCTCCGCTCATTAACCAAGATAAACCTGCTGTAGCTCCTGTTGATGCAGCAACTCCACATCCACATACTGCTGATAATCTTCCTGTGTAATTTTTAATGTATGCTGTAACTAAGTGAGATATAGCTAAAGCTTTTGCTAATCTTTCATCTGATTGAGGGAATTTCTTGTTGTATGCTACTATTGGAAGTATAGCAGTTAAACCGTGATTTCCACTACCATTTGAACTCATAACTGGCATTTTAACTCCTGCCATTCTAGCATCTGATGCAGCTGCTGTTATCATCATAGCTTGGTTCATTAAGTCGTCTCCAAGTAATCCATCTTCCATAGATTTCTTTATTCCGTATCCAACACCTATACCTACTTTTTGATTTAATCCATAGTTAGCTATTTCTTCATTCATAGCTATTCCTTCTAATAAGAATTCTATGTCTTTAAGATCTAATGCTTCTACATTTTTAACTAATTCTTCTATAGTTATAGTGTCCATTATGTTTTCTTCTTTTTCTGTTGTAACTGCTATTTCTTCTAACCCTTCTTCATTTAATAAAACATTTCCATTTTCTTCTAAGTAAACAAAGTTATCATGCTTAGTTCTTATAATAACCCTTGAAGTTCTAGTTTTTCCTTCTAAGTTTACTTCTATATATACCTTTTCCTTTGTATCCGCTGGTGATATTGATATTGGATGAGTATCCATATACTCTTCTGCCTTTTTAACTTCTTCCTCAGTTAAAGTTTCTAATACTCTTAATCCATTTTCAGAGTGTCCACCTATAAATCCTAAAGCTACTGATATTTTTAATCCTAATCTTTCTGTTCCTGGTATTCCTACACACATTCCGTTCTTATATACGTTTGGGCTAACTAATACGTTATGCTTAACTATTTCTTCCCCTAATAATTCTTTTGCTTTAGCACAAGCTAATGCAACTGCAACTGGCTCTGTACATCCTAGAGCTGGCTTTACTTCTGCCTTTAATATATTAACTATTTGATTTCTTACATCCTTCATAACATTTCCTCCCACATAAATTAAGTTTATACTTTTATATATAGCAATATATGTGCCAACTTTTTAAATTAATTATTATTTTTCTATTATTTAATTTATCTAGTTAAAACGTTTCCGTAAAATGCTTATATGTACGCATTTGTCATCATTTTTCTACATTATAATTAAGATTATTATTTTTTTAGTTTTTTTCTAAATCTGCATTTAAATATTAATTTTGTGTATAAATTTATATTTTTATCTCAATTTGAGTAAAAAAAATCTCAAAATGAGATTTTTTCTCATTTTGAGATAATTTTATATTTCTCTAGTTTTCTATATAGAGTAGCTCTAGATATACCTAATGATTTTGCTACTAGCTCTTTGTCTTTTTTATAATCTTTATATTTATGTAATGCTTTAATGATTTCTGCTTTTTCTAATTCTTCTAAAGTTCTTATCTTATCATTTTGAACTAATACTTCTTCTAACTCTACATTTTTTAATTTATTAGGTATTACATCTAATGTTATAATTTCTCCTATAGACATATTCACGCCATACTCTATTATATTTTGAAGCTCTCTTATATTTCCTGGCCATTTATATTCTAACATTACATCTAGCACATTTTTGTCAATACCAGTTACATGCTTTTCTAACTTTCTAGAATATTCTTTTATCATAAAATCTATTAAATCTGGTATATCATCTTTTCTTTGTCTTAAATTTGGAAGTGATATAGGTATTACATTAAGCCTATAATATAAATCTTCTCTAAAAGTTCCCTTTAATACCATTTTTTCTAAATCTTTATTGGTAGCTGCTATTATCCTTACATCTATAAATTTATTTGATTTTGCTCCAATTTTATTTAGCTCTTTTTCTTGTAATACCCTAAGTAATTTTGCTTGTAGATGCAAGCTCATATCTCCTATTTCATCTAGGAATATAGTACCCTTATTAGCTATTTCAAACTTACCTAATTTACCACCCTTTTTTGCTCCTGTAAAAGCTCCTTCTTCATAACCAAATAATTCACTTTCTAGTAAATTATCTGGTATGGCTGCACAATTTACAGCTACAAATGGATTTTCACATCTATTACTATGGTTATGTATAGCTCTTGCAAATAACTCTTTACCAGTACCACTTTCTCCTGTAATTAGTACTGTAGAAGTGGACTTAGAAGCTATTAGCGCTTCCTTTTTAACACTATTTATAATGCTACTATTTCCTATTATATTTTCTAATGTTATACTATAATCTTTATTTATTTTATTGTAGTTTTTAATAGCATCTTTGTTATCTATAAAGTCTATAACATATCCTTTTAATTCTTTCTTTAAAATAATTTCATTTATATTGTATATTCCTTTTAATTCATATCCATCCAATTTATAGTTAAAACTATGTGATTTTTCTTTTTTAAAATTATCTCTTGATGGTTTTTTTATGAACTCTAAAAGCTTAAATATATTTTTACCATTTATATTATTTTCTAAATTGAATACTTTCTTAAATTTTAAATTATATTTATCTATATTTCCATCTACATCAATAGATACTATAGCCTTATCTATACCATTTACTAAAGTCTCTAGCTTTTTCTTTTCTAATTCTAACTCATAAGCTTTTACTTGAGCTTTAATTTTATTAGATATTAAATCAGCCATTTTACCTAAAAAATTCATTAATACATCTTTATTATTTTTTATAACTTTAGCTTGTTCCTCTGTAAAAGCTATAAGGCCTATAACCCCATAGGTTACTCCTTCGCTTATTATAGGGCAACAAACCTCTGCAAACTCTTTACAATCTCCACTATTGGAGCATTCATTACATATATCATTACAACTTGGATCATCTATTATTATTTCTATCTGTTCTATTAGACATTTATTAAAAGCAGAGTATCCACTTATTTTTTCTCCTATTTTTTCTAAATATATACCTGTACCTGCAACTCTAGTTAAGTCATCATCTACTATGGTTACATCTATACCTAAAACAGCTACTATTGCTTCTGCTATATTTTGAATATCTTCTCTTATGTATTTTAAGTTTGCCATATTAATCCTTTCTTAATCTTTTTAAATTAAGTATTTCTTTTATATCCTTTAATACTAAATATATTTTATTTAGCGTAAATTGTATAGATATTAATATAACAAACATCATTACTACTATTATTAATTGATAATTTATACTCATAACTATATGGCTCCTATTTTTAGTTTAATATATAAAAGACCAGGCTAACCTAGTCTTTATATATATTAGTAAAATCTCTATTTTCTTTTTCCTATATAAATGTATCTTTCATTTTCTACTTCTTTAACATTACCTTCAAAATCTAAAGTTGAAAATAACTTTGCAACATCATTTGGATAATGGTACTTGATATTTTCTCCGCACAGTTTATGCTTTAGATTTTTTAACTTAACTTTAATATTTTTTAAATTTAAATCTTCTAATATTAACTCACCATTGATCTTTAGTACTCTGTTAATTTCTTTAGATGCTTGCTCGAAATTTCCAGTGTTATTAAAGTGATCTAATATTATAACTTTGTCAAAATGTCTATCTTCAAAAGGCAATAGTTCAAGTGTTCCTTTTATAACATTACAGTTTCCGTTGTGTATTAAGGAATAACATACGTCTTCATAAGGGCTATTCTCAAGTATTGTTACATATACTCCTAGCCTTCTTAATCTTTTCCCTAGGTCACCTATTTTTCCTACAAGTAGTATATGATTGCCTACATTATACTTTATCGTATCTAAAAAACAAGTTATATCATCAGAGTTATCTGTCAAACTAATACTAGGGTCGTAATCATGATATAATACGCTTTTCACAGTGCTCCCCCTCTTTACTTTCTGCATTTATAACTAACATCATAGAATAAATTATAATAAATAAGGAGCAACTATTCAACTAGTAAATTTTTAGTTTTTTTATGAAACCCTATTCATTATTATTTTCACTCATCTTTTTTATTTTCGATATAGAAACTTCATAAGCAACTTTCTTTATACTATTTCCATCTTCACCTTTTTTTTCATACTCTCTACTTTGAACTCTTCCCCACATTTGTATTCTATCTCCAACCTTTAACCCTTTAGCAAATTTTGCATTTCTTCCCCAAACTATTGATGGTATATAGTCTGATTTATTGTATGGTCTATTTATTGCTACTAATAAATCTGTTATCTCTCTCCCTAATGGAGTCTTTCTATAAACGGGCTCTTTACATATGTAACCATCTAAAAATATACTGTTTGGATCTTTATTTTCCTCTTCTATCGTCTTTATTTCTCTAACAAAAACAGTTAAAACTAGTCTATTTCTATTATCAATATTTTTATTATAAGACCTTAACTGCCCCAATATACTACATAAATTCCCTTCCTCTATTTTTATATCTTCTAAAAGTCTTTCTGAAACTGTAATAGGAAGTATATCATAAGAATCACTAAGTCTATTTATTTTAATAGTAGTGTTATAAAACTTCTCTCCAAATATTTCATGACTGAATTCTAAGTTTTCACTCAGTTCCCCTCTTAAATTCACTACATTCGTTTCTTCTTTAACTGTTACCATCTTTATCCCCCCACAATTTGTTAATTGTATATTTTATCTTTTATATAATAAATATATTTATAAATTCTTACTTTTATTACTACTTATTCTGTAGCTTTTGAACTCCATTACTATCCACTTTGAAATTTTCTTTGTATGTTATTTCTGATACAGGAACTATTTTATATCCATCTTTCTTTAAATTAAGTATTATAGTGTCTATGTAATTTTCCACATTACTTACATTTGAATGAAATAATACTATAGATCCTGGTTCAGAATTTTTCATTACTCTATCAATAACATGATTTGCACCAAATCCCTTCCAATCCATAGAATCTAGGCTCCATTTAATGGTTTGATGATCTAATGAATTGCTCACCTCTAAAGTTTCTTTATCTGTATCACCAAATGGAGGTCTAAATAAACTTGTTTTTTCTCCTGTTATATCATATATTTTTTCTGATACTAACTTAATTTCTTGAACTTTTGATTCTTTTGATAAATTTTTAAAACTTGCATGTGTATTAGAATGATTTCCTATTTCATGACCTGCATTATGTATTTTTTCAACTAATTCCTTATTATCTTCTATCCAACTGCCCAGCAAAAAAAACGTAGATTTTACATTATGTTTTTCTAAAACTTGTAAAATTTCATCTATATTATTTTTTCCCCATGCTACATCAAAGGTTAAAGCTATTTCTTTATCATTTGTATCAACACTATGTATTGGCATACTAGCTACTTCTTTTTCATAACATACATATCTAATTCCACCTATTAAAGCTATTATAAAAACTATTGTTACTCCTAAAAAGAAAGTACTAGATCTAAAATATTTTATTTTTTTAGACTTATACTTCATATTTACACCTCCTTTTTGTTGTCCTATATTTAAAACTTATTTTTATTTTTTTCAAAAAATTACTATTAAACTAAATTTATTATTTGGGCAAATTAAAGTTAATACTAATATAAGGTGGTGCTATTATGTCAATTATAAAAAGTTCTTTTGGTAATATTAAAGGTCATCAAGTTGAAACAGCTAGAAAGACATTTAAACTTGAAGGTAGACACTATCTAAGAGAAGCACATGGAATTGAAGAAGGTGTACGTAAAGATAAAAAAATAAAAATTGATACAAAGTTCAAACAATAAAAATTGATACAAAGCACAAATAATTTTTAAAAAAACGTATATAAAATTTGATTCCAGGGTAAATTAGTATCAACAATACAATATGTATTGTACACAACATCTAAGGAGGAAATTTACTATGGCAAACAACAACAGAAAAGCTGTTCCAGAAGCTAAGGCTGCATTAAATCAAATGAAGTTAGAGATAGCTAATGAAATAGGATTAGCTAACTATGACACAATAGACAAAGGTAACTTAACAGCTAGACAAAACGGTTATGTTGGTGGCTATATGACTAAAAAATTAGTTGAAATGGCTGAAAACCAAATGGCAGGTAAATAGTATAGTAAATTCTGACATCTAAGTGATAAGAGGCTACCTAAATGGTAGTCTCTTATATTTTTACGAATAAAAAAAGATATTTTATTTATTGAATATATTCAAATTCTACTTTTATTTTTGTATATTTTGGTTTAATATATTATATAGAAATAGTTTACGGAGGATGGTACAATGTTTGAAAACTCATCTGAAGAATTAGCTTCTCACAAGCTTTTAATTTTATATATTTTAAATAAAATTAATATGGATTTAACTAATTCTCAAATTACTCAAGTTATCTTAGAAACTGAGACTATGAATTATTTTTCTCTTCAACAGTTTTTAAGTCAACTTATGGAATCTAAATTTTTAGTTACTTATGAGGATTCTGGTAAAGAATATTACTCTCTTACTCAAAAAGGGTTAGAAATATTAGAGTACTTCTTATCTAGAATACCTGAAGATACAGCTAAAAAAATAGACGAGTATATAATAAATAATAAAGAGAATCTGTTATCTGATACACAAGTAAAATCAAGCTTTGTAAAACAAAGTGATCATGAATTTATTGTTAACTTGAGAGTTATTGAAAATCAATCTAACTTAATAGATTTAAACTTAAATGTTTCATCAGAGAAACAGGCCAAGCTTATTTGTAACAATTGGAAGAAAAATGCATCATATATGTATGCAGAAGTTATAGATTTACTTATACGTGATAACCACTAAGCCTATAAACATATTATTGTTGTAGGCTCTTTTCCTGTTTTAATTTCATTTATAAACATGTGATTTATTGCATTATATACTTTTATAGAGTTATTTTGAGTATCAGATACAAATAATAATTCTTCATTTCTAGAAATAGCTAAACCTTGTGGATTCCCATTTATCTTAATTTCACCTTTAATTTCTAAGTTATTATAATCTAATATTACTACTTTTTTATGTCCTAAATCAGCTATATATACCTCACTTTTACTATAGTTAAAGCATATTTCTACTGGTATCAAAAACTGATTTATTGTATGCTTTATCTTCATATTAAATCCATCTAGTACTATTACACTTCCATCTAATGTAGATACATATACTTCATTTTTTTTAGTATCTACCTTTATATGCCATGCTTTGAAGTCTATCTTAATCTCCCTATCTATACATTTGCTTAAGGTATCTATACAGTATATAGAATTTTTACAAGGTACATATAATTTATTTTCTTTTTCATTAAAATCAAATCCATGCGGTGTTTCTCCTACACTAATTATACCTACTGGCTCTAGCGTATGTTCATTTATTATGTAAATACTATTAGAATCTTCATTAGATATATAAAGCTCTCCTTTAGATATACCTATCTGACTTAAGTTACCACCTATAGACATACTATCTATTATTTTCTTTAGTTCCAGGTCTAGTATATACATTATTCCATTAATTGAACTGGGTAAATACATTAATTTCTGCTTTTTATTTATGCAAAAATGATGCGGATAAGTCCCATCATCTAATAGTATTTCTTCAGTTTTAAAATCTTTATAATCTAATATACTTATGCTATTCGATAGATAATTTGAAATGTATAGCTTCAAACTTTAGCCCCCTTTATTATTCATACATATACTATAATAGTATATTCTTTTGTATCTATATATTATTACTATCTTTTAGTATTGCAATATTAAATATATATTTGATATGATAGGATTGAAAATAATATATTAAGTTAGGGGTTTTATTATGAAAGTAACATTTAAGCCAAGTGGCGTTTGTTGTAGAGAAATGAATTTTGAAGTAGATGATAACAATGTTATAACTAATGTTGAGTTTGTAGGTGGATGTCCAGGTAATTTAATAGGACTTAAGCAATTAGTAATTGGGCAAAATGCATTTGAAGTAGCTGATAAGTTAGCTAATATACCTTGTGGTGGAAAAACTACTTCTTGCCCAGACCAATTATCTAAGGCTATACGCCAATCTCTATAATATTTATTTATGAGTATCTTTAGGTATTTTACCTTATTTGATACTCTTTTTTATTTATATAAAATATATTTTATAAATTTTTAGTTCATTTAAATAATATATTGATAAACTATTTTATAATTGTTTTTAAATTTAAAAAGTGCCTTAAAATAGCCATTGTTACTATTTTAAAGCACTTTGTTTTATACTACTCTGCTAACTCTAATGTATTATTTACTATTGTTCTAACTGCTCCTATCATATATAAAGATCCTGCACTTATTATTATATCTTCTTTTTTAGAGTTTCTTAGTGTATAATTGACAGCTTCTTCTATGTTTTCTATTGAAATTACATCGTCCACATATTTAGATATTTTTTCTTTTAAAGCTTCACAGCTTATAGCTCTTGGATTATCTGGAGTTGTTGTTATTACCTTATCAAAATAAGGCATAATTATTTTTAACACACTATCTATATCTTTATCCTCTAACATTCCTATTAAAAGAGTTCCTTTTTTGTCTCCAAAATTTTCACTTATAGATTTAGCCAAAGAACTTGCTCCATCTTCATTGTGTGCTCCATCAATTATAAATATAGGATCTTCCATTAACTTTTCTATTCTACCTGGCCACTTTGTATTTAATAGACCTATTCTAATATCTTCTTCATTTATATCTAAATTTTTAGCTTCTTTTAAGTACTCTACCACACTTAAAGCTAACATGGAATTATTAACTTGATGTTCTCCTATTAACTTTATTTCTAAGTCTTCATATGTTTTATTCATAACCTTACAGCTATATACTTGAGAATTTATATCTGATTTTTTAATTTTCATACTATCAAATGTAACTTCTATATATTTAGCATTTTTCTCTTTACATATATTTTTTATAACATCTTTTACTTCATCACTTTGATCGTATACTATAGCTACTCCATTTTCTTTTATTATTCCACCTTTTTCATAGGCTATTTTAGCAACTGTATCTCCTAATATACCTACATGATCTAAGCTTATAGATGTTATTACACTTACTTCTGATTTGCTTATAACATTAGTAGCATCATATCTTCCACCCAATCCAACTTCTAGCGCTACAAAATCTACATTTTGTTCACAATAATAATAAAATGCCATGGCAGTTACTATTTCAAATTCTGTAGGATATGAATATCCATTTGCCACCATATATTCTATTTTTTCTTTTATTAAGGTAACTATTCTAGCTACATCATCTTCTGGTATATTTTCTCCATTTACTCTTATTCTCTCTGTGAAAGTCTCTAAAAATGGTGATGTATATAATCCAACTTTGTATCCAGCTTCCTTTAATATACTTGTTATAAAAGAACAAGTTGAACCCTTTCCATTAGTTCCTGCCACATGTATTATATTTATCTTATCTTGTGGATTTCCTAATAGTTCTAATAGTTTAGATATATTATCTAGTCCTAACCTTACACCAAACTTGTGAGTTTCTTCTATGTAATGTAATGATTCTTGGTAGTTCATTTATTATCCCCCTTAGTCATTTCTCTTTTGTTATTATTTATCTACTTTTTATTATAGTATATTTTTTACTAATTTAGTTTATAATATGATATTTAATTACATCATAATAATAAATTATTTTTCTACTAACATAGTCCATATTCCAATCTCTTTAAATCCTATCCTACGATATACTCTTCCCGCTTTTGGATTATCATAAAATAGACATAATGTCTTATTGCGTTTAAGTAAATCACTACATAGTTTAGATAAACATTTACCCATATATCCTTGTTCTCTATATTCTTTTTTAGTTGCTACCCCTACAACCATAGCAGATTTACTATTCTCTGCCGTTATTTGTGATATAGTTATTATTTCTTTGTTGTCATTTTCTATATAATAAGATACTGTGCTATTATCTTTTATTCTACTTCTTATTGTATCAACACTATATTCTACAGAAAATTCCTCTATTGTACTTAATAAATCATATATCCTTTGTGCATCCTCTTCGATGCCTAGTTTTATAGTATCATCCCATTTTAAAAGTTTTTTATCATCTTTTAATTCACAAAAATATGTAATTTTTTCTTCGTAATCTTCCAATACATCTTTAAATTTTTCTATTATAGTATCTTTTCCTGATATTATTTTTTTGCCTTTATATTTTCTTATAATATCCTTAAATTCATATACATCTTCATCTAGTTTTTCAATATATGGTATAAAATTATTTGTGTATCTTAATAAAATACCTCTTAAATTGTTATCTTCATCAAACTTTCCCCATACTTCTTGGAAATCTTTATTAAACCCATGCTGTTCAATATCTCCTATTATAAATAAATTTTTACTAGGCTCCTTTACTACATAATCTAAGACTATATTTCTATGTTTATCTTCTAGTTTCAATATCATAGCATTCTCTCCAATCTTAAATATATAGATTATATATATTCCTTTTTTCGGAAATAATATCCTTTAAAATATTTTACATTGTACTTTATCTAATAAATATAAAAGCATAGGTAGTATACCTATGCTCTATAAATCATCAATAACTTTTATAAAATTCTATGAGTTATTAGTTATTTATATATTTTTCAAATACTTCTCCAAAATCTTTATTGTTATATGTATTTCTTAAGTTTTCCATCCAGTTGAAGTTAAACTTAGCTAAGTCTTCTACTATATTTACCGGATTTCCTTCTAGATGATTTCTTGATATTGCATCATTAGCCATCTTAAGTCCATTTATACCATCTTCTACAGATGTATAATTTCTGCCTTGTATCATACTTATTTCAACTAGAGCTTTATATAAATCTTTTAACTGTTCTAGTTGTTTTTTATCTACATCTATGCTAAACCTTTCATTACCGAAATTAAACTTTATTTCTATATCTAAATCTACTGTACCTGCAGTTTCTAATGTAACTTCATCTACTCTTTCATAGTAAAATTCATGTCTTTTTACAACCCTTTTCCTACTAACTGCATTTGCTCCATCTACATGTAAAAGGCCTCTATTAATAAATACGTATTCATCTGATTTTGACTTTATAACAAAGTATATTTTTTCTCCATCTTCATGCATTATGTAGTCGTCTCCATCAACTTTATCAAAATCTTGAGGAGATATAATCTTTCCTATATCTGATAGTCCTAATGTATCGGCTGCCATTCTTCCTAATATATTTTTTGCCATTTTTCTACCTCCTAATATAAATAAGTATTTCAATTCTCTTACTTATATTATAAACTATAATTATCCACTTATCTCAAAGATTTTTCATAACATAATAAAAGAGCTATCTCTATTTAGAGGTAGCTCTTTTTATATAAACTATTTTATTTTAGCTTCTATATTTTCTATTCTTTCAAGAACTGATTTCATCATTTCTTCGAATTTTTCTTTTTTAGCCTTTTCTTCATTAACTAAGCTTTCTGGAGCTTTAGCTAAGAATCCTTGGTTAGAAAGCTTTCCGTTAACTCTCTTTATTTCGCCTTCTAATTTAGCTTTTTCTTTATTTAATCTATCTAATTCTTTAGTGAAGTCTACTAATTCATCAAGTGGTATAAATATTTTAACTCCATCTATAACAACACTTACTGCATCTTCTGGTATACCAGCTTCATTGTCTACTATTTCAACAACTGATGCAGATGCTAATGTTACAAAGTAATCTCTACCAGCTTCCATAGCTTCTTTCTTTTCAGCTGTTGGAACTATTATAACTTTAGCTTTCTTTGATGGTGGAACATTCATTTCAGCTCTTACATTTCTTATGTTTCTTATTCCATCCATTGTTAAGTTCATCATTTCTTCTTCTTTAGCCATGTTGTCTTCTTCAGTGTAATGAGGCCACTGAGCCACTACTATACTTCCTTCTACTGTTGGAAGATGAGTGTATATTTCTTCTGTTATAAATGGCATATATGGATGAAGAAGTTTTAATATCTTCTCTAATACATATGTTAATGTATATAATGCTGTTTGTTTAGCAGCTTTATCGTCAGAGTATAATCTTGGCTTAACTATTTCTATATACCAGTCACAGTACTCAGACCACGCAAAGTCGTATATTTTTTGAGCAGCTATACCAAGGTCAAACTTGTCCATGTTGTCGTTAACTTCTTTAACCACATTGTTAGCTCTTGATATTATCCACTTATCAGCTAAAGTCATAGAGCTTTCAACTGATTCTCTAGTTACACCATTCATTATCTCTTCATCTATGTTCATGAATACAAATCTTGATGCATTCCATAATTTATTTGCGAAATTTCTAGATGCTTCTACTCTTTCCATATAGAATCTCATATCATTTCCTGGAGAGTTTCCAGTAGCTAACATGAATCTTAAAGCATCAGCTCCGTATTGGTCTATTACTTCTAATGGGTCTATTCCGTTTCCTAAAGACTTACTCATCTTTCTACCTTCAGAGTCTCTAACAAGTCCGTGGATTAATACATGTTCAAATGGAGTTTCTCCCATACAGAACATTCCTGCAAATGCCATTCTTACAACCCAGAAGAATATTATATCGTATCCAGTTACAAGTACACTTGTTGGATAGTAGTAGTTTAATTCTTCTGTATTGTGTGGCCAACCTAATGTTGAGAAAGGCCAAAGTGCTGAAGAGAACCATGTATCTAATACGTCTTCATCTTGCTTAAATTCATGATGTCCACACTTAGGACAAGTAGTAGGCATTTCTTTAGCAACAACTACTTCTCCACACTCTTGACAGTAGTAAGCTGGGATTTGGTGACCCCACCATAATTGTCTTGATATACACCAATCTCTTATATTTTCTAACCATTGTAAGTAAGTTTTGTCAAACTTATCTGGTACAAACTTTAATTCTTGTTTCTTTAATATATCTATAGCAGGTTTTGCTAATTCATCCATCTTAACAAACCATTGGTCTGATAATCTTGGCTCAACTACTGTATGACATCTATAGCAAGAACCTACATTGTGGTTATGATCTTTTATAGCTATTAAGTATCCAGCTTCATCTAAATCAGCTATAAGTTGCTTTCTACACTCATATCTGTCCATGCCTTCATACTTACCAGCTAATTTATTCATTGTTCCATCTTCGTTCATTACATTTATCTTTTCAAGGTTGTGTCTTTGACCAACTTCAAAATCATTAGGGTCATGAGCTGGAGTCATCTTAACTGCACCAGTACCGAACTCTAAATCAACATAATCATCAGCAACTATTATTATTTCTCTGTTTACTAGTGGAAGTATTGCTTTCTTTCCAACTAAGTGAGTGTATCTCTCATCTTCTGGATTTACAGCTATACCACTATCTCCAAGCATTGTTTCTGGTCTAGTAGTAGCTATTTCTAAGAATTCGTCACTACCAACTATTGGGTATTTTATATGATAGAACTTTCCATCATGTTCTTCATGTTCAACTTCTGCATCTGATAAAGTTGTTTTACAATCTGGACACCAGTTTATTATTCTGTTTCCTCTGTATATTTGACCTTTTTCATATAACTTAATGAAGAACTCAATAACAGCTTCGTTACATCCTTCATCCATTGTGAATCTTTCTCTATCCCAATCACAAGAGTCTCCTAATTGTTTCATTTGGTCTACTATTTTTCTACCAAATTCATTTCTCCAATCCATAGCTCTCTTTAAGAATTCTTCTCTTCCTAAATCGTACTTAGACTTTCCTTCTTGTTCTCTTATTCTTTCAACAACTTTAACTTCAGTTGCTATAGAAGCATGGTCAGTTCCTGGTTGCCATAAAGCTTCATAACCGTCCATTCTCTTCCATCTTATAAGTATATCTTGTAAAGTATGGTCAAGAGCATGCCCCATGTGTAATTGTCCTGTTATATTTGGTGGTGGAAGCATTATAGTGAAAGGCTTCTTGTTTGGATTTGGCTTAGATTTAAATAATCCATCTTCAATCCACTTTGAATATAATCTTGATTCAAAATCTTTTGGATTATACGTTTTTGGTAAATTAGTGTTTTCCAATTTCATTTCCTCCTCATTTTATTTAAAATTTTATTTTTATTAAAAATTTGTCTTACTAAAATTATTAATAATACAAGTAACTTAATAACTTTATTTTGATTAAAAGTCTTAAACTTATATATTTTATAGTATAAATTAAAAAAGAGCCATTCATCCTTATAAGGACGAAAAGCTCGCGTTACCACCTTAATTCCCAAATTGAACTCATTCATCTCTCAAGAGTTATATTCCGTATTTACTTAGCTACATCTCTTAATCATAACTTCACTAATCTATAATACAGATACTTAATAATTTGGGCTCTTTATGGATTTTAACGATTCCCACCGTCTAAACCTACTGCTAGTTCAGCTTAGAAACTCCAAAGCTACCTTCTGCAAACCTATACTAAGAAGACCTTTCAGCCTATGAGTCTTCATCTCTTTTAGTAGTATTTACATACTCCTCTTTATCATAGTTTTTATCTTATTATTTATTCTTTAATTATATCCAATTAATATTATTATTGTCAATTATTTATAATAATATATGTACTACTTTGATTTTTTAATTAGCTTTGAACATTTCCTTTCCAATAGTTTCGATCTTGTGTATCTTCACTTATTGGTTCTATCTTATAACCTCTTTCTTTTAATACTCTTATAATGTTATCTAAAGCTTCTACAGTTTGTTCTTTTTCATGCATTAGTACTATTAAATTAGATTTATCTCTACCATAATATAATAAACTACTTAAAATATTGTCTGTTGTGGATTTCCAGTCTAGTGTGTCTAGATTCCAATCCCATATTTTATAATTATTTTCTACTAATATATCATAAGATTCTTTAGGCATATAAGGCTTGCTTCCATAAGGCAGCCTTATTAATTTTGATACATCTCCTGTTATATTATAAAGAGTTTCTTGGCAGGTTTTAAATTCATTTAGTGTTGCTTGTGGTGTTTCATAGAGCTTATGTATATCATGAGTTACACTATGAAATCCCATACCATGCCCCTCTTTTTGCATTCTATTTAATTCATCTGGGTGTTTCTTCATATTATCATTTATCATAAAAAAAGTTGCTTTAACTTGATTTTTTTCTAATATGTCTAATATCGAGTTAGTGTATTTAGATGGACCATCATCTATAGTTATATATGCTATCTTCTGTGGTAATAAAACAGGACCTTTTTCTTTTTGTGTTGTAGCTTCGTTTATAGTTTGAGTTAAAGTACTCGTTACTATATAATTTTCTAATAAAGTATATTTTCTATCCTCATCTTCCTTTGGTATATTAAAAATAACTATGCTTAATACAATAAATGCTACTAAAATTATAGCTAAAATTTTGTAATTTTTTTTTATATTCATCCCCCTAATCCCCTTTGTTTATTACTTTATAATCTTATATCTCTGTTAAATAATCCTAACAATTTCTCCCTGTCTTCACTTCTTAGTGTTTCTATTTTTTTCATATCCATTTTTGCTAAAAATTGAATTACATTTATATTTTCAAATGGAGTTTTTATATTTGTTTCTTTAGAATATTCTTGTACAAATGATTTACCTTTTTCTGTTTCTAAAATACGCTTTGGCCCTCCTACACATCCACCTATACATCCCATACCTTCAACAAAAGTTACATCGATGTCTTTATTTATAACTTTTTCAAGCCCTGCTTTGCAGTCTTTAGCTCCCTGAAAAGTAATAGCTTTAAAATTAGCTTTCGGATTTATTTTTTTTACACACTCTTCAATAGATTTACTTACCCCTCCTGCATGAGCATATATTCTTCCAAGAGCTGATGATTCTATTCTATTTTCTTCTACTTCTTTATCCGCTTCTATATCCAAAGCCTTAAATATCTCCTCTAATTCTTTAAATGTTAATACAAAATCTACTGCTCCTTTTATATCTTCTGCTATAGCTTCTTTCTTTTTGGCTACGCAAGGTCCAATAAAAACTACTTTAGCATCTTCGTTTAAAACCTTTATAATCCTTGCACAGGCAATCATAGGAGATACTGACTTAGATATGTTGTCTACAATTTCAGGGTAACTTGACTTTATTAAACTAATCCAAATCGGGCAACAGCAACTAGTTATAAAACATTCTTCTTTATTTTCTTTAATATGATTACAATAATCATAACTTTCTTTGACAGTAAGTATATCTGCTGCTAAAGCTACTTCTATCATGTCTTTGAAACCTACTTTTTTAAGAGCACTTCTTAGCTTACCAGGAGTTACATCATTTCCAAGTTGTCCTACAAATGATGGAGCTACAGTTGCGTACACAGGATGTTTTTTATCTTTTAGTAACTTTAAAATAGGTATGAATTGAATCTTATCAGATATTGCCCCTAAGCTACATTCTCTTATACATCCTCCACATGAATTACATGTATTGTCCTTATTACAATTAATATGCTTCTCTTTTACTAAACATTCCTTTCCATCTTCTTTGTTAACACAATGATTGCACACTTGAGAGATTACTGATATTATTGGTGTGCTTATTTCCTTTGTGCACATAGCTTTATTTAGCATTTCTTTTATTGTTTCATCTATTTTATCTATTGGATCTAGCCCCATAACTATTCTCATTAAATTTAATATGACCTCTTCCCCAAATTCATTATATACGCTTTTATCTAGCACTTTTTTAGGTATATTATCTATATCATCAAATTCCTCACTCCAAATAGCTTTTATAAGCTCATTAAAAAGCTTCATTTTATAAGTATCTAATATTTTCGTATTTAAATTAATTGATTCCATGAAAAATGCCTCCTTAAATACTATATAGGTAATATTTACGAAGGCACTAAATTTTATTTATTAAATTTGTAATTTGAATATATTAAATTAATCTCTAGATTCACTAGATCGTTTTAATATAATTTATATTGATTGTTACTATTAATAGTATGAAGTATTTCTGCTTCTTCTATTATCTTCCTTAGATGATAATTGAATACAGGACTTTTGCTTTCATCTAAATCCCATTCTATTTCTTCTATTTCATAGATATCTCTTAGAATTGTATAATTTTCTTTGCTTAAGTATAGTTTTTTATCTAATAATTCTATTGACTGTACATGGAAATATATCTCTCTACATATAATTATTGTTTCTTCTATTTTTTCTATATCTATATTATCTCTGCTATAATCTAGCTCATCTATCAACTTAGAATAAGAGCCTTCTACTTTCTTTATCTCTTTTTCTAGTTCTTTTATATTAAAACTTCCTTTTTTTAATATCTTAAGTTCTAGAAATTCTTTTGTTAATTTTTCTATAGATTGAAAATCATTTTTTGTAGTATCTAAATAGTCTGGTCTTGCTAATATATAATTAATAAATACCCCTACAACTACTCCTATTGAAGTATCTAACACTCTAAAGAATGAATACTCTGCGGGGCTAGAATTTATAACTCCAAGATGTATAGATAAAAAAGTTACACATGCAACAACTACTGCTTTATTGAGTTTAAACATATTGCATAGATATATTGTAATAATTACTCCAAGACCACAAAGTAATGCATCTCCTGGCTTAATTAGCACAATTAGAAAGCCTATTATACCTCCAAGTATCGTACCTTTTACTCTGTTAAATCCAGCTTTTAGCGAACCTTTAACTGTATCTTGCACTGATACTACACATGCTATGGTTGAGTAAAATGGATTTTGGACAATCATTGAACCTAATACAACACAAACAGCTACACTTAATCCTGTTTTAAAGGTCCTCATGCCGACTTTTTCTAATTTCAAAATTTTCCCTCCAATTTGTTATTTATTTATATTTAATAATTCTATTATTTCATTTTTTATATCATTTGGTAAGTCCTGCTCTAAATTTCTTTTTAATAATTCTTCATGTTTTATACCATTTTTAACTAAGTATTTTTTTATAATAGGTACTCTTCCTTTAGGATCTCCCATAACTAAATATGCTACAAACCAATCTTCTAGAGTGGTTATAGGTATAACTACTTTATCTAAATTTGTTAAATACTTTATAGACTTTTCATCTAGTATAAACTTGTATATAGATTTATTTTCTAACTCTATACTAAAGTCACCCATAAATTCTACTTCTACTCCATCTATATTATACCCAAAAAACTCTTTAGTTCTAAATGGATATTTAGATGGCAAATCTAGACTTTGACCTATATTATCCATAGCCTTTTTTATTTTTTGTGAATCTTTTGCCTCTATTAATATATCTATATCCCTTGGATTTTTTACTAATCCATTAAATTTTAGCATCATAGAACTACCTATAGCCCAAGTACAATCTAATTTATTTAATATCTCTGCAATTTTCTTTAAAATGTCCATATTTTTTAAACTCCTATCTTTATAATATATTTCTTATTAATCATGTTTATAATTAATCCTTATTATTTGTTTATTTTTTAGATTTATATTATAACATGAGAAATATTGATTTATTTTTATTACAAATAAAAAAGAGATATCCAAAAGGATACCTCTCTTTTTTATTCAATGAATTTGAAAAATCTATATTATTTATAACGATATAAGTTTAACTTATATTACACCTTGACTCATCATAGCATCTGCAACTTTTAAGAATCCAGCTATGTTAGCACCTACAACATAGTTTCCAGCATGACCATATTGTTCAGCAGCATTTTTAGATGCTTCAAATATGTTCTTCATTATTACTTGTAATTTTTCTTCAACTTCTTCAAATGTCCAAGATAATCTCATACTATTTTGAGACATTTCTAAAGCAGAAGTAGCAACTCCACCAGCATTTGCAGCTTTAGCAGGAGCAACTAATAATCCTTTTTCTAAGAAATAGTCAACAGCTTCATTTGTACAAGGCATGTTAGCTCCTTCTCCAATTACTTTAGTTCCATTTTCAACTAATATCTTAGCTGATTCTAAGTTTATATCATTTTGAGTAGCACAAGGCATAGCTATATCACACTTAACAGTCCATATTCCTTTTTGACCTTCAACGTATGTAGCACCTTCTTTTCTAGCTACATATTCTTTTATTCTCTTTCTTTCTACTTCTTTTATTTGCTTAACTATACTTAAATCTATACCATTTTCATCTACTATATATCCAGAAGAGTCACACATAGCTATTACTTTAGCTCCATGTTCCATAGCCTTTTGAGCTGCATATATTGCAACATTTCCTGAACCTGATATAACAACTCTCTTGCCTTCAAATGTATCTTTGTGATAGTTTAACATTTCGTTTACAAAGTATACAACTCCAAATCCAGTAGCTTCTTTTCTAGCTAAAGAACCTCCATAAGTTAATCCTTTACCAGTTAATACTCCAGCATCATAAGCATTTCTTATTCTCTTATATTGTCCAAATAGGAATCCTATTTCTCTAGCTCCAACTCCTATATCTCCAGCTGGTACGTCTATATCTTTACCTATGTGTCTATATAATTCAGTCATAAAACTTTGACAGAATCTCATTATCTCATTATCAGATTTTCCTTTAGGGTTGAAGTCAGATCCACCTTTTCCTCCTCCTATTGGTAATCCAGTTAAAGAATTTTTGAATATTTGTTCAAATCCTAAGAATTTTATTATACTTAAGTTAACAGATGGATGGAATCTAAGTCCACCTTTGTATGGTCCTATTGCACTGTTAAATTGTACTCTAAATCCTCTATTTACATGTACTTTTCCATTGTCATCAACCCAAGGCACTCTAAACATTATTTGTCTTTCTGGTTCAACTATTCTTTCTAATATACTTGCATCTATGTATTCTGGATGTTTTTCTAAAACACCTTCTAATGAATGTAAAACTTCTTCTATTGTTTGATGGAATTCTGGTTCTCCATTATTTCTAGCTTTTACATCATCGATAACTTTTTCTATTACTTCTTTAACATTGTTCCCCATTTTTATTAGCCCCCTTTGAAATTGAAAACATTTTCAATTAAATAGTACTCCACTATATCTATAATATCAACACCTTCTAATTTATTGAAATTTTCTGAATCTTCCTTAATTAGGACTATTTAAATTCCCATATAAAAATTATATATATTTTTTTGCTTCCTTTATCTATCTTGATTCTTAATTTGACTAATCTCTAAAATTTTTAATTTATAGCTTATTTGTAAATTAAATCATAAATTATCTCAAATTATAAATAGGATAAAGCTTTTACTTTATCCTATCTCAACCATTTCACCTTTTATAGCATATATTATTTTTTCACATACATTAGTGCTGTGATCACCTATTCTTTCTAAGTACCTTCCTACAAATAAAAGCCTTACTCCCTGATTTATAGTAGTTGAATTCTTATTCATAACTTCTAAGCAATCTACGTGTATTTGTTCGTATAAATTATCTATCTTGTCGTCCCTTTTTGCTATATCATAGCAAAGGTCTTCATCTTCATTTTCCAAAGCTTTATAAATATCATTAAGCATATCAGTACATATTTTAGCTGATTTTGGTATATCAATTAATTCCTTTATATAGGCTTCATCACCTATTTTTAAAGTTTCTTGTGCTATATTAACTGCATAATCTCCTATTCGTTCTAAATCAAGTGCTATATTTCCTAGAGCATATATATATCTTAAATCTTTTGCCATTGGTTGTTTTAATGCTATAAGTTCAATACTTCTATCTCTTATATATTCTCTTAGAGTATCTATCTCATCATCTTCTTTTATTACTTTTTTTGCTCCCTCTAAGTCTTTATTGATCATAGAGTTAATAGAATTATCTACTGCTTCCCTACACCTTTTTATCATTGCTAATGTGTAGTTTTTAAGTGTGTTTATACTTAACTCTAAACTTGTATCAACCATATATTTACTCCTTTTCTTATAAGTTTTATCCAAATCTTCCTGTTATATAATCTTCTGTACGCTTATCCGTTGGAGTTGTAAACATAGTTTTTGTGTCACTAAACTCTACTACTTCTCCAGTTAAGAAGAATGCTGTTTGGTCAGATACACGTGCCGCTTGCTGCATATTATGTGTAACTATTACTATAGTATATTCATCTTTTAAAGACTCTATTAACTCTTCTACCTTTGCTGTAGATATAGGATCTAGCGCTGATGTGGGCTCATCCATAAGTATTACTTCTGGTTTCATAGCTATTGTTCTTGCTATACATATACGTTGCTGTTGACCTCCAGATAGCCCTAGTGCAGATGATTTTAATCTATCTTTTACTTCATCCCAAATAGCTGCCCCTCTTAAGCTTTCTTCAACGATCTTGTCTAAAACTTTTCTATCTTTTATTCCATGTGTACGAGGTCCATAGGCTACATTATCATATATACTCATTGGGAATAAGTTTGGCTTTTGAAATACCATTCCTACCTTAGTACGTAATTTTATTACATCTTCACTTTTATATATATCTTCTCCATCTACCTCTATTTGTCCTTCTATTCTGACATTGTCTATTAAATCATTCATTCTATTTAAAGTTCTTAAAAATGTTGACTTACCACATCCAGAAGGACCTATTAATGCAGTAACCTTCCTTTCTTCTATATTCATATTTATTTTCTTTAATGCTTGATTATTTCCATAATATAAATCTAAATTTTTTATACTTATCTTTGTATTATTTAAACTCATCTTTTACACCTCGTAAAATTTCTTAGTAATTTGCTTTATTTAATTTCTTAGCCACTACTTTAGCTAATGTATTTAATATTAGTACCATTATTATTAACACAATTCCTATAGCTGCTGCTCCTTGTATATCTCCTTTTTCTTTTGTAAGTAAATATGCATGAACTGTTAATGTTCTAGCACTATCAAATATAGTTCCTGGCATTTGTGCAACTGTTCCTGCTGTTAATAATATAGCCGCTGATTCTCCGATAACACGACCCACTGATAATATAACTCCTGATAGTATCCCTGGTATTGCACTGGGAAGTACTACTTTATATAAGGTTTGGAACTTAGTTGAACCTAAAGCTAATGATGCTTCTCTATAACTTTGTGGTACTGTCTTTAAAGATTCCTCTGTTGTTCTTATTATTACTGGCAATATAATTATTGCTACTGTCAATGCCCCTGAAAGTATTGAGTACTTCATTCCTAAGGTAACTACAAAAAATATTCCCCCGAATAATCCATATATTATTGATGGTATACCTGCTAAACTCTCAGTCGCAAATCTTATTATTGTTACTAATCTTCCTTTTTTAGCATACTCTTGTAGATATATTGCTGATAATATACCTATTGGCGTTGCCACTATTATTGATAAAAGTACCATATAAACTGTGGATACTATCATCGGTAGTATTCCTCCACCACCCATTGGCGAATAATCACTAAATAAGAATGATGGATTTATTCCTTTTATACCTTGCATAAATATATATCCGACTATCACAATTAATGTTGTTACTGTAAATGCCGCAGATAAATAAACTGATGTTTTTAATATATTTTCTTTAAATTTTCTCATGCTAATCTACCGCCTTATTCGAAACTTTATTTAACACTATATTTAAGATTAATATAAACGTGAATAATACAACTCCTGTTGCAAACAACATTTCTTGATGTGTCCCAAATGCATATCCCATCTCTAACGCTATGTTTGTAGTAAGTGGTCTTACACTATCCATTAGAGATGATGGCATTACTGGAGAGTTACCTGCAACAAGTATTACTGCCATAGTTTCACCTAATGCTCTACCTATTCCAAGTATAACTGCTGCTAATATTCCTGACTTTGCAGCTGGTAATACAACTTTAAATATTGTCTCTATATTCGATGCACCTAATGCTAATGAACCTTCTTTATATGCTTTTGGTACTGCTCTTATTGCTGTTTCAGATACCGATATAATAGTAGGTAACATCATAATTGCTAAAACTATTATCACCGCCAATAAACTTTGACCTTTTGGTAAATTAAATATGTTTTGTATTGCTGGTACTATAACTGCTAAACCAAATATTCCATATAAAACTGATGGTATACCTGCTAATAGCTCAACTGCTGGAGATATTATTTTAGCTAATTTTTTTGGAGCTAGTTCAGCTATAAATACTGCCGTAAGTATACCTACTGGTACTCCTATTATTAAAGCTCCTGTCGTTGCAATTAATGATGCAACTACCATTGATGAAATTCCAAATTTATCTGCACTTGGTATCCATTTACTTCCAGTTATAAATTCTATAAATGAATAATCTTTAAATAAAAATGGTGTTAAACCTTTATAGAATACAAATCCTATTATTAAAAGTAAACTTGCAACTGCTATTAATGCACTTATCATAAATACGTTCTTAGATATTTTCTCTGCTATATATTTATTCTTGTTGTTGCTATTTTTATTGTCTCTTTGTTCTATGCTTACTATACGAGACTTAACTAACATAAAAATCCTCCTCAAAAATCCTCAATATATTTCTTATTCATTATTTTTTATTATTCCTTACACACATATAGTATTATTTCTAGGTTAAATCCATATTAGATTTCCGTTAACTTGAAGTAAAATAAAAGGCATTTTTTTAACATAGATTTTACTTTTTATATTTTCGTTAAATTTATGTAAAAATTTGCTTAATTTCACCAATGATATATTAGTACACTTACTATGAATACGTCTGTTACTCAATTTGGCAATTTAAAATTAGAAATTTTCATAGATCAGATAATTTCCAATCACTTAGCATATTAAAATAGAAAAAAGACACATAACTATATGTGCCTTTTTTCTTAAAATAATGAGGATATTTATTTTATGCTTATAAGCCCTTCACCTTCTACTATTTTCTGACCTTCTTCACTTAATATGAACTCTACAAATTCATTTCCTTTTTCAGTAATATTTTCTTCTTTACTAACTAGTAAAAATGGTCTAGCTAGAGGATATTTCTTATCCTTAACATTTTCTACTGTTAATTCTTGTCCTTCTACTGTCAATTGTTTTACTTTATCATCAACATATGAAGATGATATATATCCTATTGCATTTTCATTACCTTCTACTGTAGATTTTATATTTCCTGATCCATCACTTATTTGTGCATCTTGAGTTAACTCATCTGCTTCAAATCCAACTATTTCCTCAAAAGCCCCTCTAGTTCCTGATCCATCTTCTCTTGATACTACTACTATTGGAGCATCTTTTCCTCCAACTTCTTTCCAGTTATTTATCTTCCCTGTGTATATATCCTTTATTTGCTCAATACTTAAATCTTTTACTTCATTTGATTTATTAGTAATTACTGCTATAGCATCTAATGCTATTTCAGTTTCCTTTAATCCTGCTTGCTTTTCTTCATCCTTTAAATCTCTAGATGCCATACCTATTTGAGATGTTCCATCTATTGCATTTTTTATACCTGCTGAAGATCCCAATTGCTGAACTTCTATAGATACACCTTCATTCTTACTTTGAAAATCTTGTGCTAGTATCTCTACTACTGGCCCTACTGAAGTTGAACCTGACATTGTAATCTTATCTCCATTTGATTCCGAGCTTGACCCACATCCTACTGCTAAACTTCCTACTAATATTGTACTTGATAATAAAACTGCTATTTTTTTCTTGAACATAATATTCCCTCCATAGGTATTTGATAATTTACTTTAATTTTTATTCATATTTATGCTACAATTCTTTGTTTATTTTGCTTTTCTTTATACTTTAATATTACAGTTATTTTGTTAAGTAAATATTATGAACAAGTTAAAGGGATGTAAATTATGTTAAGAAAAAGTAAAATTCAATATAGTTCATTTCACCAACAACATGACTTTAAATTCGCCTTAAGCGATGCTTCCACGAAACACTTAAATATATATTGCTCAAACTATAAAAAGGCTTAAAGTTATTAATAACTTAAGCCTTTTTAATGTTCTGTTTTATCCTTTATATTCTTTTTCTAATTTATCAACTAGCCCTTTGAATATTTGTAGAGCTTCTTCAACAGATTCTTTTTTCTCCATGTCTACTCCAGCTTTTCTTAGTTGATCTAATGGATATTCAGACCCTCCACTCTTTAAAAATTCTATATATCTTTCTACTGCTGGCTTACCTTCTTCAAGTATTTGTTTACTTAAAGCACTTGCCGCTGAGAATCCTGTTGCATATTTATATACATAGAAGTTTGAATAAAAATGAGGTATTCTAGCCCACTCTAATCCTATTTGCTCATCAACCACACAAGATTCTTTGTAGTATTTCTCATTTAATTTATAATATATATCAGTAAACTCTTTTGCCGTTAATGGCTCTCCACTTTCAACACTTTCATGAGTTATTTTTTCAAATTCAGCAAACATAGTCTGTCTATATACAGTTGTTCTAAATTGCTCTAAGTAATAATTTAGAAGATATAATGTTTCTTCCTTAGACTTAGAATTTTCTAATAAATAGTTTATTAATAATAGCTCATTTAGAGTAGATGCAACTTCTGCTACGAATATTTTGTAGCTTGAATATATATATGGCTGAGTAGTTCTTGAGTAGTAACTATGCATAGAGTGACCTAATTCATGTATTAACGTAAATAAAGAATTTAAATCATCTTTATAACTCATTAATATGTATGGATGAGAATCGTAACTACCCCAAGAATACGCTCCACCTTGCTTACCTTCATTCTCATATACATCTATCCATCTTTCATCAAAGGCTCTTTGTATTAGCTTTAAGTATTCATCTCCTAATGGTTTTAAAGCATTTAATATTATTTCCTTAGCCTCTTCATAAGTTATCTTCATATCAAATTTGTCAGTTAAAGGAACATATAAATCATACATATGTATTTCTTCTAATCCTAAAAACATTTTCTTTAGATCTACATATTTATTTAGTGTTGGTAAACTTTCATCTACAGCTTTTATAAGATTATTATATACATCCACACTTATATCATCCTGGAATAATGATGCCTCTAGTGCTGATTTGTATTTTCTTATTTTAGAGTAGAATATTTCTGACTTTATGCCTCCATATAACGTTGATGCAAATGTATTTTTATATTTACCATATACTAAGTACATAGCTTCAAAAGCATCTTTTCTAACTCTAGGATTCTTACTCTTTAAAAATACAGAGTAATTAGAGTGTGTAAGTTTAACCTTATTACCTTCTTCATCTTCTATTTCTGGAAATTCTAAGTCTGCAAAAGAAAACATATCATATACATCTTCTGATACTTTAGTTATGTCAGATGCTGCAGCTAATATTTCTTCTTCTGATTCACTTAATGTATGTGGCTTTTCTCTTAAAATTTCTTTTATATGTTTTTCATAGAAAGATAATTTTTCATCCTTCATAAATTCTTTTAACTTCTCCTCTTCTATGGCTATTATTTCAGGTACCATATAAGATGTAGCTGTAGATAATTCAGTAGCTAACATATCTGTTTTTGTAGCTAAACCTTGATTTTCATTTATTCTTGTATCCTCATGTTGCTTCATATGAGTATATACATATAAGTTTTGTAAAAGTCTTGATGCTTGTTCTGATATATTTAGTGCGTTATATAAATTCTCAAAACTCTCTGCTAGCTTTCCTTTGTATTCTTTAGCCTTTTGTATAAGTTCTTTAACCTTACTTATGTCTTTTTCTACTTCATCTTTATTCTTATACATCTGCTCTAAATTCCATTTGAATTTATCTTCTATTTTACTTCTATCTAATCCCATAGCTTTTCTCCTTTAATATATTAATTTTTATCTAGAGTTTATGGTTCTTAAATCTAATATTCTTATTACACTATTAATGTAAAAATTTTTATACTAATATTTTGAGTAAATATTACCTAATATATACTATAAAACAGATACTAATATAGCACCTTCAGATGTGAACGTTCCCATTATAGGACCTATCTCTGCTATTAATACTTCTTTGAAGTTTAGATTTCCTTCTACTATGCTCTTTATTTTTTCTGCTTTATCTATACAATTAGCATGACCTATTATAACTGTTTTTTCATCTTGGTGTCCTACATTGTTTTCTACATACTCTAAGGCTTTTTTTATACTATTACTTCCGCCTCTTGCTTTGTCTATAGGTTTAACAAGACCATCTTCTATTTTTATTATAACTTTAAAGTTTAATGCATTTATTATCTTTCCAGCAACTTTGTTTATTCTACCACCTTTTATTGCATTTTCTAATGTTTCTAAAGCTCCAAAGAATACAATTTCTTCTTTGTATCTTTCTATGTGCTCTAGTATTTCATCCATATTTTTACCAGCATCTATAAGTTCGCTGCATTTTAATATCATTGATGCAACCCCAATAGACCCACTTGCACTATCTATAACTTCAATTCTTTTATATGGATTTTCTTCTAAGTACATTTCTTTAGCTAAAACAGCATTATTATAAGTGCTAGATAGCTTAGAAGTTAATGTAAATACTAAAAGCTCTTCATCATCACCTTTATAAAGCTCTAAAAATCTATCTGGAGATGGACTTGAAGTTTTAGGTAATTCTTTACTTTCTTTCATTTTTTTATAGAAAGTTTCAGAATCTATATCAATTCCCCCTATATAACTCTCTTCTCCAAAAGCTACATTTATTCCTACTACATCTGGTCTTGCTCTATCTAATACTTCCTGTGGAAAATCGCATGATCCATCTGTTATTATTCTTATTTTTTTTGTCAATTTATACACCTCAACCTAAATTTTTAATTATACTTATTCTATATTATTTTAGTGTAAATAATCTACACTTATTATATTTTTTAACATATTCAATTCTTTTACTAACTCATCTACTATTATTCTTCTATCATGAACTAGAAAAAAGCTCAATTTCCAAAGGGATTCTCCCTCAGCTTCTATATCAATACTTTTAACTTCTATTTGAGATTTTTTAAAGATTGAATATAGCATAGATATACTTCCCATGTTATCTATAACAACATTAAAAATAGTATATTTTTTTCTAAAAAGTATTTTGTCTATATTCTTCAATATGTATAGTGTTATCATAACAAATAGCCAAGCACTTATACTTAAGACATAATATCCATACCCTATTGTTATACCAATACATGCAGTTGCCCATATACCTGCGGCAGTCGTTAATCCTCTTATTCCATTTGAGGTTTTTAGTATAGCACCTGCACCTAAAAAACCAATTCCTGATAATACCTGTGCAGTTAATCTTGCAGGATCAACATTAGCATATTCTCTATAATCAAAAAATAAATACAAAGATGTTATTGCTGTTATACATGAGCCAACAGATACTAAGATGTGTGTTCTAAATCCTGCAAATTGATGTGACTTTTCTCTTTCAAGCCCTGTTAACCCCCCTATAACTAACGCTATAAGTAACCTCAAAATCACTTCTTTATGGTCTGCCACTCAAATCCCCCCCTATTTCATATAAACAATATATAAGAAATATTTATACTCTAAAAATCTCCTCTATATTCATTATCGTTGTGTAATATATTTATATGTGTCGGGTAAGCTATTCGTACTTTGTTATTTCTAAATACAATAAGTATCTGTAATTTAGTATCTCTAAGTGCATTAAAATACTTATAAGAATATACTATACCTGTTATTGTATATTTTGCTCCCACTGGACTATCTTCTATATCTGTTACTCCATATACATTAAAAGGACCTTTAGGTTTACCTGATGGTAATTTAAATAGATAATTTTTATATTGTTCATTCATTATATTGCATACTTCTTCTAAAGATTCTAGCACCTTCATTGGATCCTCTTCATAAGGTACCCTTACATGTACTACAACCCTCATTCTCTCCTTGCTAAAATTTCTTATGCTACTTATACTACCATTTGGAATAGTAATTCTTTTTAAATCCCAATCCCTTAAACTAGTGCTTCTAACTCCTATTTCTTCTATAGTTCCTCTAAAAGTTTCATTTATTATTACAAAATCTCCTACTTGCATTTGCTTTTCAAATAATACAAAAAATCCATTAAATATATCTTTTAATATACTTTGAGATGCAACCCCTGCTAGTATACCTACTATACTAGCACCAGTAACTAATGTCCCAAATTTAGTTATATCCACTATTTGAAATTCTCTTAATATGAGAACTGTACTTGTCAAGAATATGATGTAATAAGAAATTGATGATAATACGCTACAAAGGGTATTTTCGTATCTTACATCAAATTTAGTTATTTTACATATCTTGTTAAGACTATATTGTATAAGTTTCAATATTGAATATGATGCTGCTATAATTGCTATTGATCTTAAAAAACTACCTATCATAATAAATATCATCCTTACAAATTAATTTTGTTATTAAATCATATAATTATTTAATATTCTCACTTTGTACTAAACATATACAATATTAAGGATGAACATATGATTTTTGAGTATAAAAAAACCCACTTTAATGTGGGTTACTTATTACTCAAATTCATATACTTATTTATTAATATATCTATCTTATTACTCGTATCGACTATCTCTTCTTTAAATATCTCTGGATATTCTATATAAGTATTAATCTCATCTCTTAGTGCTTCTATTTCTTTTTTTAATGCTTCTAACTCACCATTAGCCATATCATCACCACTATTACAAATTTATATAATTTCAATTATATAATAACAAATAAAACCATTATTTGTCAATATTATAGCGGTAAAACGTTATTTTTTAACCAATTTAATTTTATTTCATCAGTTTTCTTACTGTACGAAAATATTTATTCTTAAATATTAGTTATTAGTTGACAATCAAAATCATTATTGATACAATTTAAGTGATAATGAATTTCATTAGGAGGTATAAAAATGACTGTTTACGATTTAAAAGTAGGTCAAAGAGGTACTATTAATAATATAAATGGAAACGAAAAATTAGCTAAGAGATTATTAGCTTTAGGATGTATAAATAATACGGAAATAGAAGTAAAAAAAGTTGCTCCTTTAGGAGACCCTATAGTAGTTAGATTTAGAGGATTAGATCTTGCTATAAGAAAATCTGACGCTAAAAACATTACATTAAAATAAGGAAGTGATAAAATGATTAACGTTGCGTTACTTGGAAACCCTAACGTTGGTAAAACTACGGTTTTCAATCTGCTTACAGGTGCTAACCAACACGTTGGTAACTGGCCTGGAGTTACTATAGATAAAAAAGAAGGTATTTTAGAAAAAGATATTAATATAGTAGACTTACCTGGTATTTATGCTATGGATACTTTCTCTAATGAAGAAAAAGTATCAAAGAGATTTTTAGAAGAAGGAAATGTAGATGTTATAGTAAATGTAGTTGATGCATCTAGTTTATCTAGAAACCTTTACTTAACAACTCAACTTATGGAATTTAAAAAGCCTATAATACTTCTTCTTAATATGGTGGATGTAGCTGAGGCTAAAGGAATTCATATAGATGTGGATAAACTATCTAGAGAACTTAATATGACAGTAATTCCTATAATAGCTAAAAAGAAAGAAGGAACTGATAAAATAGCTCCTGCTATAAGAAAAGTCGCTAACAATAAACCTAATTATAAGACTAATTTCGGATCTGAAAGTGAAACTTATAAAGAAATAGAAGATATATTAAGTAGATGTTGTAATCTACCTCATAACAATAAAAAAACTATCACTGATAAAATAGATAAGTTTGTATTAAATCCTGTTTTAGCTTACCCTATATTTATAGCCGCACTAATGTTATTATTCAAATTTACATTTGATTGGGTTGGAGGTCCTTTACAAGAAGGATTAGGTGGTTTAATAGAAACATATGTAGCAGGCCCTGCTGATGTTTTATTAGCTAATGCTAGTCCTTGGTTTAGATCATTAATTATAGACGGTATAATTGGTGGTGTTGGAGGTACTTTACCTTTCTTCCCTCTAGTATTTGCTTTATTCTTTGGTATGTCATTCTTAGAAGACAGTGGTTATATGTCAAGAACAGCTTTCTTAATGGATAACATAATGAGAAAAGTTGGCCTATCTGGTAAAGCATTTATACCTATGGTTATGGGATTTGGATGTTCTTCTCCTGCTATAATGGCAACTAGAACATTAGAAAGCGAAAAAGATAGAAAAGTAACAGCGCTTATAGCTCCACTTATGACTTGTAGTGCTAGATTACCTATATATGCATTATTTGTTGGTATATTCTTCCCTAAAAATGCTGCATTAGTTACTTTATCTCTTTATTTATTAGGAATTGTAGTAGCTATAATAATAGCTTTTATATTAAATAAAACTGCTTTTAATGCAGAAGTTGAACCTTTTATACTAGAACTTCCTGAGTATAAATTACCTACTATAGGTTCTTTATTTAAAAATGCTTGGAGTAAATCAAAAGGATTCTTAACTAAAGTAATTACTGTTATGTTTGCAATGTCAGTTGTAATTTGGGTTTTATCATCATTTAACTTCAGTGGATATACACCAGATTTAAATAACAGTTTCTTAGCTTATGCAGGACATTTAATAGCTCCTATATTTGCACCATTAGGATTTGGTGATTGGAAAGCTGCTGTATCTATACTTACAGGTCTTGGAGCTAAAGAAATAGTTGTTAATACTATGGGTGTACTTTATGGTGATTTAAAGGTTGTTTTACCAACAGTATTCACTGCCCTTAGTGCATATGGATTCTTAGTGTTTACATCATTATATACTCCTTGTATTGCAGCTCTTGCTACAATGAAAAAAGAGTACGGAAGCAAAATGATGTGGATATCATTTATATATCAATTTGTAATTGCATGGATTGGTGCATTTATAGTTAGAATAATCGGAGGAACTTTATTTGCAGTAGAATCTGGTAGCTCAATTGCGGAACTTGCAGTTGGTGGATTAATAATAGCTATATCAGTTATATTCATATTTAGAAAGTTTACTTCTAAAAATGTATCTTCTGGTTGTAGTGGATGCTCTGGATGCGCTAGTAGCGGATCTTGTCCATCACAAGTTAAAAGTAAAGCTAAATAGAAATTAAATATAATTTAGTATAAAAATATAAAGGGTGAATCTTAGATTCACCCTTTATTTATTAAAAATTAACTTGTAATTTTACTTCTTTTCCACCTCTATTTACTGTAATTTCAGATTTATCCCCTAAAGAATATTGATATAAAGCTTTATTTAAATCTGACATTGTACTTACTTTATCATTTCCAACTTTAACAATAACATCTCCTGCTTGTATACCTGCCTTTTTAGCTGCACTGTTGTCCATAACTTCTACTACATATACGCCATCTTCTGCTGCTAAATCAGTTCCTGTTGATGCTTCAAACATTTGTAAGTCTGCTCCACTTATTCCTAAAGTAACTTTTTCAAAGTTACCATTTTTTATTATTTGTTCTACTATTGGTTTTGCTGTATTTATAGGTATTGCAAATCCTAAACCTTCTGCCTGTGATGCCTTAGCTGTGTTTATACCTATTACTTGACCTTTTTCATTTAATAATGGTCCTCCACTATTTCCTGGATTTATACTAGCATCTGTTTGCATAAGCCCTGTCATGTTAGATTTTTCTGTTTTGATAGTTCTATCTAATCCACTTATTATACCTTGTGTAACACTCTTTTGGAACTCAAGACCTAATGGATTACCTATAGCTATTGATATATCTCCAGTTCTAACATCATCACTATTTCCTAATTCTGCTGGAGTTAACCCTTTTTTATCTACCTTAACCATTGCTAAATCTAAATTAGAGTCATTCCATAATACTTTTCCTTGTGATGTAGATCCATCATTGAAAAGTACATTAACATCTGATGCTTTACCATCTGAAACAACATGCGAATTTGTTAATATGTATCCATTTGCATCAACTATTACACCTGTACCAACCCCTTGGCTTTGTGTAGGTATAGCAAAAATATTATTATTATCTATCGTTGTTGTTGTAATTCCTACTACTGATGGCATTGCTTTATCAGTTACGGCATGATACACATTTTGACTTTTTCCCTTATTATTCACAACTATTTGTGTAGAATTTTCTTTTGTTGAACTTACTAAGTTATTTTTCATCAATACTACTGTGAATAAACTACTTAATACCCCAGTTATTATACAAACTATTACTATCAATCCTATGCCTTTCTTATTTGACATATAAATACCTCCCATATATTAATCATAATATTTAGTTTTTACTTACTTTATATTGTTTATACTTTTAACTCTATAATATTCTTAATACCTATATACTTTCGATTCAATAGATAAAAAGAAATCATCAGCAGATAGATAACTATTTACTGATGATTTTATTATATTACTATATTCTTAACTTAACCTTAACTGATTAAAGTCTTTTTTCTAATTCTTCTTTTTCTTTTTCAAATCCTGGCTTGCCTAAAAGAGCAAACATATTTTTCTTATATGCTTCAACTCCTGGTTGATTAAATGGATTTACCCCTAATAAGTATCCACTTAATGCACATGCCTTTTCAAAGAAGTAAACAAGATATCCAAAGTTATATTCATCTAATTGAGGTATGTTTATTATTAAGTTAGGAACTTGTCCATCTGTATGAGCAAGCATTGTACCTTCAAACGCTTTTTTATTAACAAAGTCTACTGTTTTACCTGCTAGATAATTTAATCCATCTAAATCTACATCAGCTTCTTCTATAGTTATATTTCTCTTTGACTTTTCTACATTAAGAACAGTTTCAAATAATATTCTTTTTCCTTCTTGAATATATTGACCCATTGAGTGTAAATCTGTTGAAAAGTCTACTGATGCTGGGAATATTCCTTTGTTATCTTTTCCTTCACTTTCTCCATATAATTGCTTCCACCACTCAGCTACATAATGTAATTGTGGCTCATAGTTAACTAGCATTTCTACATCTTTGCCTTTTCTATGTAAAATATTTCTGACAACTGCATACTGATAACTGTAGTTAGTTTTTAAATCTGATGCTTTAAACTCTTGTGATGCATCTTGAGCACCCTTCATCATTGCATCT
This sequence comes from Romboutsia sp. 1001216sp1, assembly GCF_039841805.1. Taxonomy (NCBI): domain Bacteria; kingdom Bacillati; phylum Bacillota; class Clostridia; order Peptostreptococcales; family Peptostreptococcaceae; genus Romboutsia; species Romboutsia sp. 1001216sp1. The sequence goes on from NZ_JBDPHA010000003.1 coordinate 239,283, forward strand.
ATATCAAGACCTGCACAAGCTATAGGTAATAATCCTACTGGTGTTAATACAGAGAAACGACCACCCACATCATCAGGTATTATAAATGTTTCGTATCCTTCTTCATTTGCTAATTGTCTTAAAGCACCTTTTTTAGCATCTGTTGTTGCATATATTCTTTTACTTGCTTCTTCTTTTCCATATTTCTTTTCTAAGAAATCTTTAAATATTCTAAATGCAATAGCAGGCTCTGTTGTTGTACCTGATTTTGATATTACATTTATAGATACATCTTTATCTTTTATAACATCTAATAAGTCCATCATATATGTTGAACTTATATTATTACCTACATAATATATTTGAGGAGATTTTCTATCTTCTCTTTCTAAATTGTTTCTAAAAGAATGACTTACCATTTCAATTGCTGCTCTAGCTCCAAGGTAAGAACCCCCTATACCTATAACTAGTAACACATCTGAATCTGACGTTATCTTGTTGGCTGCTTTTTTTATTCTAGAAAACTCTTCTTTATCATAATTATTTGGAAGTTCTACCCATCCTAAAAAATCATTTCCTAATCCAGTTTTTTCATGTATCATACAGTGTGCTGCATCTACATACGTTTGCATACAATCGATTTCATGTTGTTTAAAAAAACCTAGTGCCTTACTATAATCAAACTTTATAGTTCCCATAAACGTACCTCTCTTCTTTTTTAGTATAATGAAATTATAACATAAAATATAGGTTACTTTAACAAAAAAATAACAAGTAAATTATTTATTCATATACATATTATAATCATATTTTACAATCTTAGTATAATCTCTATTTATTCATTATTTATACTATTATATTTATATATTTT
>NZ_JBDPHA010000004.1:0-185222 GCF_039841805.1 Romboutsia sp. 1001216sp1
ATAAAGATAAGTATTAGTTAAGAAAAATTTAAAAAATATACAAAAAAACATTAAAAATGAAATTAAGTTAGAAAAAAACACTAAAAGCTGCTTTAAAAGTTAAAGTATAAATCATTAAAAAAATTTTAAAATAAAATGAAAATAAGAGAATAGATTAATAAATTAGAAGTTTCAGAAAAATTATGAAATCGTTGTCGTGATGTGTTAGAATAAGTTAAGTAATCATGGAATATAAAATAGGGAGGGAAAGTATGGATGTAAGTGTAAAATCGCAAAAGAAACAAAAACAAGGCTTCATGGACAAAATAGAGAAGCTTGGTAACAAATTACCACACCCAGTGCTAATGTTTATATACATAGCAGCATTTGTTTTAGTTTTATCAGCAATACTAGGAAGTTTAGGGGTAGTAGCTAAAACTCCTTTAGGTGATTTCCCAATAAACAATTTATTAGGGCAAAAACCAATAGAGGTGTTAAAAGTAGGGGCAACAGGAACAGAAGTAGCAGAAAGATATTCAAATGGTCTTTCTTATGTTATAGGAACTGCAATAGCTAATTTTATGAACATGTATGCAATAGGCACTATACTTATAATAATGTTAGCAATAGGACTTATGGAACAAAGTGGATACTTAACAATGGCAATGAAAAGTATAGTTCAAGCTACGCCTATGAAATTAGTTACTCCAGTTGTAATATTCTTAGGGGTTATGTCTAATATGGCATCAGATGCAGGGTATGTTGTATTAATACCACTTGCTGCATTAATGTATTATACATTAGGAAGAAATCCTATAGCAGGTCTTGCAGCAGGATTTGCAGGGGTTTCTGGAGGATTTAGTGCAAACTTATTTGTTAGTTCAACAGATGCATTATTATTACCATTTACTCAAGCAGCAGCTGAGACTGGTGATGCTATGGCAGGTACTCAATTAGCAGGAACTTTATCAGTTACAAGTAACTGGTTCTTCATGATGGCATCTACATTCTTAATAATATTAATAGGAACTATAGTTGTAGATAAGTATATTGAGCCAAGATTAGGAAAATATAATAAAGCAGAGGCTGAAGTTGAGCCAGAACATGAAATAACTCAAGCAGAAAAAAGTGCTTATAAATTTACAAATAAAATAATGTTATTATTATTTGCTTTAATAATATTAACAGCTTTACCAATAGATAAAAATAACACTATACCTTTAGTAGGTGACTTATCAACTACAGTAGAGTTATGGGGAAAAGATGCAGAAGGGAATGCAGCTTTAGTTGCAGCAGATGGATTCTTAAACTCTATATTCTTTAAAGGTGATATGGTTATAATGATAATGTTCGTTATATTCGCTGTAAGTGGATTAGTATACGGATTTAAATCAGGTAAGTTTAAAAAAGCAGCGGATATAGTGCCAGCAATGGTTAGAGCGATGGCAGATATGGCTCCAATAATAGTTATATTATTCTTCGTTGCTCAATTTATTAATTACTTTAACGACTCTCACTTAGGAGTGTATGTTGCATCATTAGGAGCTAATTTAGTTTCTAAAATACCAGAAGGTAGTATGTTTATGAATATTGTGTTAATGGTTGCATTTATATTCTTAACTGCATTTGTTAACTTATTCATGGGAGGAGCTTCATCTAAGTGGGGACTTCTTGCTCCAATATTTGTTCCAATGTTAATGGTTGCGGGATTCACTCCAGCAGGTGTTCAGTTAATATACCGTATAGGTGACTCTTCAACAAATGTAATATCTCCATTAATGAGCTATTTAGGGGTTATAGTAGTATTTGGTCAAAAATATAAGAAAGAATTTGGTGTAGGTAACCTAATAAGTACAATGATGCCAATAGCTATAGCATTCTTAATAGGATGGACTATATTTGCTATAATATGGGCTTTAGCAGGAGCACCTATAGGACCAGGAACAGCAATCTTTATGTAAGGGGTTTAAAATTAACTACATATAATATTTTATATAAAGGGGTAAAATTAGGTTATGCTTAAATTTACCCCTTTCTTATATTTACTTAAAGTTTTTAGGTTGATTAATTATAAAAAATTATAAAATACTAAATATATAAATTAAAAATTGAATTAAAATAAATATTTTAATCGAATATAAAAGATAAAAACAATGTAAAAATATATAAAAAAAACTAAATAATAATAAAAAGATGTATAAAACTAAATTTTCTGAAAAATAATATTGTGTTTACGTTAAAAAAAATAGAATATATAATTAAACTGTAAGATAAGTTAAAAGAGGTACAGAAGTACCTATTCTATTATAAGGATACAAAACATTAGATATAAAAAATTAAATAACTGATAAAAATAAAGCCATGAAGGTTTAAATTACAAAGATTTATTTGATATATCTTTGTAAAAACTCATGGCTTTTTGTAATGTAATTAGTAAATTTATGTTAAATTAAACAATAGTGTTTATATAAAAAATATACTTAGGGGGAAAATAAAAATGATAAAAAGCAAAAGTTTAAAAAGATTTTTAGCAGTATTAATGGTAGCAGGAATAAGTTTAAGTGTAGTAGGATGTTCGTCAGATAAAAAAGAAACTAGTCAAACGCCAGAAACACAAGTAGCAGAAAGTAATTTCACACCAGTAGAATTTACATACTCAGATGGAGCGAAAGATTATAATGTCAAAGTAGAAAAACCAAGGCAAAAGGCAGTTACATTATCTCAATTTATGACAGAGATGTTACTTGCACTAGATTTAGGAGATAAAATGGTAGGAACAGCACTTTTAGATAACCCAATACTTCCAGAGTTTGAAGAAGCTTATAATAAAATACCAGAACTTAAAGTTGGAGAAGGACACTCTATATCTAAAGAAGGGTTTATAGCAACAGGTGCAGACTTTGTTAGTGGATGGGATTCATCTATAAATGAACAAACAACAGGATCACCAGATGAGTTAATAAAAAAAGATATAACTCCATTTATGGCAAAATCATATAATCCAGATGCAACAGTAGAAACTGTATATGAAGACTTTGAATTATTAGGAAAAATATTTGGAGTAGAAAATAAAGCAAATGAAGTAGTAAATAAAATGAAAAGTGATATAAAAGCTGTAACTGATAAAGTTGGAGATATAAAAGAAGAAGATAAAGTAAAAATGATGGTATATGATTCTGGTGAAAAGGATGCTATGGTAGTAGGAAGTGGTCTTGCAAATAACTTAATAGAATTAGCTGGTGGAAATAACATATTTGGAAAAGATGCAGATAAACCATACATAAATGTTTCTTGGGAAAGTATAGTGGCTAAAAACCCAGAAGTTATATTAGTAACTGATTTCTTAGCTGGTCAACCAGTTAAGGAAAAAATAGATTTCTTAAAGAATCATCCAGCACTTAAAGATGTACCTGCAATAAAGAATGATAAAATATATGTAGTAGGATTAGCTGACTTATCTCCAGGTGTTAGAAATCCTAAGCTTATAGAAGAAATGTATGGATATTTCTTTGAAGGAAACAAATAATGCAAGTTAGTATAGAAAACTCAAGAAACCTTTCAAAAAAGAGAGGTTTCTTATTTTGGACTATAGCTTTAATAATATTATTAGCAGGTACAATAGTCGGAGCAATAGCTATAGGAAGTACATATATAGAACCTGGAGAGGTATATAAAATTTTATTAAACAAATTATCAAATGGAATGTTATTTAGTGGAGTTGGAGAAGTCATGACCCATAATATAATATGGGAAATTAGATTTCCACGAGTTTTATTAGGAGCAATATGTGGAGCTGGTCTTGCAATATGTGGAGTATTAATGCAATGTGTAACTAAAAACCCTATAGCAGAACCGTATATATTAGGAATATCATCTGGTGCATCATGTGGAGCTGTTGCTGTTATTGTTTTAGGAGGGGTGTCATCTATTGGAATAAATAGTATAACATCTGGTGCATTTGTAGGTTCTATTATTTCAGGAGTGTTAGTGTTTGCAATAGGCACGCAGATGGGAAAAACAACATCAACAACAAGATTAGTACTTACTGGTATGGCAATATCTACAATATTTTCAGCGCTTACTAATTTACTTATATATTCAGCAGATAACTCAAACCAAGCTAAAAATGCACTTTTCTGGACTGTTGGAAGTTTAGGAGGAGCTAAATGGGATGTTTTATTAATTCCATTTGTAGCACTAGTAATAGTAATGATAGTAGCTTTTTTAATGTCTAAGTCTTTGGATATATTATTACTTGGAGATGATAGCGCTATAATACTTGGTATAAATGTAAAACTTGTAAAATCAATAATACTTATATTAGCAACGTTTTTAACATCTACCTTAGTTGCGATAACAGGAGCTATTGGGTTTATAGGACTTGTTGTTCCTCATGTATGTAGAACAATAGCTGGCAGTGATCATAAAAAGTTAATAGTACTTTCTGCATTAGTAGGTTCAATATTTTTAATAGCATCAGATATTGCCGCGAGGGGGCTTTTCCCACCAATAGAAATACCAATAGGTATAATAACTTCGTTAGTCGGAGGACCGTTCTTCTTGTATTTAATATCTAAGAAAAATTATTCATTTGGAGGAAAAGAATAATCATGAAGATACAGGTTAAAAATTTAAGGTTTAGTATAGATAAAAAAGAAATATTAAAAGATGTATCTTTTAATGTTCCTAAAGGTTCCTTTGTAGGGGTAATAGGCCCAAATGGTTCTGGAAAATCTACATTACTTAAAAATATATATAGGCTTTATAAGCCATCTAGTGGAGAGATACTATTAGATAACAAAGATTTATCTACTATGAAAGATAAAGAGTGTGCAAAAGAGATTGCAGTTCTTGCTCAAGAAAGTAGTTCACAGTTTGATTTTACAGTTGAGCAAATAGTGAAAATGGGTCGCTATCCATACAAATCTATATTTGAAGATTATTCGAAAGAAGATTTAAAAATGGTTGAAGATATGTTAAAAAAAGTTGGATTAGATAACTATAGTGAACGAAGTTTTTCTAATTTATCAGGTGGAGAAAAACAAAGGACTTTAATTGCGAGAGCATTAGTTCAAAATACTGATTTTTTAATATTAGATGAGCCTACAAACCACTTGGACATAGGGTATCAAATACAGCTTATGGACTTGGTGAAAAGCCTTAATATAACTACATTATCTGCAATACATGATATGAATATGGCATCTATGTATTGTGATTATTTAATCGTCATGAAAGATGGACAGATAACAAAATATGGGAAAGTGGAAGAAGTTATAACATCACAAATGTTAAAAGAAGTATTTGGTGTCAATGCATATGTAGGTATAAATCCTATAAATAATAAACTACAAGTATCATTTATGCATAGTCATGAACATGTAAACGGAGTAGGCCATGACCATGTTCACGAAGATGGATTTACAGGTAAGCATTCTCATTACCATAATCATTTAACAAATAAAATGGAGTTAGTTTAAGAAGAAGGTAAAAACCTTCTTTTTTTTACATTCAAGGAAAGATACATGAAGTGTTTTGCCGACAAGTCGCTTAGGTAAAGCTAACTTTTTGTTTAAGAATGTATTATATTAATTTAAAATCTGCTCATAACTTATTAATTAAAACTATATTAGGGAGTTTAGAAAAAGGTAAAAATGGGTATAATTATAAATTATATAAATAGGAGTAATGAACATGGGAAGATTATTAGAATTAGATATGGAATCTGATGCATTAGAACTTGCCAGAAATTATTGCAGACAAGAGGGGCTTATACTCATAACTGAAGATATAAAAGATGGAAGTTTGATTGTAATGGACAAAAATTTTAATACAGTTAAAATTTTTATAAAAGATGGTGAGTGGAGCTTATAATGTTATAAACATAGTTAAGTATGATTTATATTTATAGAGAAATCTACCTTATTTAGGTAGATTTTTTTATGACAAGGTGAGCGTATATTTATCAGGTTAAAATAATCACAGTATTCAGGTGATGTACTTTGCTGGTAAGGGTGAATTAATTCCTCAGATTATAATTTGTGTAATAGAATTGCTTAGGTGCTTTGTTATGGCAGATGTATTAAAAAACTATAAAAATTAAAGATGAAAATGACTTGACAGTATAGAGATAATTCAAACTTATTATAATAAATTGAATAGAATAAATATATATACTAGATAATAATATTAATATATTATACAGTTGACAAAATAAGTTTTAATGAATATCATAGTTTATATATAAATATTTAAATCCATTGATAAGGATTAGTAATCAAAATATCTTTATAACAGAGAGTTAAGGATGCTGAGAGCTTAGCATAAAGTATTTGATGAATGGACCTTTGAGGAGTAAGGTGAAATACAGTAGTAAACTAGCCGATATCGTGACTGCACGTTATAGCAGGTATAAGTGATATGCACTAGGTGTATATAATTTAGGTGGTACCGCGGAAAATATATCCGTCCTATTTATTTAGGACGGATTTTTTATTGCAAATTTATAGAAAAACAACTTAGGAGGAAATGTAATGAACAGAATAGGTATAATAGGTGCAATGGATGAAGAAGTAGATATATTAGTAGAATTAATGGATGTAAAAGAAAAAGTTGAAAAAGCCAGCTTAGTATTCTACAAAGGAAACTTAGAAAATAAAGATGTAGTAGTAGTAAGATGTGGAATAGGTAAAGTAAATGCTGCTTTATGTGCACAAATATTAATAAGTGAATTTGGTGTAGATGCAATAGTAAATACAGGTGTTGCAGGAGCATTAAATGCAGATTTAGATGTATATGATATAGTTATATCAACTGATGCTATACAATATGATTTTGATACAACAGTATTTGGAGACAAAAAAGGTGTAATACCAAGAATGGAAAATTCAACATTTGTTGCAGATGAGAGACTTGTAAATGCGGCGTTTGAATCATCAAAAGAAGAAACTAAAACTCATAAAGTAGTTAAAGGAAGAGTAGTAACAGGAGATAGATTCATAAGCTCTAGAGAATTAAAAGAAGAATTAGTAAAAGAGTTTGAAGCATTCTGTGGAGAAATGGAAGGGGCAGCTATAGCTCATGTTTGTGAGCTAAATAAAGTTCCATTTGTAATAATAAGAGCAATGTCTGATAGAGCTGACGGAAGTGCAGATGTTGTATATGACGAATTTGTTAAGGATGCAGCTCATAACTCTAAAGATATAGTACTTAATATGTTAAGATCAATATAATGAGGGGTGTTATTAATGAGCGAAAAGAAAATAATATTTAGTGGTGCTCAGCCATCTGGGAAAATGACTTTAGGAAATTATCTAGGAGCTATACAAAACTGGACAAAACTTCAAGATGAGTATGATTGTTTTTATAGTGTAGTTGATTTACATGCTATAACAGTTCCACAAGAGGCTAAAAATTTAAGAGCTAATACTATGGAATTACTTGCACAGTACTTAGCTTGTGGATTAGATCCAGAGAAAAATACGATATTCATACAATCTCATGTAAGTGCACATACTGAACTTATGTGGATATTAAATACGATGACTTATATGGGAGAGTTAAGTAGAATGACTCAATTTAAAGATAAGTCACAAAAAAGTGAAGCTAACTTAAATGCAGGATTATTTACTTATCCAGTATTAATGGCAGCAGATATACTTTTATATCAAACAGATTTAGTTCCAGTTGGAGAAGATCAAAAGCAACACTTAGAACTAGCTAGAGATTTAGCAACTAGATTTAACAATAGATATTCACCAACATTTAAAGTACCTGATCCATATATACCAAAAGAAGTTGGTAGAGTAATGAGCTTACAAGAACCAACTAAAAAAATGAGTAAGTCTGATGAAAATGAAAATGCATTTATACTATTAGCTGATGATGCAGATACAATAAGAAGAAAGATAAAAAGAAGTGTTACAGATTCAGTAGGGATTATAAAATATACTGATGAACAACCAGGAATAAAAAATTTACTTGAAATATATTCAAAATTAGACAATAAATCAATAGAAGAACTAGTAAGTATGTATGAAGGTAAAGGTTATGGTGATTTTAAAGGTGATGTAGCTGAAGTTATAGTTGAATCTTTAAGACCTATAAGAGAAAGATATCTTGATTTATTAAAGAACAAAGATTATTTAGAAAATGTTTATGCAATGGGTGCTGATAAAGCTGAAAGACATGCTAGAAAAACATTAAGAAAGGTATACAAAAAAGTAGGATTAATAGAAAGAAAATTCTTACCTAGATAATAATTTAAATTAAAGGATTATGTGTGAATTTAAATATATAAATTTATGCATAATCCTTTTCGTATTTTTAATCAAAAAAATCACATAATAAGTTTATATAAAAGTCATTCATAAAGGATGTGATGCACATTAAGTACAAAGAAGATAATGACCTTGATAAACAAAATCCTATAAATATGAAAGACCTTGATAAAGCTATGAATGAACTTAATATATGTGAAAAAACTACAGAAAATCTAGGGACTATAAGGAGATACCTAGAAAGATTAACTCTTATAATAGAAAGAAGTAGAATAAGAGAATATATGATGCTAACAGATAGTAAAAGAAGATTGTTCACAATAAATTTTATAGCAGGTTTAGGAAAAGGATTTGGTCAAGCAATAGGTCTATCAATACTTGCTGCATTTGTTTTTTACCTATTAAGTAAATCAGTGGATTTACCTGTAATAGGGGAGTATATAGCAAGATTAATGGATATAGTAGATGAATATAGAAGGAGGTAGTATATGAATACCCAAAAGTACAAAGAAGAACTACTAAAAGAAAAGGAGAAGTTATCGAGCCTAATAAATGAAATGCAAGATAATACAGTATTTGGAGATACAAGTGAACACACTAGTGAAAAGTATACATCAGGAGAATTATCTAGTTATGATAATCATTTAGCGGATATAGGGACAGAAGTATATATGCAAGATATGCAAAATAGTTTAACGATTCATGAAAAAGGTAGATTATTTAATGTAGAAAATGCTTTAAATAAAATAGAGAATGGAACTTATGGAATATGTGATATATGCAAAAATAATATTGAGGCTGATAGATTAGATATACTACCAGAAACAAATTTATGTAGCAACTGTGCAAAACATCAACCAGATATGCATCTAACTAGTAGAGAAGAAGGTCAAAATTTAATAAATGAAGGTCCTACATTTTATGATGAAGTATTATTAAAATTATATGAAATGAACAAAATGCCAAAGGAAGAGTCTGATAAAGACTAATATATGATGAAAAAAATACTATATGTTATTTGTATATCTGCAATTTTTATATTTGGTATGTTTAAGCTAGAAAATATAAATACAATAGAAGCTAATAATTTAGTTAGTGATAATTTTAAAGAATATGAAGATATAATAATAAAAAAAGGAAGAGATGATAAAAAAGTAGTGGCTTTAACCTTTGATGATGGGCCAGATGAAGATTTCACTCCTCAAATACTAGATATACTTAAAAAACACAATGTAAAAGGAACTTTCTTCGTAATAGGAGAAAAGGTAGGGTATAATGGTGATATAGTGAAAAGAGCATTTAAAGAAGGGCATGAAATTGCTAACCATACATTTACTCATATAAACGTATCTAAAAAATCTTATGATGAAATAAATAAAGAGATTATAGATACTCAAAATATAATAAAAGAAGCTATAGGTGAGTATCCAACATCATTTAGACCTCCATACAGGGCCGTATCTAAAAATATGTGTGATATAATAAAAAACAATGATATGGATATAATACTATGGTCAAATATAGATCCTAGAGATTGGTCTAACCCAGGAGTAGATTATATAGTTAACACAATTACATCAAAGGTGGAAAATGGGAATATAATACTTTTACATGATTATAATAAAGTGAGAAATAAAACTTCACAAACTATACTGGCATTAGATATGTTTATTCCTAAACTAAAAGAAAAAGGATTTGAGTTTGTTACTATACATGAGCTCAAAGATAGTCTAGATAAAGATCGTGCAACGCAAAAACAACAATAGGCTTCCAATAAGGGAGCCTTTTTTTGTATAATATAATATATATATAATTTTGGGAGGAAAAAATATTGACGTATATATTAATGATAGCTGTATTGATAGGAATAGATCAACTTTCTAAATTATGGGTATTAGGACACCTAAAAGGAATAGGTAGTATACCCATAATAGAAAATGTGTTTCATCTAACTTATGTAGAAAATAGAGGGGCAGCATTTGGAATGTTGCAAAATAATCAAATCATATTTATAATAGTTGCATTAGCAGCATCTATATTTGGATTATACTATTTAAATACTAATAAGAATTTAAATTTATTAGGAAAATCAAGTATAATACTTATAATATCTGGAGCTATAGGCAATTTAATAGATAGAATAAGACTTGGATTTGTAGTAGACTATTTTGATTTTAGATTTATATGGGAATACGTATTTAATATTGCAGATGTGTTTGTAGTAGTAGGAACTATAATGCTATGCATATATATTTTATTTTTTGAGGAAGAAAAGCAGGTGAAGTAATGGACGAAATAAAAGAATTTTTAGTTCTTGATGAAGAAGAGGGAGATAGATTAGATGTATACCTATCTTCTCAATTAGGAGATATGTCAAGAAGTTACATACAAAAGATAATAAAAGATAAAAAAGTGAGTGTAAATGGTAAGGTTGAAAAAGCTAAATACTTAGTCAAAGAAGATGATAAAATAATCATACAAATACCAGCTCCAAAGTTATTAGAGGTATTACCACAAGATATACCTATTGATATAGTTTATGAAGATAGCGATGTAATGATAGTTAACAAACCTCAAAATATGGTAGTTCACCCAGCTCCAGGAAATTATGAAGGAACCTTAGTTAATGCAATACTATATCATTGTAAAGACAATTTATCATCTATAAATGGAGTAATAAGACCTGGTATAGTTCATAGAATAGATAAAGATACATCAGGGCTGTTAATGATAGCTAAAAATAACAATGCTCATAATTTTTTAGCAGAACAATTAAAAGACCATTCTATAACTAGAGAATATGAATTTATATGTCATGGAGTAGTAAAAGAAGATAAAATAACTGTAGATAAACCAATAGGAAGAAATCCTAAAGATAGACTTAAAATGGCAGTGGTTAAAGATGGAAAAAGAGCTGTTACTCATTTTGAAGTTGTTGCTAGATATGAAAACTTTACACATATGAGAGCGAGACTTGAAACAGGAAGAACTCATCAAATAAGAGTTCATGCTTTATCTATAAATCATCCACTTTTAGGAGACACTGTGTATGGTCCTAAAAATAATAAATTCAAAGTAGAAGGTCAAACATTACATGCAAAAAAGATTGGATTTATACACCCAACTACTAAAGAGTATATAGAATTTGATTCAGAATTACCTAAATATTTTAAGAATATAATTAATAAACTTAAATAGGTCTTGAAAAATATATGATATAGATATATAATAATAAAAAATAAAAGAAATACCTTTAAGTGATACAGAGATATCATAAGGCAAAAGCTATATAAACATATAATATATCAAATTATATTAGTTGGTTTAATTTATTAATCATACTTATATTTAATTAGAATATATAAGCTTCTTGTCTTGTGATAAGAAGCTTTTTTAAACAAAAAATCTTATATAATAGGAGGTCACCATGATAGAAAAGGCCCAATTAATGGATGAAAAAGCAATTGGTAGAGCTATAACAAGAATAAGCCATGAAATAATAGAAAGAAACAAAGGTATTGAAGATGTAGTTTTAGTAGGTATAAAAACTAGAGGAGTACCTATAGCTCATAGAATATCTAAAAAAATTGAACAGATAGAAGGAAAAAAAGTTAACACAGGAGAAATCGATATAACTTTATATAGAGATGATTTAAAAGAAGTAGATGTAGATCCTGTGATCAATGGTTCTAACATAGATTTTGATATAAATGATAAGAAAGTTATACTAGTTGACGATGTATTATACACTGGAAGAACTGTAAGAGGTGCGCTAGATGCACTAATGGATATTGGAAGACCAAAATCTATACAACTAGCAGTATTAGTTGATAGAGGACATAGAGAGTTACCTGTAAGAGCAGATTATGTAGGTAAAAATGTGCCAACATCAAATAAAGAAATAATATGCGTTAAGTTAGCAGAAACAGACAAAGAAGATTGTGTAACAATAAACGAATAATTAAATACACTATAATCAATATACAATAGTGCCTTTTAAATCAGTACAGAGAGACTGAAAAAGGGAGAAGTATTTCTCCCTAAAAAATTTATGGGAGGTTTTTTTATGAAAAAAACAGTAATGTCATTACAACATCTATTAGCAATGTTTGGAGCAACAGTGTTAGTTCCTATATTGACAGGATTTAATCCTGCAGTAGCAATATTTTGTGCAGGTGTAGGAACTTTAATATTTCATGCTTGTACAGGTGGAAAAGTACCAGTATTTTTAGGTTCAAGCTTTGCGTTTATACCAGTAATATTAGCAGCTAAAGAAGCTTATGGCGGAGACTTAGCTTATGCTCAAGGTGGTATAATGGTAGCGGGACTTATATATGTAATAATGTCTTTTGCAGTTAAAGCGGTAGGAATAGATAAGATAAAAAAATATTTTCCACCACAAGTAACAGGAGCTATGATAGGTGTAATAGGTCTTAACTTATTACCAACAGCATTTAATATGGCCTCATCAAACTTTTTAATAGCAATAATAACTTTAGGAATAGCATTTTGTATAAATAAGTTTGCAAAAGGATTTATAAAGCAATTAGGAATATTAATAGCAGTTATTTCAGGATATGTGATATGTTTAGCGATGGGATTAGTAGATGTATCTACAATAACACAAGCAAGTTTAGTTGAGATACCAAAGTTTACATTACCAAAGTTTAGCTTAGAAGCTATAGTAATAATAGCTCCAGTAGTTCTAGCAGTATTTATGGAACATATAGGAGATATGACTACAAATGGAGCAGTGGTTGGTAAGAATTTCATAGAAAATCCGGGATTAAATAAAACCTTGCTAGGAGATGGATTAGCAACTATGGTAGCTGGATTCTTAGGAGGTCCTGCAAATACTACGTATGGAGAAAATACAGCAGTTTTAGCTATAACTAAAAACTATGATCCTTCTTTATTAAGAAGAACAGCAGTATTTGCTATAATACTTTCTTGCATAGGTAAGTTTGGGGGATTCTTACAAAGTATACCTCAAGCAGTAATGGGTGGAATAAGTATATTATTATTCTCTATGATAACTTTTGTAGGGTTTAAAACTATAAAAGATGGAGAATGTACTCAAAATAAAAATAATATAATAATAATAGCTACGATAATGATAATAGGACTTGGAACAACTTATTTAGGAAATAAGGGTATAGTAATAGGTATACCTATTACTGAAGCTGTATCTATAACAGGGCTTAGTTTATCGGCTATAGTTGGAGTTATATTAAATAGGATATTAAATAATAGTGAATTTAAAGCAAAAGAAGATACTAAAAATGTATCTCCACAAGCTACAATAGTATAATATATAAATAAAAAGCTATAAAGTTTGAATAATCTCAAACTTTATAGCTTTTATTTTTTATAATAAATTTAAAATTTTTTATACTTAATAATAAATACTAAAAAATGAATGATATACAAATAATGATCGTATATATACGAAAAAAATTATAAAAAATAGAAAATAAAAGCAAAAGTATAGACAAATTATAATATGTATTGTAAAATAAAAACCTATTGTCGAACGAAAAATAAAAATTTAAGATTAAAGTTCAATAGCATTTAGGAGGAGTTTATGAAGTTTAAAAAGCTAATATCAATAGCAGCATCAGTAGTATTGTCAGCAACATTGCTAACTGGATGTTCATCAAAAAATGAAAAGGCAAATTCAAATCTTTCAGTAGGGATAGTGTTAGGGGAAGGAAGTATAACTGATCAATCATTTAACCAAGCTACGTGGGAAGGATTACAAAAAGCTAAAGAAGATTTTAATATAGATATAAAATACTTAGAATCACCACAAGAATCTGATTATATACAAAATATAGAGACATTAGTAGACCAAGAAACTGATTTAATAATAGGTGTTGGATACCAATTAAAAGATGCTATAAAAGAATCAGCAGAAAGTTATCCAGACCAAAAATTTGCATTAATGGATGAAACATATGACAAAATTCCAGAAAATGTTGTGCCTGTAATATTTAAAGAAGAAGAAGCAGCATACTTAACAGGAATAATAGCTGCTAAGATGACTAAGACTAATAATGTAGGATTTATAGGAGGAATGCCAACTCCAGCTATAAGTAAATATCAATATGGATACAAGTATGGAGTAGAGACTACTAACAAAGATGTAAAAGTAGCACAGCAATATGCAAACTCATTTAGTGATCAAGCAAAAGGTAAATCAATAGCTAAGCAAATGTATGCTTCAAATGTAGATACAATATTATCAGCAGCAGGGGATACAGGAACAGGTGCTATAGAAGCAGCTAGAGAAAATAATAAATATGCTATAGGTGTTGATAGAGATCAAAGTTATTTAGCTCCAGATAATGTAATAACATCTGCATTAAAGAAATTAAACGTAGCATCTTATGATTTAGCTAAATCATTAGTTGAAGGGAACTACAAAGGTGGAGAAGCTCAAGTTTATGGATTAAAAGAAGGTGCAGTAGGTATACCAGAAAATACTAACAAGCTTGTACCTCAAGAAATAATAGATTATGTAAATAAACAAGCTAAAAAAGTTATAGATGGAGAAATAAACGTTCCAAGAACAGAAAAAGAATATAATGATATGATGAAATAGATAAAAAAGCCTTATGGAAATCCATAAGGCTTTTAATATTATTAATAAAAAGTTTAGATTTAAATGTTTAAAGTTTGTTTTAATTTTCTTTTATTCTAAGCTTTGCAACAAGTTCATCTGTAGGAGTTACATACATTGTGTTGTTAGTTTCATATATTACCATACCAGGTTTTGCTCCATTAGGCTTTTTGACATTTTTCTTTTTTGTATAATCAACAGGAACTTGTGCAGACATTTTTGATTTACTAAAGTATGCAGCAAGCATAGCACCTTCATATAAAGTTGTTTCAGGTATATCTTTAGAATCAGATTTTATAATAACATGAGAACCTGGTATATTTTTAGTATGCATCCATATATCATCATTACTTGCAATCTTTAAAGTAAGATGATCATTTTGTTTATTATTTTTACCTACCAATATTTTAAATCCATCACTACTTAAAAATTCATGAGGTTTAGTTGTAAGCTTAGTTTCTTTTTTATTTTTACTAGATGATTTTAAATAACCAACTCTACCTAGCTCTTCTCTTATATCAAGTAGCTCTGCTAGGTTTTCACAATTTTCTATACTAAGCATTATATTCTCTAAATATTCTATTTCATCTTTGGTTATATCTATTTGATGAGTTATTTCTATTTTAGCAGTTTTCATCTTAGTATATTTTTTAAAGTACTTCTGAGCATTCTCAGAAGGAGTTAGATTTTTATTAAGTTTTATTTTTATAGTTTTATATTCTGGGTCGTAGAAGTTTTGAACCTCAACACTTTCCATACCTTTTTCTATCATGTAGATATATGAAGTTATAAGTTCTCCATAAATCTTGTATATATCAGCATTCTCAGATGCTATAAGTTCTTCATTTTGTTTTTTTAGTTTATTGTAAAGTCTATCTAAATTTATAGAAATACTTTTTCTTAAATCAGAAGATCTTTGATGAATTCTGTCTTTTATATCCTTAGTTTTATAGTAATATTCAATTATATAAGACATACTATCATTTTTAACAAAAGATAAATCTTTAAACATTGTTAAATCTACGCAACTAAAATCTATGATTTTATCAACACTTTCATCTACTACAACACATGGAGAATAGATATTATTTTTCATATCTTTAAATAAACCTTTAAACTCTTTATATAAAGATCTTAAATCATCAAAAGAATACTCAGATGTACTTAAATTTTCATTTATGTTTGCTCTATGACAAATTTCCTTGGAAATAACAGGGCTTATGCCTAAAAACCTAGAGTAAATAGACTTGTATAAGTTACCATCAAAAGATTCTAATTCTTTTATAAATTCATCTTCAGATATATCATCTAAAGGATTTAATTTATCTTGAGCAGGAGGTAGATTGTAAGTCATACCTGGGAGTATCTGTCTAACCCTACTTATGCTAGGAGGTATTCTCTTTGCTGAGTCTATTATTTTATTATCATTTGAATGAGTAAGTATTATATTACTGTGTCTACCCATTATTTCTATATATATATCCTTTGTAGTTTTTTCCTTCAACTCATCAAGAGACTCTACACTTATTTTTACTATTCTTTCAAAACCTACCTGAGATATATTTACTATATTACCTCCTTGTATATGTTTTCTAAAAAGCATACAAAACATAGGGGCATTTATAGGATTTTCTTTTTTATAATCCTTAGCTAAATATACCCTTGGATTTGAGGCACTAGCACTTAATACTAATTTAAAGTTCTCTTTATTGTTTCTTATATGTAAAACAACTTCATCGTTTTCAGGTTGGTATACTTTATCTATCTTACCTCCTAAAATCTTTGATTGTAGCTCGTTTACTATAGAATGTATAACTAAACCATCTAAAGCCATAATAATCGCTCCTTTCTTAGATGAACAATATATAATAATTATTACATAATATAAGTATATTGTGAATATTTATCAAAATTAATTAAAGAAAGTATATAATTAATTATAAGGGGATAAAAACAAATTTTATATCTATATAATTTCCCTTTCTTATTAATATATTGTATAATATTAAGTTAGGGATTAAATTAGAGGGGGGATAGTATGGAATTTTGGAAATTACATGGGATAGGGAATGATTTTATAGTTATAGACCAAAGGTTTGATCAATATGATGAATACGAAAAAATAGCAAAAAAAGTATGTAATAGAAAATTTTCAGTAGGTGCTGATGGGCTTTTAATTGTTAAGAAATCTAACATAGCAGATGTTAAAATGTTATATTATAATTCTGATGGGTCGATAGCATCTATGTGTGGAAATGGACTTAGATGTTTTGCTAAATATGTTTATGACAATGAGATAGTATTAAAAGAAAATTTTAAAATAGAAACTCTTGATGGAATAAAAGAAGTAAATATAAACAAAGAGGATAATATAACAAGTTTAGTAAAAGTTAATATGGGAAGTGGAAGCTTCTTGTGTAAAAACATATCTATGATTCATACTATGGAAACTTTCTTAGAGCAAAAGATAAAAGTAAAAGATAAAGAATTTATAGTAAGCTCTATGTTAATGGGAGTTCCTCATACTGTTGTTTTTGTAGATGATATAAACTTAAATGATGTACATAAATATGGAAGTGAAATAGAAAAAAATAAAATGTTTTTAAAAGGCACTAATGTAAACTTTGTAAAAATTGAAGATAATAATAATATAAAAGTAGCTACTTGGGAAAGAGGATGTGGTTATACTTTAGGATGTGGTACAGGAATGACAGCATCAGCAGTTATAGGAAATTTTTTAAGAAAATTAGATAAAAATGTATATGTAACATCACAAGGTGGATGTGTAAAAATAGATATAAATGAGGACTGTATATATATGACAGGGCCTGCAGTTAAAATATGTGAAGGTATTTTGGAGGTATAATATGGCAATAAGTATGACTGGCTTTGGTAGAGGAGAATATAAAGATGATAACTATTATTTTGTAATAGAGTGTAAGACTATAAATCATAAATATGCAGATATAAATATAAGATTACCAAGAAAGATATCATTTTTAGAAGAAAAGGCAAGAAACTTAATAAAAAATTATGTAAAAAGAGGTAGAGTTGATTTATACATAAAGCTTGACGTATTAGGTAGTGAAGATGTAAACTTAAAATTCGATGAAGTATTAGCTAGTCAATATGTAGGAATATTAAATCAAATAAAAAATAAGTTTGATTTAATAGATGATATAAGCGTTATGAATATAGCTAAGTTTCCTGACATAATAAAAGCTGAAGAAAAAGAAGAAGATGAAGAATTTTTATGGGAAATGCTTAAAAAATCTTTAGAAGAAGCTTTAAGTAATTTAAAAGAAATGAGAATAGAAGAAGGTAAAAAATTAGCAGAAGATGTTATAATGAGATGTGACCTTCTTAAAAATTATATTGAAGAAATTGAAAAGTATTCATATAATGTTGTTATTGATTATAAAGAAAAATTAAATACTAGAATATCTGAGATACTAGAAAATCCTAGCATAATAGATGAAAATAGATTGGCACAAGAAGTTGCAATATATGCAGATAAAAGCAGTATAACAGAGGAAATAGTAAGATTTAAAAGTCATATAGAGCAATTAAAAAAGACTATAGTAAAAGACGAATCAATAGGAAGAAAGATAGACTTCCTAATACAAGAAATGAACAGAGAAACAAATACAATAGGATCAAAATCATCAGACTTAAATATAACTAATTTAGTAGTAGAAGTTAAATCTGAATTAGAGAAAATAAGAGAGCAAATACAAAATATAGAATAAATAATAATAAAATATATAATAATGAAACTTGTATATCAGAAAGGAAGATAGTAATGCTTAAGAAAAAAGGGCTATTATTAGTTGTATCTGGTCCATCAGGAGCTGGTAAAGGTACAATATGCAAAGAGCTACTAAACAAAAATCACGATATAAAATTATCGGTATCAGCAACAACTAGAAAGCCAAGAAATGGCGAAGTTGATGGAGTTAATTACTTCTTTTTAGAAAAAGAAAAATTCCAAACGATGATAAATAATGGTGAATTTTTAGAGTATGCTCAAATTTATGACAATTTTTATGGTACACCAAAGGCTGCTATAATAGAATCTTTAGAAAATGGACAAGATGTCATATTAGAGATAGAAATGCAAGGAGCTAAGCAAATAAAAGATGTATATCCAGAGGGTGTATTTATATTTGTATTACCGCCATCTCTTGAAGAATTAAAAAATAGAATAGTTGGAAGAGGAACAGAAACAGAAGAAGAAATACACAAAAGATTTAGTTGTGCATTTGAAGAAATAAACAAAATATCTGATTACGACTATTTTGTAGTGAATAAAGATGTAAATACATCAGTAAAAGAATTAGAAAGTATAATATTAGCGGAAAAAAATAAAGTTAATAGATATAAAAATAATATAATAGCAAAATTCAAGGAGGAATTATAAAATGTTAAAACCATCAATAAATGAAGTATTAAACAAAATAGACAACAGATATTATTTAGTTGGAACAGTAGCAAAAAGAGCTAGAGAAATAATAGACGGTGCTGAGCCTATAACAACTACAAAAACTAGAGATAACAAACCTGTAACTATAGCGACTCAAGAAGTTGCTGATGGTAAAATAAGCTATAGATTATTAACTCAAGAAGAAATAGATTTAAATGAAGCTGAAAAGCACTTAGAACAAAAAATTACAGAAGAGGAGTAATTCTTATGTTAAAAGGTAAAACTGTTGTACTAGGAGTAAGTGGAGGAATAGCTGTATACAAATCATTAGATGTAGTAAGTAGACTTAGAAAATTAGGTGTAAATGTTCATGTTATAATGACTAAAGCTGCTACTGAATTTGTAACTCCATTATCATTTCAATCATTAAGCCAAAACTATGTAGTTTGTGATATGTTTGAAGAACCAAAAACTTGGGATGTAGAGCATGTATCACTAGCTAAAAAAGCAGATGTATTTTTAATAGCACCTGCAACTGCTAATTTCATAGGTAAAATGGCTAATGGCATAGCTGATGACATGCTTACAACAACAGTTATGGCTACTAAGGCAAAAGTATTAATAGCACCTGCTATGAATACTAATATGTATGAAAATCCTGTACTTCAAAGAAATATAAAAATATTAAAGGAACTAGGTTGTAATTTTGTAGATCCAGAAAGTGGAAGACTTGCTTGTGGAGATACTGGAAAAGGTAAGTTAGCATCACCAGAGGTAATAGTAAATGAAGTAGTTAATTTACTTACACAAAAGCAAGATTTAATTGGTAAAAATATAATAGTTACTGCTGGACCTACAGTAGAAAGCATAGATCCAATGAGATTTATAAGCAATAGATCTACAGGTAAGATGGGATATGCAATTGCAACTCAAGCAGCAAATAGAGGTGCTAATGTAACTTTAATATCAGGACAAACTAATCTAGAAGTTCCTAAAAATATAAAAAAGCTTATAAAAATAGAAAGTGCTGAGGATATGTATAATGCAGTTTTAGAAAACTTAGATGATAATCAAGTTGTAATAAAAAGTGCAGCAGTAGCAGATTATAAGCCTAAAAACTATTCTAATAAGAAAATAAAAAAATCTGATGATGATTTATCTATAGAATTAGAAAGAAATAAAGATATAGCTTATGAAATAGGCAAGATAAAAAAAGATAAAATACTAGTTGGATTTGCAGCAGAAACTAATGACCTTATAGAAAATGCTAAAGGTAAAATAAAGAAAAAGAATCTAGATTTTATTGTAGCTAATGATTTAACTAAAAAAGGCGCTGGATTTGGTGTAGATACTAATATAGTTAAGATTATAGATAAAGATGGAAATATTACAGAATATCCAAAAATGAAAAAAGAAGAAGTGGCAGATGTTATATTAGATAATGTCAATAAGTTACTACAAAGATAAGCATCTATTAATTTAGATGCTTTTATTTTTAGCAAGAGGTATAATTGAGTAAATAGCTATTAAAAAGGATATAATCTAGTTAATACGAGTAGGAGATAGATGTTTTATAATGGAAAAGTATGCGAAATTAGTAGTAAGAAGCAATACTATACATACAGACAATTTATTTACATACAAATTTTCAAATCTTTTAATAGATGATTTAAAAGTAGGTCATAGAGTTTTAGTTCCTTTTGGTAGAGGAAATAAACCTACAGAAGCCTTTGTCTTTGAGATAAATAATAAAGTAGAAGATAACATAAGGTTAAAAGAAATTATAGATGTATTAGATAAAGAGCCTATATTTTCAAAAGAAGATTTAGAATTGGTAAAATGGATGAAAAATAGATATCTGTGCACATATATAGATTGTATAAACTTAATATATCCAAAAGGATATAAGTTAAATAATTATAAAGTTGCAGTTTTAAATAGCGATATAAGAAATTTAGACCAATTAGAAATAAAAGGTGTAATTAGTTCATTAAATGAAGATGAGCAGATAGTAGTAAATTCTATACTAGATAACAAAGGAAAGATAAAAATAGATAAATTAAAGTCTATAAATAAGATAAATAATATACTTTACAGACTTAATAAAAAAAATATAATAGATATTTTATGGGAATATAAAGATCATAAAAATGAAAAGAAAATATGCTATGTATCATTAGCTATTGATAGTGATTATATAGATGAATATATAAAAAACAATAAGATAGCCCTAGGAAGTAAGCAAAAAGAAGTTATAAACTTTTTAAAGTACAATGATGATAGTGAAATAAATGATATAATGGAATTGTTAAATGCATCTAAAAAAAGCATAACATCATTATATGATAAGAATTTAATTAATTTAGAAATAAGAGATTATTATAGAAGGCCTAAAGATATATATAGCACGGACTATAAAGATATAAAATTAAATAAAGAGCAATTATATGCTGTTAATAAAATAACATCAGAGATGTTTGAAGAAAATAAAAAACCTTACATGATTCATGGTGTAACAGGTAGTGGTAAGACAGAAGTATATATGGAAGTTATAGATTATGCACTAAATCAAGGTTTAGATAGTATATTTTTAGTACCAGAGATATCTCTAACTCCACAAACTATAGATAGATTAAAAAATAGGTTTGGAGATATAGTAGGAGTATTTCATAGTCAATTATCAGAAGGTCAAAAACATGATGTGTATAAAGCTATAAAAGCAGGCAAAATAAGAATATTAATAGGTGCAAGATCTGCATTATTTGCTCCATTTAAAAACTTAGGTGTAATAATAATAGATGAATTTCATGAGTCTTCATATAAGTCAGAGAAAAACCCTAAATTTAGCACTATAGAAGTTGCTAGGTATATGTCGCACAAGGAAAATATATCGTTGATATTAGGTTCTGCAACTCCATCTGTTGAAGAATACTATAAAGCTTGCAATAAAGAGTATGAATTAATAGAAATAAAATCTAGAGCTAATAAAAGACCGCTTCCAAAAATTGAAGTTGTAGATATGAAATTAGAACTAAATAATGGAAATAAGAGTATATTTAGCATAAGACTACAACAAGAAATAGAAACTGCTATTAAAAATAATAATCAGGTAATATTATTTTTAAATAGAAGAGGTTATGCAAGTTTTGTATCATGTAGAAACTGTAGTTATGTATTTCAATGTGAAAATTGTGATATATCATTAACATATCACAAAAGAAATAACATAGGAAGGTGCCATTATTGTGGTTATGAAAAAGAAATACCTCATGAGTGCCCAGAATGTGGAAGCAACTATGTAAAACCTTTTGGAATAGGAACTCAAAAGATAGAGGAAGAGTTAAAAAATATATTCAAAGATGCAAAAATTCTTAGAATGGATAAAGATACTACCTCTAAAAAAGGTTCATTAGAAGAAATTATTAATAAATTTAAAAATAAAGAAGCAGACATATTAATAGGAACACAGATGTTGAGTAAGGGATTAGACTTTGACAATGTAACCTTAGTAGGAATATTATCAGCAGATATGATATTGAATTTTCCGGATTTTAAAAGTTTTGAAACTACATTTCAGCTAGTAACTCAAGTTTCAGGACGGGCAGGAAGATCTGATAAGGAAGGTAAGGTTATTCTTCAAACTTATGATACAGATCACTATGCTATAAGAAGAGCCATAAACTATGATTATGAAGGATTTTATGAAGATGAAATAAAAATCAGAAAAGCATTTGGATATGCTCCTTTTAACAATATGGTAAGTGTTGTAATAAGCGGTGAAAATGAACATATAGTAAAGCAAAATGCTAAGAATATGTATGATTCAATTATTTATCTTCTCAAATCTAGGGGTATAAATAATTTTGATTTCATATTAGGTCCAAACCCATGTTCAATATCAAAAATAAACCAAAATTATAGATGGCAGATATTATTTAAGGATGAGGATATTGAAATAAATCTATTAAAAGGTATAATAAAATATATATGTATAACAAAACGAGACGTAGTGTTTAATAAAGAGGTTAATGTATCCATAGATATTAATCCAAACAACATATTATAAAATATAGGAGGAGACAAAAATGGCGTTAAGAGAAATAGTTCAAATAGGAGACCCTATTTTAAGAAAAAAAGCAAAAAAGGTAGAAAAAATAGATGATAGATTAATACAATTATTAGATGATATGGCAGAAACAATGTATCATGCAGATGGTGTAGGTCTTGCTGCACCTCAAGTAGGAGTATTAAAGAGAGTTGCTGTTATAGATATCGGTGATGGTATAATAGAACTTATAAATCCAGAAATAATAGAAACTTCTGGAGAGCAATTAGGAGATGAAGGATGCTTAAGTGTTATAGGCGAATGTGGAGCTGTAAATAGACCATATTATGTAACAGTAAGAGCATTTAATAGACAAGGTCAATATGTTGAAATAAAGGCTGAAGAATTTTTAGCAAGAGCATTTTGCCATGAAATAGACCATTTAGATGGTGTATTATTTGTAGACAAAGTACAAAAGTAGTAGGAGATGATTAAATGAGGATAGTATTTATGGGTACACCTGAGATTGCTCTTGGGTGTTTACAAAAAATAATAGATGAAAAACATGAAGTAATAGGTGTGATAACTCAACCAGATAAACCTCAAAATAGAGGTAAAAAGCTTGGAATGCCTCCTGTTAAAGAGCTTGCACTTAAATATGATATACCAGTATATCAACCATTAAAGGCAAGAGATGAAGAGTTTGTAAATGTATTAAAGGAATTAAATCCAGATGTAATAGTAGTTGTAGCTTATGGACAAATACTTCCTAAATCTATATTAGATATTCCTAAGTTTGGTTGTATAAATGTCCATGTTTCTTTACTTCCAAAATATAGAGGAGCGGCACCTATAAACTGGGTAATAATAAATGGTGAAGAAAAAACAGGAGTTACTACTATGTATATGGATGAAGGTCTAGATACTGGAGATATGATACTACAAAAAGAGTTTGCATTAGATAATGAAATAACAGCAGGAGAGCTTCATGATAAGATGATGGTTGTTGGAGCAGAAACTCTAAAAGAAACTTTAGACTTAATTGAAAAAGGGTGTGCACCAAGAACTAAGCAAAATCATGATGAGTTTAGTTATGCACCTATGATGGATAAGTCTTTAGGAAATATAGATTTTAATAAAAGTGCAAAAGATATACATAACCTTGTAAGAGGGGTTAATCCATGGCCAAGTGCATATACAACTTATGATGGAAAGACTATGAAAGTATGGAAGACGAAAGTGCTAAATGAGGAAAGTCAAAAAGCACCTGGAACTATATTAAGCGTTGATAAAGATGGTATAAAAGTAAGCACTTTAGATAAAGTAATATTACTTGAAGAAATACAAATGCCAGGAAAGAAAAGAGTTTTAGTTTCTGAATATATAAAGGGAAACAGTATAGATACTTCAAAAATATTAGGCTAGGTAAATAAAATGGTAGAATCAAAAAAGTATATGACGGCCATAGGTATATTATTAGTAATTCTTTTGACTATAGGTTTACTTGTTAACTTTTTTATATCTACTTTAGCAGGTGTATTTGCTATAATAACAGATATACTAATATTATTAGCATCGATAGTAATAATATTTTCTATAGTAGTTACAAATAATATTATAAGGGATAAAGATGTAGACTCATCTTTAATGAAGGTTAACTTTAAAATCGTATCATTTTTATTTCCTATAATAACTATTATTGCAGAATTTGTTAATATACCCAAAAATGAAATAAGAAAGGTATATATAAAATTAAACAATAAATATATATATAGTAATAGTTATAACTTAAAGCCAGAAGAAATATTAATATTAATACCTCATTGTGTTCAAAGAAATAGCTGTAAGTTAAAAGTTACTAACAAAATAGAAAACTGTGCAACTTGTGGTTTGTGTAATATAGGAGATTTAGTAAAATTAAAAGAAAAAACAAATGTAAATATATTTGTAGCTACAGGGGGAACACTAGCCAGAAAAATAATAATGGATAACAGACCAAAAGCTGTTATAGCAGTAGCTTGTGAAAGGGACTTAACAGCTGGAGTACAAGATATGAGACATGTACCCGTTTTAGGTGTATTTAATAAAAGACCTAATGGACCTTGTGTAGATACTAATATAGATATAAATGAAGTTGAAGAAGCTATAAAATTTTTTACAGAGAGAATATATAGCTTATCTTTATAAGAATCTATATTAAATTAAGATAGGAGTGTTTTATATGTTTTATCCATATGGATATGGGTATGGTTTAGACCCTACAATTATGATATTAATTCCAGCGATACTTTTTACTATTTATGCTCAATTTAAAGTAAGTAGTACTACTAGTAAGTATCTAAGAGTGAATTCAAGTAAAGGTTATACTGGAGAACAAGTAGCAAGAACAATATTAAATTCTAATGGATTAAATAACGTATCTATAGAAATGGTTACAGGGCATTTAACTGACCATTATGATCCAAGAAGTAATACTGTTAGATTATCACAAGATATATATTATGGAACATCGATAACATCTATATCAGTTGCGGCACATGAATGTGGCCATGCAATACAGCATGCTAAAGGATATGTACCACTTAATTTTAGAAGTGCTTTAGTTCCTATAGTTAATTTTTCATCTAATATATCTTGGTTATTAATTGCTTTAGGATTTATAATGAGGGGACCATTTTTAGAAATAGGAATAATACTATTTGCAGCATCAGTCTTATTCCAAATAGTAACATTACCAGTTGAATTTAATGCATCAAGTAGAGCTATAGTTCAGCTTAATAATCTAGGAATAGTAGACAAAAGAGAATCTAATCAAAGTAGAAAGGTTCTTACAGCAGCAGCATTAACTTATGTAGCTGCAGCATTAACTTCAGTTTTACAACTACTTAGATTACTAGCAATAGCAAACAGAGATAATGATTAAAGGAGATTGTCCTAGGGTTTCTAGGACTTTTTCTGTTTAAATTAAGGAGAAATAGCATGAAGGCAAGAGAAATAGCATATAAGGTACTTTTAGATATTGAGGAGAATAATAATTATTCTAATACATCAATAAATAAACATTTTAAGAAAATTGAAATGACTAATCAAGATAGAGGTCTTGCTACAGAATTAATATATGGTGTAATAGAAAATCAATATTATTTAGATTATATAATAAATAAACTTTCTAAGATAAAGACACAAAAGATGTCAACTTGTGTTAAAATATTGCTAAGATTAGGTGTATATCAGATAGCATTTTTAGATAGTATATCTGATTATGCAGCTGTTAATGAGACCGTAAATTTAGTCAAAAAATATGATAAAAGATCATCAGGATTTGTAAATGCAATACTTAGAAATATAATAAGAAAAAAAGAAGAGATTTTAAAAGTAGATATAGATGATAACATAATGTATTTATCTACTAAATACTCTTATAGTCCATGGATGATAAAAAATTGGATTAAAAACTTTGGAGAAGAATTCACAAAAGATTTATTAGATTCTAATAATGAAAAGCCAAATTTATACTTAAGAGTTAACACTTTAAAAATTAACAGAGATGAACTTATAGAAAAGCTAAATAATATAGGTGTAAAAGCTTATAAAGTAAACCTTATAGAAGAAGCTATAAGAGTGGAAAACTTTAAAAATATAGAAAATAATGAATTGTTTAAAGAAGGATTATTTACAGTTCAAGATATAAGTTCAATGTTAGTTGGAAAAGTAGTTAATCCTAAAAAAAATTCATTAGTACTTGATATGTGTAGTGCACCAGGTGGAAAAACTACTCATTTAGCGACTCTTATGAATAATACTGGAGAAGTTTTGGCCAGAGATATATTTGAACATAAATTAAAACTTATAACATCAACAGTAAATAGATTAGGTCTTAAAAATGTAGTTGTAGAAAAATTTGACTCATCTAAAGTAGATGAAAAAAGTATAAATAAATTTGACTATGTATTGGCAGATGTACCATGTTCAGGACTTGGAATAATAAAAAGAAAACCAGAAATAAAATATAAAACAAAGGCAGAACTAAAAGATTTACCTTTAATACAAAAAACTATATTAGAAAATGCATCTAAGTATGTTAAGAAAGATGGAATACTTGTATATAGTACTTGTACTATAGAAGATACTGAGAATATAAATATAATAAATGAGTTTATAAAGACTAACAATGATTTTGAATTAGTACCTATAGATGAAGTGAATGTAGATTTAGATAACCAAGATAAAGGATATTTAAAAATATATCCTAACATACATGGAATGGATGGTTTCTTTATAGCAAAATTAAGAAAAGTAAGGTAGTGATAAAATATGAATCAAGATAAAGTTGCATTAAAAAACTTTACAGAAGAAGAGCTAAAAGAGTTTATGAAAACTATAGGAGAAAAAGCTTTTAGAGGAAGTCAAGTTTACTCTTGGATATACAAGGGTGCTAAGACTTTTGATGATATGAATAATATTCCAAAAAGTTTAAGAGAAAAATTAGCTGAAGTATCCTATATAGGAAATATAGAAATCGAATTGAAATTAGAATCAAAGATTGATAAAACTAAAAAGTATTTATTTTTATTAAACGATGGTAATATAATAGAAACTGTAATGATGGATTACGATGATAGAGTTACAGTTTGTATATCAAATCAAGTAGGATGTAGAATGGGATGTAAGTTTTGTGCATCTACTATAGATGGGCTTTTAAGAAATTTAGAGCCTTGGGAAATCTTAGATCAAATACTAAAAATACAAGAAGATACAGGTAAAAGAGTATCAAATCTTGTTTTAATGGGAAGTGGTGAACCACTAGATAACTTTGAAAATACTAAGAAGTTTTTAGAAATAGTAAATGATAAAAATGGTTTAAATATAGGTTATAGACATATAACTTTATCAACTTGTGGTATAGCACCAAAAATGAGAGAACTTGCAGATTTAGAGATACCTATAAACCTTGCTTTATCACTTCACTCTCCATATGATGAAAAAAGAAAAGAAATTATGCCAATAGCAAATGCATATCCTATAAAGGAGATACTAGATGCTTGCAAGTATTATATAAAAAAGACAAATAGAAGGGTTACCCTAGAGTACTCTCTTATAAAAGGTGTAAATGATTCGCCAAATGAAGCAAATGAACTAATAAAGTTACTAAAGGGCATGTTATGTCATGTTAACTTAATACCTATAAACAATGTAGAAGAAAGAGACTTTAAACGTCCAGATAAGTCTCATATATACAAGTTTAAAGATATATTAGAAAAAAATAATATACCAGCTACAGTTAGAATATCTATGGGCTCTGATATTGGTGGAGCTTGTGGACAATTAAGAAGAAAGCATAAGTAGCTTTAGGGGGGAAGTCTAATGATTTATAGTTGTGACTCAGACATAGGCCTAGTTAGGAAAAATAACGAAGATTATTGTATGGGTGAAATTATAAAAACGGATTCTGCTGATATAGGCATATTTGCCCTAGCAGATGGAATGGGTGGACATAAAAAAGGAGAAGTTGCAAGTAAGCTAGCAGTAGATAATATAATGTTTTTCTTAAAGGAAAACTTATTACAAAATAATAACATCAAAATAGACTATATAGATGATATAATAAAACAAGCTTATAATGAAGTGAACTCCATAATATATAAAAAGTCTATAAGTGGTGAAGAATATTCAGGCATGGGGACTACTTTAACAACGGCTATACTATATAAAAATAAGTTATATGTAGCTAATGTTGGAGATAGTAGATGTTATTTATTAAGTAAAAATGAATTTAAAAAAGTTACAATGGATCATTCTGTAGTTGAAGAGCTAATAAAGGCAAACATCATAACAGAGGAAGAAGCTAAAAATCATCCTAGAAGAAATCATATAACAAGAGCTATGGGAAGTGAAGAAATAGTTATTGTCGATATATTTAAGCATGAAATAGATAGAGGAGATAAAATTCTTTTATGTAGTGATGGTTTAACAGGATTTGTTGATAATGAAAGTATTGAAGAGATTATGATGAAAGACATTGAAGTCAAAGAGATAAGTGATGAGTTAATAAATAAAGCAAACAGCATGTCTGGAAGGGACAATATATCTGTTATAGTAATAGAGGATAAATAGGATGGTGATAAAGTGGGAGAGACTGTTTTAGGTAATAGATATGAAATTATTAGAAAAATTGGCGATGGAGGAATGGCTTTTGTATATGAAGCTAAAGATAGACTTTTAAACAGAACTGTAGCTGTAAAAGTTTTAAGACCTGAATTTGTTGATGATGAGGAGTTCTTAGGAAAATTTAAAAGAGAAGCAGAAGCTGTAGCTAGTTTATCGCACCCTAATATAGTAAATGTATATGATGTAGGAGAAGATGGAAAAGTTCATTACATAGTAATGGAATTTATAGATGGGCAAAATTTAAAAGAAATAATAAAAAATGAAGGTGTTTTAGATGAATATACTGCACTTGATATAACTAAACAAATAGCTATGGCTCTTAGTGCAGCACATAGAAAAGGTATTATTCATAGAGATATAAAACCTCACAATATACTTATATCAAATGAAGGCAGAATAGTTAAAGTAGCAGACTTTGGTATAGCTAAGGCTGTATCTAATTCTACTATGACAAACATTGGAAGTATAATAGGTTCTGTACATTATTTTTCACCAGAACAAGCTAAAGGTAAATTTGTAACTAGTAATGCAGATCTTTATTCTTTAGGAATAGTATTATATGAAATGTTAATAGGTAAGGTACCATTTAGGGGAGATAGTCCTATATCAATAGCACTTCAGCATATAAATGATAATTTAGATTTCACTCAAGAGGAGAAAGTTAGAATTCCTCAAAGTGTAAGAACTATTATAAAAAAGCTAACAGAAAAATCTAGTGCTGATAGGTATCAAAGTGCAGAAGAATTGATAGAAGATATTGAGTACATAGAAAAGAATATAGATTTAGATTTTATAAAAGAATATGATAACTATGCTACTCAAAAGATAGAAGATAGGGAATTAAGAAACTCTATGGTTAATGTTGATGATAATCAAGAAGAAGCATATGATGATTATGAAGACGAAGACGAGTATGAAGACCCTAAGCAAAACAGAAATGAAAAAAAGAAATCTAAGAATTCAAATAGAAGAAAAAAAGAAGTAAAAGAAGATAGCCCTTTAATGAAAAAAATACTTGTAGTTGCAGCAGTAATATTGATAATAATATTAGGTGCTCAAGTTTATCTAGCAGGCAAATATTTATTAGGATCAAATAGCAATCAAACAGGAGTGGAGACAGTGATTACTCCTGATGTTAAAAATATGAGCTTAGATGAAGCTCAAAGAAAGCTAGATGATTTAGGCTTAAATGTAACAATAAAAGAAGAATATGATACAAATGTAGAAGCTAACCATGTAATATCTCAAATGCCGGAAGCTGGAAAACAAGTAAAAGAAGGAGATTCTGTAACTATCGTTTTAAGTAAAGGTAAAAAACAAGCTCAGGTTCCAAATGTAGTTGGACTTAGCTTAATAGAAGCAGAGAGTGTACTAAGAGAAAATAATTTAGTTTTAGGCAATGTTAAGCAAGAGTTTAGCGAAAGCTTTAAAGAAGGAAATATAATTAGACAGACACCTCAATCAGGTACATCTATTTCAGGGAATGGAGAAGCAGTTGATGTAGTGGTAAGTAAGGGACCTAAGCCAGTAGCACCACCTGAAGAAAATAAAAAAGAGGAAAGTGATAATACACAAACTCCTCCAGTAGTTACACCAGACGAAAATCAAAACACTAAACCAGAGACAGGTAATGGTTCAAATAATTCTGGAAATAGTCAAGGTAACTCAGGGGAATCAGGTAATACTACTCCAGAAAAACCAGGGGATAATGCTGGTGGTAATACTGGAGGAAACACAGGTGGAAATTCACCTAGTGGAGAAAATTCAAACAATGGAGGAAGTAATTCTTCTCAAGGTGGAGGAAATAACACTGGTACTGAAGGAAGTGGAAATACTACACAATCACAAGAATAAATTAGTTAAACAAAAAAGTCCAACTTAATAAGTTGGGCTTTTATTTTAATAAATATTAATGATATTTTAAGTAATAAAAAATAAATATAGGTTAATTGTTAACTTATTATGATATTATATAAAAATAGGAAAGAATAATTATGCTAGAAAAATTAGAGGAGGAAATAGATGTTAGATGGAAAAATTGTAAAAGGAATAGGGGGATTTTATTACATAGACACTGAAAATGGGATATATGAATGTAAAGCTAGAGGAATATTTAGAAAGCAAAAGATAACACCTTTAGTTGGGGATAGAGTAAAAATAAATATAGTAGATGAAGAGGATAAAAAGGGTGTAATAGAGGAAATAGACAAAAGAGATACAGAACTTATAAGACCACCTATAGCAAACGTAGACAAAGCACTTATAGTATTTGCTATAAAAAATCCTAAGCCTAATTTATCGTTATTAGATAGATTTATAGTATTGGCTGAAAAGGAAAACCTAGATATAGTCATAGTTTTAACTAAAGTAGATTTAGATGAAGATGGAGATTTAGTAGAAGAGCTAAAAAATATATATGAAATAAGTGGATATAAAGTAATACCAGTTAGCAATAAAACTAAATTAAATATAGATAAGATAAAAGAAGAATTAAATGGAAATGTAGTAGTATTCGCAGGTCCATCTGGGGTAGGTAAGTCAAGTCTATTAAATGAAATAGATAAAAACTTTGAGTTACAAACTGGTGAAGTAAGTGATAAAATAAAAAGAGGTAAGCATACAACAAGACATGCAGAACTTTTAAAACTAGAGTGTGGAGGAATGGTAGCAGATACACCTGGATTTAGTTCTCTAACTCTTGATGATATAGAAGAAAGTGAACTTAAAGAATATTTTATAGAATTTGATGAGTTTGATGACTGTAGATTTGGTTTTAGATGTATACATGAAAATGAACCAAGTTGTGCAGTTAAAGAAGCTGTTAGTGAAGGAAAAATATCTAAAAAAAGATATGATAGCTATATACAATTATTAAATGAAATAAGACAAGGGAAGAGGAGATATTAAAATGATTAAATTAGCACCGTCAATATTATCAGCAGATTTTGCAAGACTATTAGAAGATGTAAAAAAAGTAGAAAGTGCAGGATGTGAATACCTTCATATCGATGTTATGGATGGACATTTTGTTCCAAATATAACTTTAGGGCCAGGTCTTGTTAAGTCCCTTAGAAAAGATGTAAATATGGTATTTGATGCACATCTAATGATAGAAAATCCAGATAATTATATAAAGGATTTTGTAGATGCAGGTTGTGATTTAATAGTTGTTCATCAAGAAGCATGTAAACACTTACACAGAACTATACAAAATATAAAATCGTACAATGTAAAAGCTGGAGTTGCACTAAACCCAGCAACACCAATAGAAACTATAAAACATGTAATAGAAGATGTAGATATGGTACTTATAATGACTGTCAATCCAGGATTTGGTGGGCAATCATTTATAGAGGGTATGATACCTAAAATAGAAGAATTAAAAAAACTAATAGATGATAGAAATTTAAATATAGACATACAAGTTGATGGAGGAATAAAGCCTACCAATGTAGATAAAGTTGTTAAGGCTGGGGCTAATATAATAGTTGCGGGTTCTGCAATATTTAATAGTGATGATATAGTAAAAACAGTAAATTTATTTAGAGAAAATGCTAGTTTATAGGTATAAAAATTGAAAAAAGCTTGCATTATACTAAATGGAAAATCAGAGAACTACAATAATATTAAAGAAATATTAGCCAAAAATAAGTACGACTATATAATATGTGCAGATGGAGGAGCAAATCATATCTACAACATGGATATAGTTCCAGATTATATAATAGGGGATTTAGATTCTGTAGATAGTAGTATAGTCAATTATTATAAGAACCTAAATGTAAAGTTTGAAAGGTTTCCTTCGAAAAAAAATGAAACAGATACGGAGTTGTGTATTTATCTAGCTAAAAATCTTAAAGTAAAGGAAATTGATTTTTATTTTGCTTTGGGAGGAAGAATAGATCATACTATTGCAAATATAAACTTATTGTACTTTGTAAAAAGTATAGGAATGATACCTACTATAATAAGTGAAAAAGAGATAATACAGATAGCTATAAATGAAGAAATAGAAATTAAAGGAAATATAGGAGATACTGTATCAGTAATACCTTTAAGTGGTGATGCAAAAGGAGTTACCCTTACTAATTTTGAATATCCCTTAGAGGAATATGATATGAAGTTTTATTTGCCATTAGGAATATCTAATGTAATGTTAGAAAATAAATGTAGAGTAAAAGTAAATGAAGGTAGTTTAATTGCTATTAGAAATATATAAAAGATGACGAAAGTCATCTTTTTTGTGTAATAATACTAAATTAATATTATTTATGAGCTAAAAAATATAAATCTATATAAACTTAAAATATTTAAATTGTATAAAAGGATTATAAAACACATAAGTCAAATATAGTAATAATTATAATTTTGGAGGGGTTTTATGGATAATAAGGTAGCGGTTATATATAAATCTAAATATGGAAGTACTAAAAAATATTCTGGATGGATAGCAATGAGGCTAAATGCCGATTTATATGAAGTTAGTGATATTAGAAATAAGGATTTAAAAGAATATAACACTATAATATATGGTGGAGGAATATATGCAAGCAAAATAAATGGAATAAGTTTTATAGAGAAAAACTTTCATAATATAAAAGATAAAAGAGTAATAATATTTACTGTAGGTATGGAATCAATTTCTGAAGAATTAAGAAAAAATCTAATAGATAAAAATTTTAGTGATGAAATAGCAAGTAATATAACTTTAGTTAATTTTAGAGGTTCAATATTCTATAATGAATTAAGTATAAAAGACAAAATCCTTATGAAGGGATTAAAGGTATATATAGATAAAAAAGATTTTAGAGATCTTACAGAAGATGATAAGTTGATTTTAGATAGTTTTAATAAACAAATAGATATGTGTGATAAAAAAAGTATAGATAAATTGATAGAACTTTTGTAAAAGATGTATTTTGAAATACGTCTTTTTATTTTGAAAAAATTTATTAATAAAAAGTGGGACAGGTCTAAATATGGACTATTTTGCATAAATTTAATATATACATAAGTTTAAATAGTAAAATAACTCAAGGAGGTGTTTTAATGAAAAATAGCTCTAAGGTGTTATTGGGAATGTTATGTTTGTCAACAGGAGGAGCAGTACTTTTATCTATGATGCTTCCGGGGTGGATTTGGACATTGCTTACAGCAGTTATTTTAATTGGATGTGGAGTTTTACTATTTTTTTATTGATACTTGAATATGCTTTATAAGTAAGCCAAATAAATAATATTATTGGGGGAATGTTAAATGAAAATGGTAACAATAAAAATGCCTAAATGGATAGCTGGAATTATATTAAAGTTTATGAAGGGAAGCAAGAAAAAGTAATTAATGTAATTACTATAATCATTAGATGAAATTATAAAAATACATATGAAATAAAAAAGCCTACTAATTAGTAGGCTTTAAAGAACAATTAAGCTCTTTCTATTTTTCCAGAACGTAAACATCTAGTACAAACTTTAACTCTCTTAGGAGTTCCATCTATTATAGCTCTAACGCTTCTTAAGTTAGCTGACCATGTTCTTCTGTTATGTCTATTTGAGTGTGATACTTGGTTTCCAGAAACCTTTCCTTTACCACATACGCTACATACCTTTGCCATTTACGTACACCTCCTTAAAATGATAACTATTTAAAGACTAAAAACATATTTATATTAACATAAATATTAAAAACGTGCAATAGAAATATATATTTGCTTAACAAATATTGAACAATGTCTTGTTATCATATAAAATTATATATATAATTTTGTATAAAGTAAATATTTAAAATAAAATATTTACTATTACAAAATAATTACGTAGGTTTAAATTATATCATATTTATAGTATTATAGGATATATAAATTTTTATAATAATATAAATAAAATATTTATTCCAAATAAAAATATGAACCTAAGGGGGTAAATCATGAGCGTAAAAGTAAGTAATCAATATGGAAATATAGAAATAGATAAACATGTTATAGCACAAATTGCATACAGAGCTGCTATGGAAAGTTATGGATTAGTAGGTTTAGCATATAAAACTAAGGGTATAGTAGAACTATTAAAAGGTGAGAACGTATTAAAAGGTGTTTTAGTACAAGAATTAGAAGATAACACTATAGCTATAGAATTATATGTTATACTACAATACGGAACTAATATATCTACTGTTGCAAATAACATAATAGATAGAGTAAAATATACAGTTGAGAACACAACGGCTATAAAAGTAAGTAAAATAGATATCAATGTTCAAGGAATTAGAGTTAAGTAATTAGGAGGAAGAAAATGATTCAATATATAGATGGTAAATTATTAAGAGATATGTTTGTGTCAGGTGCAAATAATCTTCAAAATAATAAAGATTTAGTTGATAAACTAAATGTTTTTCCAGTTCCAGATGGAGATACAGGAACAAACATGTCTCTTACTATATCTTATGCAATGAAAGAATTGTCTAAGGTAGAGGGGGATAATATAACTGAAATAGGTAAAGCTCTATCTAAAGGCTCTTTAATGGGAGCTAGAGGAAATTCAGGTGTTATACTATCTCAAATAATAAGAGGATTTGCAAAATCAATAGAAGGAAAAGAAAAGATATCTACATCAGATTTAGCAGATGCATTTAAGAATGGTTCAGATACAGCTTATAAGGCTGTTATAAAGCCTATAGAAGGGACTATACTTACAGTAGTAAGAGAGAGTGGAGAATATGCACTTTCAGCTTGTAAGAAAGAAAAAGATTTAGTAGCATTCTTAGAAATGGTTATAAAGGAAGCTAATAATTCATTAAATAGAACACCAGAATTATTAAAAGCACTAAAAGAAGCTGGAGTTGTAGACTCTGGAGGTAAAGGTCTAGTACTAATATATGAAGGAATGTTAGAAGCTCTAAAAGGAAATTCTATAGAGGCTTTAGAAAAATCATCTACTACTACGACACAATCATCAGCTCAAGCGCAAATAAATACGGATGATATAAAGTTTGCTTATTGCACTGAGTTTATATTAGAAAGTGATAAAGTAAGCGACTTACAAATAAGAGATATGATGATGAAGTATGGAGATAGTTTAGCAGTAGTTGGAGATGACGGTGTAATAAAAGTGCACGTTCATACTAATGATCCAGGACTAGTATTACAAGATGCTTTAAAATATGGACAATTAATAACTATAAAAATAGAAAACATGAAAGTACAACATGAAAACATATTGCTTGATACAAAAGATGAAACAGCATCAGCAGTAGAAGAAAAAGAATATGGATTCATAGCAACTTCTATGGGTGAAGGACTAGCTCAAATTTTTAAAGATTTTGGTGTTGATTACATAATAGAGGGTGGACAAACAATGAACCCTAGCACAGAAGACTTTATGAAAGCTATAGAAGAAATTCATGCTAAAAATATATTTATATTCCCAAATAATAGCAATATAATAATGGCTGCTAATCAAGCAAAAGAATTAAGTGAAAAAAATATAATAGTAATTCCTACTAAAAATACTCCTCAAGGATTTACAGCATTAGTAAACTTCAATGCAGACTTATCTGTAGAAGAAAATGAAGAAGCTATGATGGAGTCTTTAGGACTAGTTAAATCAGGTCAAGTTACATTTGCAGTTAGAGATACTGTTATGAATGATATAGAAGTTAAAGAAGGTAATATAATAGGTATAGCAGAAGGAAAATTACAATCTGCTGGAGATGGTGTTGATGAAATAACAACTAAGCTTATAGAAAATATAGTAGATGAAGATAGTGCTATAATAACTTTATTCTATGGTGAAGATGTAAAAGAAGAAGATGCAAACAAACTTCGTGACGAGTTAGAAGAAAAGTTTGAAGACATAGATGTAGAATTATATTACGGAGGTCAACCTCTTTATTACTACTTAATTTCAGTTGAATAATATTTAAAAAATCCTGTAAAATCCTACTTAGTAAGGATTGTACAGGATTTTTATCTAATAGGTGATAATATGGATTTAAATAAAGATATACAGTATGTAAAAGGGATAGGACCTAAAAGAGCTCAAAAACTCAATAAATTAAATATATTTACGCTAAAAGATCTATTATATTATTTTCCTAGACAATTTGAAGATAGAAATAATATAAAAAAGATTGCTCAACTAGAAAATGAAGATAGAGCTACTATAAAAGCTATTATAGTAGGAAGCCATACGTCATCTCCTAGAAAAGGTCTTAATATAACTAAGCTAGACGTAAGAGATGAAACAGGGTATGCAAAATTAGTATTTTTTAATCAAGAATATATAAAAAATGCATTTAAAGTTGGAGATACTATATTAGTATTTGGTAAAGTTAAAAAAGAATTTAAAAATGTAGAATTAACTTCTTGTGAAGTGGAGCACCTTAGCAACTCACCAAAATCTACATGTAAAATAATACCTGTATATCCTTTAACTTATGGAGTTACTAATAAAGAAGTAAGTAGCATAATAAAAGGAGTGCTTAATGATAAGGAAATAAACATAAAAGAGTATCTTCCAATTAATATATTAGAAAAATATAAGTTATGTAGCATAGATTACGCTGTTAGAAATATTCATAATCCAAGCAGTAAAGAAGCCTTAAAAATTGCTTTATATAGAATCGTATTTGAAGAATTTTTAATGCTACAGTTAGGATTATTTATGTTTAAAAATGGAGTAAGTGAAGTCGATGGTATAAAGTTTTTAGAAAATAAGAAACTAGAAGAAATAAGAAGTTCATTACCATTTAAATTAACGAAAGCTCAGGAGAGAGCATTAAATGAAATAATAGATGATATGAATTCAAATAGTGCTATGAATAGGCTAGTACAAGGTGATGTTGGATCAGGTAAAACAGTCGTAGCTCTTTTAGCATTATCACATTGTATTTTAAATGGATATCAAGGTGCATTAATGGCTCCTACTGAAATATTAGCTGAACAACATTATATTTCTCTTACAGAAACTTTAAAGCCTTTTGGAGTGAATGTAGAATTACTAGTTGGTAGTTTAACAAAGAAGAATAAAGAAAAAGTTTTAGAAAGAGTAAAAAATAAAGAAATAGATATATTAATAGGAACTCATGCACTAATTGAAGATAAAGTAGAATTTAATAATCTAGGGTTAGTAATAACAGATGAACAACATAGATTTGGAGTTAGGCAACGAAGCAAATTATCGGAAAAAGGAGAGAATCCAGATATATTAGTAATGACGGCAACTCCAATACCAAGAACATTAGCTCTTATACTTTATGGAGATTTGGATATATCTATAATAGATGAGCTTCCTCCAGGAAGGCAGCCAATTGAAACTATAGCAGTTGATAAAGGAAAAAGAGATAGAGCTTACAACTCATTAGTTAGAAAAGAAGTAGAAAAAGGAAGACAAGTTTATATAGTGTGCCCTCTAGTAGAAGAAAGTGAAGCTATAGAAGCTAAAGCAGCTACAGAACTAGTTGATGAGCTAAAGTCTGAATATTTTAGCGATCTTAGAGTAGGTCTTTTACATGGAAAGATGAAAGGCAGCGAAAAAGATTCTATAATGAAGAGTTTTAAAAATAAAGAAATAGATATATTAGTTTCAACAACAGTTATAGAGGTTGGAGTTAATGTTCCCAATGCAACACTTATGATAATAGAAAATGCAGAAAGATTTGGGTTAGCACAGCTTCATCAGTTAAGAGGTCGTGTAGGTAGAGGAAGTCATAAGTCTTATTGTATATTAATATACGCATCTAAATCAGAAGTTTGTAGACAACGAATGTCTATAATGGAAGAAACAAATGATGGATTTAAAATATCAGAAAAAGATTTAGAAATAAGAGGGCCTGGTGAATTTTTTGGAACAAGACAACATGGTTTACCAGAATTAAAGGTTGCAAATATATTTAAACACATGAAAATACTTAAACTTGCTCAACAAGAAGCTAGAATTATATTTTCTAAAGACTCTAAGTTAGATAATTATGAAAATAAAGGCTTAAAACGTGAAATTATGAATAAATTTGAGAATATAGTTAAAGAAATTTCGTTAAATTAATATAAAATTATGCTAAAATATACAATGAGGTGAAGGTACGTTGAGAGTAATATCAGGAAAAGTAAGAGGATTAAAGTTAAATACTCCTAAAAATGAAGATGTAAGACCAACAACAGATAGAGTTAAAGAATCATTATTTAATATGATAAATCCATATATGATGGAAAGTAACATATTAGACTTATTTGCTGGAACTGGTTCTTTAGGAATAGAGTGTTTATCTAGAGGTGCTTCAAAATGTACCTTTGTGGATGTAAGTAGAGAGAGTATAGCTTTGGTAAAATCCAATATAAAGAAAGCTAGATTTGAAAATGAAAGTGAAGTCTTAAACTTAGATTTCAAAGATGCTATAAGTAAGCTTAAAATAAAAAATAATAAATTTGATGTTATATTTATGGATCCTCCATATTATAAAGACATGTTTATTGATGCTCTTGAAAAAATAGACAATGCAAATATACTTAAAGAAGATGGTATAATTGTAGTCGAACATGATACTAAAGATAAATTCCCAGAAGAAATAGGCAGTTTAGAAAAAAGTAGAGACAAAAAGTATGGGAATACAACTTTAACATTTTATAAGTTAAAATAGAATATATAAAATCCTAATATCAATGTTAAAATGGAGGGCTAAGCAAAAAGATGAATAAAAAAATAAGAAAAGCTATATTTGCAGGAAGCTTTGATCCAATAACTAATGGACACTTAGATATAATATGTAGAGCTTCTAAAATATTTGATGAGTTGCAAATAGGGGTGCTTCATAATCCTAATAAAAAGGGAATGTTCACTTTTGAAGAAAGAGTAGAACTTATAGAAAAATGTACTAATCATCTTGATAATATAAAAATAGTAAGTTTTAATGGACTTTTAGTAAATTATTGTGAAGAACATGGTATAGATACTTTAGTAAGAGGAATTAGAAATGGTACTGATGTTGAGTATGAACTGCAAATGGCTCACATGAATAAAGAATTAAATCATAATATTGAAACTGTAATATTAGCAACTAATCCAAAGTATTCATTTATAAGCTCCTCGTTAATAAAGGAAGTATTAAACTTTGATGCAGATATAAAAAACTTAGTTCCAGAAGTTGTATTAGAAGAACTTAAAAGAAAAACTAATAGGGGGAAGTAACTATGTATGTAGATTTAGAAATAATTGAATTGTTAGATGAATTAGAAAGTATGATAAATAATGCATCTTCAATACCTTTTTCTCAAAAGTCTGGTATAGATAAAAATGAAGTATTAGGTGTTATAGGTGAAATAAAATCATTAGTTCCAGAAGAAGTAAAGCAAGCAACATGGATTAATAAAGAAAGACACAAAATAATAAATGATGCAAAAATAGAAGCACAAGAATTAGTGGAACAAGCTAAAAAGGAAGCACAAAGAATACAAGATGAGTACAATGAAAAAGTAGAAGAGTTAAAGAAAAATTCTGATGAAATTTTAAATGCTTACTTAGAATCAAGTGAACCTATTCAAAAAGCAGAATTACAAGCTAAAGAAATGATAGCAAGAGCAGAAAGAATAGCAGGTGAAATAAGACTTGGATCTATAGAGTATGCTGATAATGTACTTTTAAGTTTAGAACATAATATAAAGGATTTACTAGAAGAAATATCAAGAGATAGATTAGAGTTAAATCCAGAACAATAATATAAAGGCTATAAAAAAAGAAAGTGTTAGCTTTCTTTTTTTATAGCGATCTTTTCTAGCCTTGAAAGAAGATTTAAAATATAAACTATAAATATTACTAAAAGTACTGTATTGTAATTAGACAAATAAAAATTAGATACACCACCATGGTAGATATAATTATAAGTGTTAGAGAAATTGGAAACAAGTGAAATTGATTCTATTAAAGGATATAGTAAAAATGTAAGAATCCCTGATATAATCCCATGAAAAAATTTACTTAATATGTATATAGGTACGCTAATATCTGTTTTTGATATAAAGGTACAACATTGGGCAAGTATAGAAATACCACTAAACCCTATTAAGAAACTAGCTAGAGAGGCTTTTAAAGCTTCTGAAACATTAGATACAGATGATATTTTATTACAACCTATAGTTATTTCAAATAAGCCACTTATAAGACCGTAACAAAGTTCTTTTGTAAATCCTAAAAGAGATAGAGGAATATATAAGATAAAAGCAATGACATCAACTATTTTAAATAATGTAAGTACCTTAAAAATCACTGAAAATACTATTACAAAACCGCCAATCATAAGTAATGTATTAACACCACTATTTACAGCATTTCCAAATAGAACAAAAAAGCCTTGACCATTAGAGAAACGAGTATTTATTGTATTTTTAATATTAGCTTTTAGGGATATAGATGAACTAGAAATAATATCTTTACCGTAACCTCTAAAAAACAATCCTATAGATATAGACCCTAAGTAATGGCAAATAATCATTAAATAACCAAGATTGGGATGTTTAAACATACCAGTTGCTACAGCACCTATTATAAATAGTGGCCCAGATGTAGAGCAAAAAGAAATTAGCCTTTGCCCTTCATCCTTAGAAATTTGAGAATTAAGCCTAAGTTCTGAGGCAAGTTTTGCACCTACAGGATAGCCAGAAACTGTTGATATAAGAAAGACTAAGGCACTTTTCCCAGAAACATTAAAGATAAACTTAGTAAAAGGGTTAATTATAAACCCAATTATATCAACGATTTTTAAATCAACAATCAAGTTTGCACCTATAATAAATGGAAGTAAAG
The DNA here is from genome assembly GCF_039841805.1 of Romboutsia sp. 1001216sp1. NCBI lineage: Bacteria > Bacillati > Bacillota > Clostridia > Peptostreptococcales > Peptostreptococcaceae > Romboutsia > Romboutsia sp. 1001216sp1. The sequence continues at coordinate 42,308 of NZ_JBDPHA010000004.1, forward strand.
AAGGTATTAGTATTGTGGTCCAAATTTCTATGCCTTCCTTAGCAGCCTCTAAGGAATCATTAGGAAAAATAATTATTCCAAGTATAATTAATAAAACGATACATATAGGAACAAAAAAACATATAATTTTTCTTTTCTTCATAAGCATCACCTAATAAAATATATAGTATAAGACAAGTATATTTAAGGAAGAAGATATATATGAGAAAAAATATATAAATAATATAAATTTAAGGGGGATATCATGTTTGTTAATATTTCAAATAAGAAAGTTTATGAACTTGTAATAGAACAAATACAAGATAAAATCTTAAATGGGGAATTAAAAAAAGGAGATAAGCTCCCATCGGAAAGAGAATTATCAGAGCAGATGAGTGTAAGTAGAACATCTATTAGGGAAGCAATAAGGGTATTAGAGACTATGGGGGTGGTTGAAAGCAAACAAGGCGATGGAAACTTTATATGTACTAATATAGAAAAGTCACTAATAGAACCTCTATCTATGGTATTTAAATTAAATGAAGGTACATGGCAAAATGTATTGGAACTAAGAGAAGTATTAGAATTACAAACCGTAAAAATAGCAGCAATAAAAGCAACAAAAGAAGACTGTAAAGAATTAAAAAATATAATAGGTGCAATGGGAAAAGAAAATAGTATGAAAAAATACAATAGTAAGAAAATAATCCAACTTGATCAAAGATTTCACAATAAAATAGCATCTATAAGTAAAAATTATCTTATAGAAAGTGTATTTATAACATCATCTAAACTATTTGAAAGGTTTATAGAAGATGCAAGAGAAAAAATTATAGAAAATTATAGAGATGAAGAACTATTATTTGAAAATCATAGAAGGATATATGAAGGAATAAGCAAAAATGATCCGATATTAGCTTATGAAGAGATGAAAAGACATATGGAAAATATAAGAGAAAGCTATATAAAAACTATTGGTTGAAAATTGTTAATTTTCAATCAATTATTGCGGTTTATAAATATCTCTTATATTATATAAAATATAAGTGGTAATACCACTGACCATCATTCAAGTTACCGACATAAAATAAAATATATAGGAGGTACTTGATGAACGAGTATGTATTATTTTTAATAGCTATAATACCGATAATATGGTTAATTGTATCCTTAGGGATAATGAAACTACCAGCACATAAAACCTGCTTTGCAACAGTTATATTAACATTTATTATAGCTATGGTATTTTGGAAAATGCCATTTGTAGATGCTATTACGGCATCTATAGAAGGAGTATTAGTTGCATTATGGCCAATTCTTTTAGTTATAGTTGCAGCGCTATTTACTTATAATTTAGCAGTTGAAACTAAAACTATGGATACTATGAAAAAAATGTTATCTAGTATTACAACAGATGACAGAATACAAGTGCTTATACTAGCTTGGGGATTTGGAGGTTTTTTAGAAGCTGTTGCAGGATACGGCACAGCAGTTGCAATACCAGCAAGTATATTAGCATCTTTAGGATTTAATCCCATATTTGCAGCTATAATATGTCTTATAGCTAATACAGTACCAACAGCTTTTGGAGCAATAGGCATACCTGTAAGTACATTAGCATCAGTGACGGGACTAGACGTAATGAGATTAAGTTATTTAACAGCAATTCAATTAGCACCATTCATAATAGTAATACCTTTTGTATTAGTAATTTTAACAAAGAAAAGCCTTAAAGCATTAAAAGGAGTATTTTTAATAACTTTAGCATCAGGGGTAGCATTTGCATTACCTCAAATATTTGTAGCAAAGTATCTAGGAGCTGAATTACCTGCTCTTATAGGAAGTTTATGTAGTATGCTAATTACAATTCTTATGGCAAAAGCAATGAATAAAAGAAAAGATATGTCAGAAGAAGAAAATAGAATAAAAGGAAGTGTAGCATTAAAAGTCAGTGTAAGTACAAAAGAGGGTATATTAGCTTGGCTTCCATACATATTACTATGTGTTTTAATTTTAGCAGCAAGTCCATTGTTCACATCTATAAATGAATTTTTAGCTAGATTTGCAAGTCAATTTAAAATATACACAGGAGAAGGAGCCGCAACAACTGAATTCATATGGATAAATACACCAGGTATTGTAATAATAGTTGCTACATTTATAGGTGGATTAATACAAAGAGTAAAAGTATCTACTATGATAAATGTATTTATAAGAACTGTAAAACAATTATCTAAATCTTTTATAACTATAACATCTATAGTTGCTATATCAAAACTTATGTCTTACAGCACAATGACAGCATCAATATCTTTTGGACTAAGCGCAATAACTGGATCATTTTATCCTGTAATATCACCACTTTTAGGCTCAATAGGTACATTTGTAACAGGTAGTGACACATCAGCAAATATATTGTTTGGAGGTTTACAATCTCAATCAGCTACATCTCTAGGCATAGACCCATATTGGATAGCAGCAGCAAATACTGCAGGGGCAACAGCAGGAAAAATGATATCACCTCAAAGTATAGCTATAGCAACATCTGCTACTGGGTTAATAGGAAAAGAAGGTAAAATTTTAAACTCAACTCTTAAATTTTGTTTAGGATATGTAGTAATATTAGGAGTATTAGTTTATTTTGGAAGTTATATACAGATATAAAAATATAAGGGGGAAAATATGCCTACTTTAAAAGTTCCATATTCTAAAGAGGGAATGATTTTAAATATTCCAGATGAAAATTTCGTAATGACACTTCAATCTAAAGCACATACATATAAAGTCAATAGAACTCAAGAAGAAATAGTAGAAAATTCATTAGACAATCCAATAGGCTCTAAGAAATTAGAAGAATTAGCAAAAGATAAAAAAAGTATCGTCATAATAACTAGTGATCACACAAGACCTGTACCAAGCAAAATTACCATGACAATAATCTTAAAAAGAATAAGAAAAGTAAATAAAGATGCAAGTATAAAAATATTAATTGCTACAGGGTTTCACAGAGAAAGTACAAAAGAAGAATTGATTTATAAAATGGGTGAGGAAATAGTAGAAAATGAAGAAATAATAATGCATATATCAACAGATGATTCTCAAATGGAAAAAATGGGAGTATTGCCATCTGGTGGAGATTTATATCTAAATAAACTAGTTAAAGAAGCAGATTTATTAATAGCAGAAGGTTTTATAGAACCTCACTTTTTTGCAGGTTTTTCTGGAGGTAGAAAAAGTATATTACCAGGTATAGCATCAGCAAAAACTATAATGTATAACCACTGTAGTGACTTTATAGATAGTGAAAATGCCAGAACTGGAACACTACAAAATAATCCTATTCACGAGGATATGGTATATGCAGCTAAAGTATCAAATCTCGCTTTTATACTAAATGTTGTAATAGACCAAGATAAAAAAGTTATAGCATCTTTTGCTGGAGATGTAGAAAAAGCACATAGAAAAGGATGTGAATTTGTAACAGAGTTATCTAAAGTTAAATCTCATAAAGCTGATATAGTTGTTAGTACTAATGGAGGGTATCCTCTTGATCAAAATATATATCAGTCTGTAAAAGGAATGACTGCAGCAGAAGCTACTTGCAATGAAGGTGGAGTAATAATTATGATATCTGCCTGCAATGATGGTCATGGAGGTCAATCTTTTTACGATAATATAGCAAATGCTAAATCACCAAAAGAAGTTTTAGAAAAAGTAAGAAAGGTAAGTAGGGGAGATACTGTACCTGACCAATGGGAGTTTCAAATATTAGCTAGAATACTTGAAAATTACACTGTAATAATGGTTACAGATAAGTGTGATAAAGATATGATAGAGAATATGCATATGAAGCATGCATCAAACTTTGAAGATGCTTTAAATATGGCATTTCATATAAAGGGAAGGGATTCAAAGGTTGTAGTTATTCCTGATGGAGTATCTGTAATAGTTAAATAGTTAAGGGGGATAAAGTATGGAAATTTTAACATGTATTAAGCAAGTTCCAGGAACTTCTGAAGTTGAAGTAGATGAAAAAACAGGTGTGCTTAAAAGAGATGGTGTAGATTCTAAAATGAATCCATATGATTTATACGCATTAGAGACAGCACTTAAAATAAAAGAAAAAAAAGGTGCGACTTTAAAAGTATTGACAATGGGACCACCACAAGCAAAACAAATTGTAGAAGAAAGTTTTATGATGGGAGTAGATGAGGGAGCTATACTTAGTGATAGAAAATTCGCAGGTGCTGATGTACTTGCAACTTCTTATACACTATCTCAAGGTATAAAAAAAGTAGGAAATCCAGATTTAATAATATGTGGAAAGCAAACTACTGATGGAGATACAGCTCAAGTTGGACCAGAAATAGCTGAATTTTTAAATATACCACATATTACAAATGTAACTAAAATAATAGAAATTAAAGATAAAAGTATAGTAGTTGAGTGTGATATGCCAAATACATTAGAAGAATGTGAAATAAATTATCCATGTTTAATAACTGTTGAAAAGGGCATATATGAACCGAGATTACCTTCTTTTAAATTAAAGCTAGATACTAAAAATAGAGAAATACCTATGTATAGTTTAAGTGACTTTGAAGATCAAGATGAAAACAATTATGGACTTAATGGTTCGCCAACCCAAGTATTAAGAATATTCCCTCCAACTTCTAATAATGAAAAAGAAATTTTAAGAGGAAGTAGTGAAGAAATAAGTGAAAAGTTAGCAAATAAACTTAAGGAGTTAAAGTTAATATAAGGGGGGATTTATATGGCTAAAGTAGTAATAAATCAAGAGAAAATAGATAATATAGATGAAGTTTTAAAATTGTGTCCATTTAATGCCATAGAATTAATTGACCAAAAAATAGAAATAAATTCAGCTTGTAAAATGTGTAAGATTTGTGTTAAAAAGGGACCAAAAGGAGCTTTTGAATTTGTAGAAAATCTAAAAAAAGAGATAAACAAGGATGAATGGAAAGGAATAGCTGTATATGTAGACCACCATGAAGGAGATATACATCCTGTAACTTATGAACTTATAGGTAAGGCTCGTGAAATGGCTAAGAAAGTAAATCATCCAGTATATTGTGTATTTGTAGGTAAAGATATAAAAGATAAATGTGATAAATTAATATCTTATGGAGTAGATCAAGTATTTGTTTATGATAATCCAGAATTTGAACATTTTAGAATAGAGCCATACTCTAGAGCAGTTGAAGATTTTATAAATAATATAAAACCTACGATAATGTTAGTAGGGGGAACTACACTTGGAAGATCTTTAGCACCAAGACTTGCGGCTAGATTTAAAACAGGGCTTACGGCAGATTGTACAATACTTGATATTCAAGAAAATACAGATTTAGATCAAATAAGACCAGCATTTGGAGGAAATATAATGGCTCATATTCATACTCCAAATAATAGACCACAGTTTGCTACAGTAAGATATAAAATATTCTCAGAACCAGAAGAAGTTGAAAGTCCAAATGGAAAGATAACATTATGTAGTATTAGTAAGGAAAAATTAGTATCAAATATAAATGTATTAGATAGTAAACCTAAAACGAAAGAGGTAGGTCTTGAAGAAGCAGAAGTTATAGTAGTTGCAAGTAGGGCTATTAAAAAGCAAGATGATATGGATATGATATATAAATTAGCAGATAGACTAGGAGCACAAGTTGCAGGAACAAGACCATTAATAGAAGCTGGATGGATAGACCCAAGAAGACAAATAGGTCTTAGTGGAAGAACTGTAAAACCTAAACTTATAATTACGTGTGGGGTATCTGGGGCTGTTCAGTTTGTAGCAGGTATGCAAGGTTCTGATTACATAGTAGCAATAAATAAAGATGAAAAAGCACCGATATTTGATGTTGCTCATTTAGCATTAGTAGGTGATATATATGAGATTGTTCCTAAATTAATAGAAAAAATAGAACAAAAGCAATTAGAAGTGGCATTATCCGTAGAAGAATAGGGGGAATAGCTATGTATAAAAAAATAGATAATGATGATATTAGATTTTTAATAGATATTTGTGGAGAAGAAGAAGTCTTTGCAGGCGAAGATATAAGTGAAGATTTTTCACATGATGAATTAGGAGGAGTGGAAAAATATCCAGAAGTACTTGTTAATGTATATAATACAGAACAAGTATCTAAAATAATGAAATATGCCTATAAAAATAATATACCTGTAACACCAAGAGGACAAGGAACAGGGCTTGTTGGTGCTTCTGTAGCAATTCATGGTGGTATAATGATTAATTTAAGCAAAATGAATAAAATATTAGAATTAGATGAAGAAAATTTAACATTAACAGTAGAGCCAGGAGTGCTTTTGATGACTATAGGACAATATGTTCAAGAAAGAGATTTATTTTATCCGCCAGATCCAGGTGAAAAAAGTGCCACAATAGGTGGAAATATAAACACTAATGCAGGGGGAATGAGAGCTGTTAAATATGGAGTTACAAGAGACTATGTAAGAGGACTTGAAGTTGTACTTCCTAATGGTGATATTGTTAATATAGGAGGAAAAGTAGTAAAAAATAGTTCTGGATATAGTATAAAAGATTTGATTGTAGGTTCAGAAGGTACATTAGGAATAGTAACAAAGGCAATACTTAAACTTTTACCTCTTCCTAAAAAAGATATAAGTTTATTAATTCCTTTTAAGGATTTACCAACAGCAATAGAAACTGTACCTAAAATAATAAAATCAAAGTCAATACCAACAGCGATAGAATTTATGGAAAGAGATGTAATACTTGCAGCAGAAGAATTTTTAGGAAAGTCTTTCCCTGATAATACTTCAGATGCGTATCTACTATTAAAATTTGATGGAAATAGTAAAGAAGATATAGAAAAAGAATATGAAAAAGTTGCCCACTTATGCTTAAAAAATGGGGCATATGATGTATTTATATCTGATACACAGGAAAGAAATGAATCTATATGGTCAGCAAGAGGAGCATTTTTAGAAGCTATAAAAGCATCTACAACAGAAATGGACGAATGTGATGTTGTAGTACCTAGAGATAAAGTTGCTGATTTTATAAGATATACTCATGATTTACAAAAAGAATTAAATGTAAGAATAAAGAGTTTTGGGCATGCAGGAGACGGTAATCTTCATGTTTATACATTAAGAGATGGTATGGATGATGAAACTTGGAAGTTAAAATTAAAAGAAAGCTTTGATTGTATGTATGAAAAATCAAGAGAACTTAGAGGGCAAGTCTCAGGAGAACATGGAATAGGCTATGCTAAAAAAGAATATTTACATGAATCTCAAAGTGAGTCTTATATGGATCTTATAAAAAGTATAAAAACTGCTTTTGATCATAAAAATATATTAAATCCAAGTAAAATATACTAATTTAAACTAAATAAAAAAGCGCAGAATAAACTGTGCTTTTTTATTTGTAAATAGATTTTAATTTTTATTATTTTTAATGTAAATAGGAGATATATAATAATCCATAGGACCCTTTAATAAATCAGGATTGTTTTTATAGTAAATTAAATTATATATGTTACTCGATCTTATATCATAATCAAGCAAAGTCTTAAATAATTTATCATTCATAGAAAATGACGCTTTAGATAATTTATTTACTATATTTACTTCAGAAGTTTTCTTAATAGCTTTTAATATTTCCCGACCTCTATCGTTAAAAGCTAGAACTCTTATATAAGGAACGGCATTTATATCTTTAACGTAACTTATATCTTCTTTAGTTATTCCAAGTAGTATATTATTAAGAGTTCTTTTTATTTTAGTTAATGTATATCTTTTGCTTTTTATAGATAAGTGAAGTTCATCAAGAGAATTAGACCTAAATATATTTTGGTATATTTTATTTTCTATTCCTTCGTTAACTTCAAAATATTTATCTAATATACTAATATCTCTAGCTACAATAGATTTTATAATATCAAAGTAAGCTTCATCAAACATAGGTAAAAAATTATTATTAATTTTTTCATTAAGTATATTATAAGTTTGGCTAGGAACTACATTACTTATAAGTGATAACTCATTGTAATCTTTTAAAGATTTTCTTATGGCAGTAGCAGAACAAATACTACTAGTTATATTTTCAGAGTTGTATGAAGCTTGTACTCTAGAAATCGTAAAAGGTTTTATATTACTATTTAATTTTAGTAGACATTTTATGTATTCTAGACCTAAAATGTTATTAGAGGAATTTAATACATTTAAAAGTTTATCTTTTGATATATCTATCAAATTATGTTTAGATATATAGTCAAATAAAGACATGCTACGTGCACTAGGATAAAGCATACCTTCATCTAAGTATTTCTTTAGATTTACTTTAAATTCATTTGGCTCATCAACTAGTATTTTAGCTATAGTATACAAAACATCAATACTTCCTTCTTCGCTACCAAAACAAATTGAATCTATACAATTTAATGAATTTAAAGTTGTTATTGCACCGTGGGCAAATATTTCAGCAGACTGACAAGCATATAAAGTAGGAAGTTCAAGAACTAAATCTACACCGTTTTCAACTGCGATAGAAGCTCTAGTATATTTATCAAATAAGGCTGGTTCACCTCTTTGTAAAAAATTTCCGCTCATAATAGCGACTGTGTGAGTAGCTTTTGTTAGCTGTCTAGATTTATTTAAATGGTGTAAATGTCCATTGTGAAATGGATTGTACTCAACTATTACTCCAAGTATATTCATAATGATTCTCCTTGTGTTAATATTATAATAGAGTAATTACAATATATGTAGAAATCTAACTATATTGTAAAAAATAATTTAAATAATATATTATAATATTATAACAAATAGAGAAAAATAATCTATGTTAAGCAAAAATATTTAAATGAAGTAAATATATAAATATAAAATATATTAAATAAAGTCAATATACTATTTATATATAATAAAACTTATGCTTTTAATTTATGAACCAAATTTAATAAATTTTCAAATAAATAGATAATGTACTGTACTTTTATAATAAAAAGTGATATATTAATTAGTGTTAAAGAATGTTTACTGTATACAAAAAGTAAATTGTAAATGTTAGCCTAAAAGGCTTTTTACATATTATTCATAAAATTTTAAGGAGGTATACTAATGAAAGTATTAGTATTAAACTGTGGTAGTTCTTCATTAAAATATCAATTAATAGATATGTCAAATGAAGAAGTTTTATGTATAGGATTAGTTGAAAGAATAGGTATAGAAGGTTCTATACTTAAGCAAGAAAAAGATGGTGTTGAAGGTAAATTAATAATAGAACAACCAATGAAAAACCATCAAGATGCTATAAAGTTAGTATTAGACGGTGTTGTTGATGCTAAATTCGGTGGAGTTAAAGAAATAAGCGAAGTTGAAGCTGTAGGACACAGAGTAGTTCACGGTGGAGAAAAGTTCGCTGGTTCAGTTAAGATAACTGACGAAGTTATGGTTGCATTAGAAGAGTGTGTAGAATTAGCACCACTTCACAACCCAGCTAACATAATGGGTATAAAAGCTTGTGAAGAAATACTTCCAGGTGTACCAATGGTAGGAGTATTTGATACTGCTTTCCACCAAACTATGCCTAAAAAATCTTACTTATACGGATTACCTCATGAATTATACACTAAGTACGGTGTAAGAAGATACGGATTCCACGGAACTTCTCACAAGTATGTATCTCAAAGAGCTGCTGCAATGCTTGGAAAGAACATAGAAGACGTTAAGATAATAACTTGTCACTTAGGAAATGGAGCTTCTATAGCTGCTGTTGATGGTGGTAAGTGTGTTGATACATCTATGGGATTCACTCCACTTGAAGGATTAATAATGGGAACTAGATGTGGAGATATAGATGCTGCTATATTACCATTCTTAATGGAAAAAGAAGGATTAGATGCTAAAGGATTATCTGATTTAATGAACAAAAAGTCAGGTGTATACGGAATGACTGGTATATCTAGTGACTTTAGAGATATAGAAGGAGCTGCTTCAAACGGTGATGAAAAAGCTCAAGTTGCTTTAGATGCATACGTTCAAAGAGTTCAAAAATACATAGGAGCTTATGCTGCAGAAATGAACGGAGTTGACGCTGTTGTATTTACTGCTGGTGTTGGTGAAAATGGTATAGAAATAAGAGAATCAATAGCTTCTAACATGGAATTCTTAGGAATGAACTTAGATAAAGAAGCTAACAAAGTTAGAGGAAAAGAAAGAGTAATATCTACAGAAGACTCTAGAGTTAAGATATTATTAATACCAACTAACGAAGAGTTAATGATAGCAAGAGATACTGTTGCATTAGTAAAATAATTGTAATAGGTTATAATATATTTAAGGTAGGTTAAAGCCTACCTTAAACTATGTCTTACAACATTTTCAAAATATCTATCAAGTAAAAATACTTGACAAACATCTACTAAATTTGTATAATAAATTGGTAGTGGATTGAGGTGAATACAATGCAAATCAGTCTAGATAAATTAATAAGAAGAGAAACTGACAAATTAGACTTGAATTTTTCTCAAAAAGTTGATACTATTAGTTATTGTGATAACAACTATAAGTTAGTTTCACCAATAAATTTAAATGGTAAAATATCATCTACTAAAAATGGATTATACCTAGATGTAGATGTAGATTTTACAATTCTTGACCAATGTTCAAGATGCTTAGAAGATGTCGAAGTACCAATAGAATACTCTATAAATGGTTTTTTAGTAAAAGAAGACTATGATGAAGATAGTTTTGAAGATGATGATGCATTCATCTATGATGGACAAGTTGTAGATATTATAGAACTTATACAACAAACATTAGACTTTAAAATACCACCAAGAGTTCTTTGTGATGAAGATTGTATGGGACTTTGTCAAGGATGCGGAGCAAATCTTAATAAAGAAAATTGTTCTTGCACTGAAACTGCGAACGACGAGGAGAATATTGATCCCCGTTTTGCTAAATTAAAAGATATATTTAAAAACGACTAAGGAGGTGGCGTAAATGGCAGTACCAAAGCGTAAAACATCTAAATCAAAAACTAAAATGAGAAGAGCAGCTAACTCTAAAATGGTAGCAACTGGATTTGTAAGTTGCCCACAATGTCATGAGCCAAAATTACCACATAGAGTATGTCCAGACTGTGGATATTATAAAGGTAAAGAAGTTGTATCTGAATAATAACTTCTAAAAACATGTAGATTACTCTACATGTTTTTTTTGTTTAAACAAAAAATAATAAAAAAGTATTGATAATTTTATTGTGATACTATATACTACTATTAGTAGCTGGTACTAATTACAGCTATAAAAACTTGGAGGTAATATGAAAAAGAAAAGTAAAGCCCAAAGACAAAAGGAATTAATAGAAATGTTACAGGCTGACCCTTTTTATACAGACGAAGAGTTAGCTAGCCTATTTGAAGTTAGTATTCAAACTATAAGGCTAGATAGAATGAGTCTGAATATACCTGAACTTAGGGAGAGAGTAAAAAATATTGCAGAAGCAGAAAGTTCAAAGGTAAAAACTCTTGGAATTAAGGAAATTACAGGAGAAATAATTGATTTATCAGTAGGGAAATTAGGAATATCTATGCTAGAAATTACAGAAGATATGCTCTATTCTAAAACTAATACTTTAAAGGATACATATATATTTTCTATGGCAGACTCATTAGCAATGGCTATAGTAGATGCACCAAAAGTAATAATGAGGTTTGCAAATGTTAAATGTTTGAAATTAATAGAACAAAAGGATAGACTTATAGCAAAGGCTGAAATCTACAAAAATGTAGGTACAAAGCATTATGTCAAAGTTGTCATTAATAATAAAGCACAAGAACAAATATTTAGAGGAAAATTTATATTTGAAGAATTAGATTAGGAGGAGAATGTATGAGAATAGTAATTGATGGTATGGGTGGAGATAATGCACCACAATCTAATGTAGAAGGTGCAGTTAATGCAATAAAAGAATATGGAATAAATATAGTAATAACTGGAGATAAAGAGATATTAGAAAAAGAATTTTCAAAATATGATTTTGATAAAGAAAAACTTGAAATAATTCATACAACAGAAATTATAGAAAATGAAGATAAGCCAGTAAAAGCGATAAGATCTAAAAAAGATTCATCAATGGTTGTTGCGCTTAGACTTGTAAAAGAAGGATATGCAGATGCAGTTATATCAGCGGGAAATACGGGAGCATTACTTGCTGGGGGATTATTTGTAGTAGGTAGAATTAAAGGTATAGATAGACCTTGTTTATGTCCAGCTATACCAAATGCTAAAAAAGGAATGACTCTTATAGCTGATGGTGGAGCTAATGCAGATTGCAAACCAAGAAACTTAGTAGAGTTTGCAGCTATGAGTAATATATATGCTAAAAAAGTTTTAGGTCTTTCTAATCCTAGGGTAGCCTTAGCTAATGTAGGAATAGAAGAAGGAAAAGGAAATGACTTAGTAAAAAAAGCTTATGAAGAATTAAAAAATATAGACTTAAACTTTATAGGAAATGTAGAAGCAAGAGATGTAATAAATGATTATACAGATATAATTGTTTGTGATGGATTTACAGGTAACATACTTCTAAAATCAGCAGAAGGTGTTGCAATATCTGTAATGGGACTTTTAAAAGAAACATTCTTATCAAGTACAAAAGGTAAATTAGGAGCAATGCTTTTAAAAGATGACCTAAGAAAATTAAAATCATTTATGGATTATGCTGAATATGGAGGAGCACCTTTATTAGGAGTTAATGGAGGAGTTATAAAAGCACACGGTAGTTCAGATTCAAGAGCTATAAAAAATGCCATAAATCAAGGAATAAAATTTGCTAAAGGAAACGTGCTACAAGATATAAAAGATTTTGTAGTAGTTAATAAAGAAAGCGAAGAATAAAATAAACTCGTATGGAGGGTTAATTTATATATGAACAAAAAAGCTGGTATATTGGGCGTAGGAAGTTATCTACCCAAAAAGGTACTAAATAATTCTTACTTTGAAAAAATATTAGATACAAGTGATGAATGGATAAAAACTAGAACAGGAATAAGTGAAAGAAAAATAGCTGATGCCAATGAATCAACATCAGATTTATCTGTAAAGGCAGCACTTAAAGCTATGGAATGTGCAAATTTACAAGCAAGTGAAATTGATCTTATAATAGTAGCAACTGCTACACCAGATATGGCGTTTCCATCAACTGCATGCTTAGTACAAGAAAAAATAGGTGCAGTTAATGCTTGTGCTTTTGATATATCAGCTGCATGTTCAGGTTTTGTATATGGATTAACTATCGCTAAACAATTTATAGAAACTAACTGTTATAGAAACATCTTGGTAATAGGAGCAGAAGTACTTTCAAGGGTTTTAGATTATACTGATAGAGGTACTTCTATCCTATTTGGAGATGGAGCAGGAGCAGTTATTATAGGTAAAGTAAATGATGGTGGAATACTATCTACTTACCTTGGTGCAGATGGAAGAGGTAAAGACTTCCTAAATATACCAGCTGGAGGATCTAGGCTTCCAGCTAGTAAAAGTACTGTAGAGGATAATCTTCACACTATAAAAATGGCAGGAAATGACGTATACAAATTTGCAGTTAGAATAATGGGAGATGCATCCATAAAGGCTATAGAAATGGCAGGTTTGGACACTAATGATATAGATTATCTTATACCACATCAAGCAAATATAAGAATAATAGAGGCATCGGCAAAAAGACTTAAGTTAAGTATGGATAAAGTTTATGTAAATTTACACAAATGCGGAAATATGTCTGCAGCATCAATCCCCGTTGCTATGGATGAAGCATACAGAAGCTCTAAAATCAAAAAGGGTGATAATATAGTCTTAGTTGGTTTTGGAGGAGGACTTACTTGGGGAGCTTCAGTTATTAAGTGGAGTATATAAGGAGGAAATGATGAATAAAATTTGTGAATTATTAAATATACAATATCCTATAATACAAGGCGGAATGGCATGGGTTGCTAATGCTAATTTAGCAAGTGCTGTTTCAAATGCAGGTGGATTAGGAATTATTGCAGGTGGTAATGCACCAAAGGAAATAATAAAAGAAGAAATAAGAAAATGCAAGGAGTTTACAGATAAGCCATTTGGTGTAAATGTAATGCTATTATCTCCATTTGCAGATGAAATAATAGATTTGGTAATAGAAGAAAATATACCTGTGATAACAACAGGAGCAGGTAACCCAGCAAAGTATATGGAAAAGCTTAAAAAAGCAAATGTAAAAGTTATACCAGTAGTTCCAACGATAGCATTAGCTCAAAGAATGGAAAAACTAGGGGCAGATGCAGTTATAGTTGAAGGAACAGAAGCTGGAGGGCACATAGGAGAATTAACTACTATGGTATTAACGCCGCAAGTTGCAGATGCAGTTAATATACCTGTTATAGCAGCAGGTGGTATAGCAGATGGAAGAGGCGTTGTTGCAGCACTTGCTTTAGGTGCTAAAGGAGTTCAAATAGGAACTAGATTTATATGTAGTGAAGAGTGTAGTGTTCATGAAAATTATAAGAATATGATTATAAAATCTAAGGATAGAGATGCTATAGTAACAGGAAGAAGTACAGGTCATCCTGTTAGGACTCTTAAAAATAAATTATCAAAAGAAGTCCTTAGTATGGAAAAAGAGGGAATAAATCCAGAAGAAATAGATAAAAAATGTGTAGGCTCTTTAAGAATGGCTACTATAGATGGGGACATTGAAAATGGATCGTTTATGGCTGGTCAAATAGCATCTATAGTAAAAGATATTAAGCCTTGTAAAAAAATTATAGGTGACATAGTCAACCAAGTTAAAGAGATAATGCCAAACATAGATTTATAAAGCAGGAGGTGGCTTATGGGTAAAATAGCATTAGTATTTCCAGGACAAGGAAGTCAGTATGTAGGTATGGCAAAAGATATATATGAAAATGATAATATAGCTAAAGAAGTTATAGATAAAGCTTGTGAAGCTTTAGACATGGATTTAAAACGTATAATGTTTGAAGGTGATGGTGAAACATTAGCTAAAACAGAAAATACTCAGCCAGCAATAGTTACTCATAGTATAGCTCTTTTAAAGTCATTAAATGAAAAAATAGACTTAAAATATGATGCATGTTTAGGATTATCATTAGGAGAGTATAGTGCATTAGTAGCTACAGATGCTATTGATTTTGATGATGCTGTTTCTTTAGTTAAAAAAAGAGGATCATTTATGCAAGAAGCTGTCCCAGTAGGCAAAGGAGCTATGGCTGCAATACTAGGGTTAGATAGAAATAAGCTAAAAAGCATAATAGATAATATAGATGATGGAGTTGTTGAAGTAGCAAACTATAATTCTCCAGGTCAAATAGTTATATCAGGAGAAAATAATAAGATAGATGAAGCTATAAGATTACTAAAAGAAAATGGAGCCAAAAGAGCTGTTAAGTTAAATGTTAGTGGTCCATTTCATTCATCAATGCTAAAAGAAGCAGGAATAAAATTATCTAAAGAGCTAAATAAAGTAACCATAAGAAAACCTAAGGTAAGTGTAGTATCAAATGTTAATGCAAAATACTATGAAGATGAAGGAAAGGATTTACTTATATCACAAGTTAGTTCTTCTGTACTTTGGGAAGATTCAATAGAAAAATTAATAAATGAAGGTTATGACACATTTATAGAAATAGGCCCAGGAAAAACCTTAAAAGGATTTATAAAGAAGATATCTTCAAATATAGATAAAAATGTAAATATTTATAATATAGAGAATATGGATTCTTTAGAAGAATTTGTAGAGATCTATAAGAATGGAGAGATAGTATGTTAAATCTGAAAAATAAAATAGCAGTAATAACAGGTGGGTCTAGAGGTATAGGAAAAGAGATTGCTAAAAAGCTTGCATATAATGGAGCTAATATAGTTATAAACTATACATCAAAAGAAGAAGAAGCATTAAAAACAAAAGAAGAGATAGAAAATTTAGGTGTAAAATGTATAGTTATAAAATGTGATGTATCAAAGTCTGAAGAAGTTAATGAAATGATAAATAAAACTATAAAAGAATTTGGTAGAGTTGATATACTAGTAAACAATGCAGGCATAACTAAAGATAACTTACTTATGAAAATGAAGGAAGAAGATTTTGACAAGGTAATAGATATAAATTTAAAAGGTGTATTTAATTGTACTAAGGCAGTTACTAGACCTATGATGAAAAATAAATATGGAAAAATAATAAATATATCATCTGTAGTAGGTGTAATAGGAAATGTAGGTCAAGCGAATTACTGTGCATCTAAGGCAGGAGTTATAGGATTTACAAAATCAACAGCAAGAGAACTTGCATCAAGAAATATAAATATAAATGCAGTAGCACCAGGATTTATAGATACTGATATGACAAAAGTATTAAGTGATGATATAAAAAATAGCATGTTAAGCACTATACCTAAAAAAGAATTTGGGAAACCAGAAGATGTAGCTAATGCAGTAGTATTTTTGGCAAGTGATATGTCTAGTTATATAACTGGTCAGGTTATAAACGTAGACGGTGGAATGGTAATGCAATAATAAAAACTTATAAATTTTGTTAATAAATTAAAAACTTTGTTATAAATCATTTGAAAATAGATTTAAATTAGTAGATAAGAAGTTATATGGTTAGTGATATTAGCAAAGTAAACTTTATGTATGTATAGTTGCAAAATAAAAAGATTGAAAATTTTGAAAAGTAAAAATTAGGAGGAAATAAAAATGTTTGAAAAAGTTGTAGAAATAATAAGAGAGCAATTAAGCGTAGAAGATAAGGAAATAACAATGGAGACTTCATTAATGAAGGACTTAGAAGCTGACTCATTAGATGCAGTAGAAATAATAATGGCTTTAGAAGATGAATTTGGAGTGGAAATACCAGATACAGAAGCAGAAAACTTCAAATCTATAGGAGACATAGTTAAATTTATAGAAGCTAATAAATAGTGGAGGTATTTCTCTATGAAAAAGAGAGTTGTAATAACTGGTTTAGGATGTGTTACACCTATTGGAAATAATAAAGAAGACTTTTGGAAAAATATAAAAGCTGGTGTTTGTGGAATTGATACTGTAACTAGATTTGATGCTAGTACTTTCCAAACTCAAATAGCAGGAGAAGTAAAAGATTTTAATCCAGAGGAATATATAAATAAAAAAGAAATAAAAAGATTAGATAAATTTACTCAATATGCTATAGCTGCATCAAAAATGGCAGTAGAAGATGCAAAACTAAACTTAGATTCTATAAATAAAGATCGTATGGGTGTAATAATAGGAACAGGAATAGGTGGAGTTGAAACTATAGAACAACAACATAAAACTCTTTTAGAAAAAGGAAATAAAAGAGTAAGTCCATTTTTAGTTCCTATGATGATAGGAAATATGGCATCAGGTCAAGTATCTATATTTTTAGGTGCTAAGGGACCAAATACAAATGTATGTACAGCTTGTGCATCAGGAACACATTCAATAGGAGATGCTTTTAAGATAGTACAAAGAGGCGATGCAGATATTATGGTGGCAGGAGGAAGTGAAGCTCCTATAACTCCGCTTGCATTTGCAGGATTTTGTAATATGAAGGCTATGTCGACTAGAAATGATGATCCAAAAGCTGCATCAAGACCATTTGATAAAGATAGAGATGGATTTATAATGGGAGAAGGTTCAGGAGTTTTAATACTAGAAGAATTAGAACATGCTTTAAAAAGAAATGCTAATATATATGCTGAAATTGTAGGATATGGATTAACAGCAGATGCGTACCATATGACGACACCGGCTGAAAACGGTGAAGGAGCAGCTCGTTCTATGGAAATGGCTCTAAAGGACGGAGATGTTCCTATAGAAGAAGTTGACTATATAAATGCACATGGAACATCTACTTACTACAATGACAAGCTTGAAACGCAAGCTATAAAAACAGTATTTAGAGAAAATGCATATGACTTATGCGTGTCATCAACAAAATCTATGACAGGACATTTATTAGGAGCAGCAGGTGGGATAGAAGCTATAGTTTGTGCTATGAGTATAAAAGATAACTTTATACCACCTACAGTAAATGTTCAAAATGTAGATGAAGAACTTGACCTAGATTATGTATTAGATAAAGGAAGAAATAAAGAAGTCAGATATGCATTATCAAATTCACTAGGGTTTGGTGGGCATAATGCATCTATAGTATTAAAGAAATATTAGTAAAATAGACTTTCTACAAACGTAGAAAGTCTATTTTTAATTATAAGGATTATTTACTTTACTTGTTTTTTTGTAAGATATAAAAGTAAGTACTCAAAATCTTAATGTATCATAAATTAAATTAGTATAGAAAATATTTTGTATCTAAAGTTTTATATAAAAATATAAGGGTATAATTAAAAAGCTAGAATAATTGATGGAGATGAGACTTAATATGGAAAATTTAACACCAAGATGTTATAAGAAAAATCTACTATTAATAGCAGGAATAGTATGGATTTTAGCAGGAGGTATGGTTTTAAAACTTGGACTTGATGTATTTTTAAGTTTAAGAAGCAAAGTTATAATATCAATAATAGTATCTATAGTGATATTTTATATATTCTTTAATTTTATATTTAAAAAATTAGTTAATAAACATAGAGATAGGATAGCTGATAAAGATAAAGAAAAACTATGTATATTTTCATTCTTTGACACTAAAAGCTATATAATAATGGCTGTTATGATGACATTAGGTATAACTATTAGAGAAAGTTCATTTGTAAAACCAATATACTGGTCGCCAGTATATATAGGTATAGGAAGTGCATTATTTTTAGCAGGTATTTTATTTATAGTACAATGGAAAAGATGGAAATAGATAAGGAGTCTTATGACTTCTTTTTTTGTTGTCATAAATTTTATGTTTATTTAATAGAATTTATATATACAAAGGAGGAGGATAGTTATGTATGAACTTAGCAATGAAGTTATAAATTCACTAGCCATTAACGTAAGGGACAAAATTAAAAATATAATAAAAGATGGCATAAGTATAGAGGAGATAAGGCTACGCTGTAATAAACCACTTATCATAAACTCAAATAATAAGGACTATTTTTATAACATAAACTTGAACAAGCTTGAAACTAGCTATAATGATTCATACATAGTAACTAAGGATGATATAGAGCAAAGTTTTCAAATGATATGCAAATATTCAATACATTCTTTTATTGATGATATAAAAAAAGGATTTATAACATTAAGGGGAGGTCATAGAGTAGGTATTGTTGGAAAGGCAATAGTTGAAGATGGACAAGTTAAAAATATAAAGCATGTATCATCTTTAAATATAAGAGTATCAAAGGAAGTTATAGGATGTTCTGATAAAATTTTAAACCATATCATAAAAGGAAGCAATTCAGTAAATAACACTTTAATAATATCTCCACCTCAGTGTGGGAAAACAACTCTAGTAAGAGATATAGTAAGAAATTTAAGTAATGGAAATAAAGATTATGGATTTAAAGGTATAAAGGTTGCTTTAATAGATGAACGTAATGAAATAGGAGGATCATATCTTGGAATACCTCAAATGGATGTAGGTATAAGAACTGACATAATAGAAACTTGTCCTAAAGACATAGGAATAATAATGTTACTTAGATCTATGTCACCTAATTTAATAGTAACAGACGAAATAGGTAGTAAAGATGAAATAGATGCCTTATATACGGCTTTAAATAGTGGTGTTAGCTTAATAACCACGGTACATGGTGATTCTATAGAAGATATAAAAAATAGAAAAGAGTTAAACAGATTATTAGATAAAGAATTATTTAAAAAAGTAATTATACTTTCTGCTAAAAAAGGTCCAGGAACAATTGATAAAATATATGATTTAGAAGAAAAGAGATGGTATTTTGCAAATTAAAATTGTAATAATAGGTATTTTAGTAGCTTGTAGCTACTTAATAGGTGAATATATAAGCAAAGCTTATACAAATAGGCATAAACAAGTAAATGATCTCATAAAAATATTAGAGATAATGAGAATGGACTTGCACTTTGGTATGTATACCTTAGAAGAAATATTTGAAAGACTTTCATTAAAGAAAGAATATTTTACACATAAGTTTTTTATGCAGTTAAAATATGGACTTACAAATAATACTGAAAAAATATTAGAAGATATTTTAAACGACAATATAAGTATTTTAAAAAAAGAAACCTATTTACAAGATAAGGAGGTTGATGAAGTTAAAAAACTTATATTAGCTTTAGGTAAAAGTGATATAGAATCTCAAACTAGAATGATTGATTTATGTATAGAAAATTTAAAAGGCATAACTAATGAAACTAAAGAAGATATAAATAAAAAAGGTGCAGTTTATAAAAAATTATCTACAATTATAGGATTGGCTATAGGAATAATTTTGATATAGGAGGATTAGTATGGATATTTCACTAATATTTAAGTTAGGTATAGGAGCACTTTTAATAACAATAATTAATACTATATTAGATGCTTCAGGCAGAAAAGACTGGCAAATATATGTCACTGTAGTAGGAGTAGTTATGGCATTTACAATTGTATTAAAAGAGGTAAGTGTTTTATTTGATACAATAAAGACGATGTTCATGCTTTACTAAGTAGGGGGTGACACTTTGGAAATTATAAAACTTATTGGAGTCGCTATACTGGCAATGACTATTTGTTTAATTATAAGGCCTAAAAGACCAGAGATGGCAAATTTCATAGCAATAATTGCAGGGGTAACGATACTTTTATCTGTAATATTTAAGCTAAACTTTATAATTGAAAGCATACAGAACTTAGCTCAAAAAGCTAATATACCATCTGTATATATAACTTTAATAATAAAATTAATAGGGATAGCCTATCTTATGGAATTTGCAATACAACTTTGTAATGATTGTGGAGAAAAAAGTATAGCCTCTAAATTAGAATTTGGAGGAAAAGTAATAGTTATGACTATGTCTTTTCCAATACTCTTATCTATTGTAGAGATGATAATAAATATTATCCCGTAGGAGAATGATTACATATGAAAAAAAGCTTTTTAGCATCTATACTTACGATATTTATGATTATGGCATCTTTTTCTATAAGTTTTTCAAATGAAAATGATAAAGATGAAAACTATAATGAAACAAAGAAAAGTATAGATAATTATATAGATAGTCAATTAGAAAAAATAAACATAGGAGAAATAGAAAATTTTATACAGGATTCGGTAGTAGTAGAAGAGGTTGATTTAAAAGTATTTATAAAAGAGCTTATAAGTGGAGAAAAGAAAATAACAGATTTGTTTAATAAAGAATCTATAAAATATATGTTATTTGATGAATTTAAAGCAAGTCTAAAAGTAGCATCACTAATATTAGTACTAGCACTATTATCATCTTTACTTAAAAGTTTACAAAACTCTTTTTCATCGGGAGCAATAAGTCAGATAATTACTTATATAATATTTATAACAATAGTATCTCTTACGCTAGTCGGATTTAAAGATATACTATCAATATGTAATGATACTATAGATTCCACCGTAAATTTAATGAAAGTAATAATGCCTATACTTATAACATTATTGGTGCTTATAGGATTTCCTATTACATCAACAGTTTTAAACCCAATATTTATAGGTGGAGTTGCATTCATAAATATAATTTTTAAACAATTTTTATTCGTATCAATTTCTGTAGCATTTGCAATTCTAGTCGTAAATAATTTATCTCAAAGTATAAAACTAAAAAAACTATCATCTTTTATAAGACAAATAAATTTAGTTTCTATAGGAGCAATGTTTACCATATATTTAGGACTTGTATCTATGCAAGGCTTATATGTAAAAAATATAGATAATTTTACAGTTAAAACAGCTAAATTTGCCTTAGGAAACTTTATTCCAGTGGTAGGTAATTTTGTATCTGATTCAGTTGATATACTGCTCTCATCATCGCAGCTTATAAAAGGTGTATTTGGAGGAATTGGCCTTGTATTAATAGTTGGAATTTGTTTGGTTCCAGTTATAAAAATATTATCTGTAGTATTGGTTTATAAAATATCTGCTATAGTAGTAGAGCCTATAGGAGAAGAGAAAATATCAAGTTTTTTAAATGAAATAGCCAACTTAATGGTAGTAATGTTGGCTTGCATAATCGCAATTGCAATAATGTTTTTTGTTACAGTAGCAATAATAACTTCAATAAGTGTAGTAGCTCAAGGATAAGAGGTGGGTTATGTTAGAAGGTATAAAACAGTGGATTATAACTATACTAATAGGTGCTTTTATAGTAAATGTAGTTAATATGATTTTACCATCGTCTAAAATAAAACCATATATAAATTTAGTATTAAATTTCATATTTGTGTTTATAGTTTTAACTCCAATTATAAATATATTTTCATCTAATATTAGATTGGAGGACACTATTTTAAAGTCTATGGCTAAATATAATAAAGAATATGTAGATAGTATGAATAGTTTGGCAAATGAAACAGGTAAGGATAGCTTAAGTAAAGGATATGAAGATGGACTTAAAGAAGTCTTAAAGCTAAAGTTAGATGAGTATGGATATGAATTAGAAGACGTAGATATAAATGGATCTGATATAGAAAATATAAAAGTTAAAGAAAAAAGTAGTAATAAAAGTGGAAAAGAGGACATACAATCTAAAGAAAAAGAAAAAATAAAACAAGCTTTTAATGAAAGCGATGAAAGTCAAAAAGGAATAGATGAAGATAAACTAAAAGAGGACTTAATAGAGATACTAGATGTATCTATAGAAACTATAGAAATTGATTAATAGGAGTTGTGGGAATGTTTAAAAACCTAAATGAAAAAGATAAAAAAAAGATATACACATTATTATCTTTAGTAGTAGTTTGTGCAATAGCTCTTATCGCAATGCCAAGTTTATCACCAAAAGATAATAAAGAAAAAGAAGTAGTTAAAAAAAATGAACCAGAAACTACTAGCTCTTCAAATCAAGAAAAAAATTTAGAAAGTAAACTAAAGGAAATACTATCAAAAATAGAAGGAGCTGGGGAAGTAGATGTAATGATAACATTTGAGTCTAGTGAAGAAATTCAACCTGCATATAATTCAAACTCAACTACAGAAAAAACAGAAGAAAAAGATACTAAGGGAGGAGAAAGAACTATAACAACATCAAGTGATAATAAAACTATAATAACATCAGGTTCAAATGAACCAATAGTATTAAAAACTAATGAAGCAAGTATAAAAGGTGTAATAGTAGTATCAAGTGGGGCTAGTGACCCGACTGTTAAAGAAACACTTTATGATGCTGTACAAACTGCTCTTCAGGTAGCAGGGCATCAAGTAGAAGTATACACAAAGTAATAAATATTAAACTGGGGGGATAAAAATGAAGTTTGATTATAAGGGTAGAGGTTTTGTTGTAGTAAGTTTAGCAGCGATGTTAGTAGTAGTAGGAGCTGTGAATTATAAGTTAAGTGAAAAATCAGCTATAGAAACAGGTCAAGAGCTAAAAGCATATGAAGAAGCTCAAATAGAGAAAAACTCAGAAAAGAAATCTGAAAATAAAAAAGATAAAGAAGACGATGTAGAAGTCGTAGATAGTAAAAAAAGCGAAGTTAATGAAAAGGTAACTGAAACAAGTAAGGAGATAAAAAGTCAATTAACATCAGAAAAAAATATGAAAAAGTCTACATATATACTAGATATGAAAATGACTAGAGAAAAGCAAAGAAATGAATTAAGTGGACAATTAAACGAAATGATAAATAATCCATCTACTTCGGATAAAGCTAGAGAAGAAGCATCAAATATGAAGCTTAAATTAGTTAAAGACCAGGAAACTGAACTTAAAATAGAAAACTTATTAAGTACTAAAGGTTTTGAAAATGCACTAGTATATATAAGTGATGAAAGTGTAAATGTTGTAGTAAATGAGAAAAAATTTGAAAAGAAAGATGCAGCAAAAGTATTTGATTTAGTAGCAGAAGAAGCAAAAGTAGATTATGAAAATATAAAAATTATGAACAATGAAAATTAATATAAAACAAAAAATATACATATTAATATAAGGAAAACAATAACCTTAGAATTTAACTAAGGTTATTTCCTTGCAAAGTTTAATGGTATTTGGTATTATTATAGTTATAAAATAGTTCCTTATATAAGGGGGTAAGTTTATCATGGAAAATAATGATTTTGGACAAGTTAAAATATCTAATGATGTAATATCTACTATAGCAGGTCTTGCAGCATTAGAGATAGAAGGCGTTGAAACGAATACAACATTAACAGATAAATTATTTAAAAATAATGGTGTAAAAATACAAGTAGAAGAAGAGGAAGTTAGCTTAGATGTTATGGTTATGATAGAGTATGGTGTATCTATACCAGACATAGCTTTTAAAATTCAGGAAAATGTTAAAAACACTGTTGAGACAATGACAGGATTAAATGTTTCTCAAGTTAATATACATGTTCAAGGAATCAGCTTTAAGAAAGAAAAAGCTGAAAGAGAAGAAGCTAAGCAAGCTAAGAAAAGTTAATCAAACCCTCTGAAAATCAGAGGGTTTTTTATTGTGTAATATGTACATAATATCAATTAGAGGAGGATTAAGACTAATGAAGAATGATAAGGCGAGAAAAGTAACTACAAGAGAGTATATGATGAAATTAATATATCAAACTCAAATAACTAAAGAAGATATGGGTGATGTATTAGATAAATTTTTAAATGATCAATTAGAATACATAACAAATAGATATGAAGAGCTTAGATTACAATATTCAAATAACCCAGAGTTAAAATTAGAAAATTTAAAAGCTGATGATGTTATAGATAGAGAATATATGGCTCAAATGTGTAAATTATTAAGTGAAAAATCGGACGAAATAGATGCAATGATAAACAAATATGCTAAAAATTGGTCAGTTAATAGAATGGCAAAGGTAGACTTAGCAATATTAAGACTAGCTATATGTGAAATATTATTTGTAGAAGAGATACCAAATAAAGTTTCAATAAATGAAGCTATAGAAATGGCTAAATTATACTGTGATGACAAAACTCCTAAATTCATAAATGGAATATTAGGAAGTGTCGTTAGTGAAACAGAATCAAAATAATATAATAATCGGAATAGATACTAGCTGCTATACAACTTCTATAGCAGCTATATCTTTAGATAAAAAAGTAATATTTAATGAAAAAATATTACTTAAAGTAAAAAAAGATAGCAAGGGATTAAGGCAAAGTGAAGCTGTTTTTCAGCATATAAATAATTTAGGAGAAATAGACAGTAAAATAAAATCGATTATAAATAAATATAATATAGTTGGAATATGCGCATCTACAAAACCAAGACCAATTAAAAACTCTTATATGCCAGTATTTACTGTAGGATATAATTTTTCTAAGCTGTGTTCAACAATGATAGGTTGTGATTTATATGAAACTACTCATCAAGAAAATCATATAGAAGCAAGTCTTTTAGATAATAAATTAAATAAAGAAAAGTTCTTATCTGTTCATATGTCAGGAGGGACAACAGAAATACTGCTTTGCACTAAAAATAAAGAAAGCTATGACATAGAAATAGTAGGTGGAAGCAAGGATATAAGTTTTGGACAACTTATAGATAGAGTTGGAGTTAAGATGGGATATGATTTCCCTTGTGGTAAATATATAGATGAAAATGCACTAAATTGTGAGTCTGCAATAAAACAAGGTTTAAAAACTTCTGTAAAAGAAGGATATATGAATCTATCAGGTCTTGAAAATCAAATAGATAATATAATAGATAATTGTGGCAAAGAGTACATAAGTAAATTAGTTTTAGATGCAGTAGTTAGAAATATGATAAAATCAATAGAGCATATAAGTAAAGAATACAATATAAAAGATATAGTATTTGCTGGAGGGGTATCTGCTAGTAAGTATATATCAAAAGAGTTAACAAATAGATTAAGAAAATATAAGATAAATGCATATTTTACTAAACCGGAGTACGCAACAGACAATGCTGTTGGTTGTGCTTTAATAGGAGTGAAAAAATTTGAAAATAAGAGCCTTAACTATAAGTGAAGCTAATTCATATATAAAAAGAATATTAAGCAATGACCCTATCTTATACAATTTAAAAGTAAAAGGAGAAATATCAAATTTTAAAATACATAGTAGTGGAAACGTATACTTATCTTTAAAAGATGAAAATTCAAAAATAAATTGTGTTATATTTAAAAATAATTATAATAAAGACTTAGCACTAACTAATGGGACTAAGATTATAGCTAATGGATATATATCTGTGTATGAAAGAGATGGTTCTTATCAGTTGTATATAAATTCTATAGAAACAGAAGGTATAGGAAATTTATATATAGAGTTTAATAAATTAAAAGAAAAGTTAGAAAAAGAAGGATTATTTGACAATAAATATAAAAAGCCTATTCCAAAAATACCAAATTCTATAGGTGTAGTAACATCACAAACAGGTGCAGTTATAAGAGATATAGTAAACGTAGTAAAAAGAAGATACCCAAAAGTTAATATAAAGTTATATTCTGTTAATGTCCAAGGTGAAAGTTCAAAGTATGATATATGTGATGGGATAAAATTTTTTAATATGATGGATAACGTAGATACAATTATAGTTGGTAGAGGTGGAGGTTCTATAGAAGAACTATGGTCATTTAATGAAGAAATGGTAGCTAGGGCAGTCTTTGAGTCTAATATACCTATAATATCTGCGGTAGGGCATGAAACAGATTTTACTATATGTGATTTTGTAAGTGATATGAGAGCACCTACACCATCGGCAGCAGCAGAAATAGCAACACCATCATTAGAAGAATTAAATTTTAAACTAGATAACATATTAAATAGAATGAATAAATCATTAACTAGTAATATAAATATAAGCGAGCATAGACTAAATCATACTATGGATAAGATAAATAGTTATATTAAGTCCTATATAATAAGAGATAAAATTATACAATTAGATAGGATATATGATAAAATAACACTTGAAGCAGAAAAGAAATTAAACACAGAAAAAGATCGACTTTCAAAAACTGGAGCAATACTTCATAATATGAGCCCTTTATCAACATTAGATAGAGGGTATAGTATATTATCAAAACATGGAGTTACAGTAAACAGTATAAAAGAGATAGATTTTAAAGATAACTTAGATATAGTTTTAAAAGATGGAAGTATTGAGTGTACTGTTGAAAAAATAAAATCAAAAGAGGTATAGACATGAATCTAACGTATGAACAAGCCTATAAAAAATTAGAGGAAATTCTAGAAAAATTAGAATCTAAAAATGCTAGTTTAGATGAGTCATTAAGTTTGTATGAACAAGGTATAAGTCTTTACAAATATTGTAATAAGCTTTTAGATGATGCGACATTTAAAATAAGTAAATTTAATAAATTAGGTGTAGAAGAAGAATTTGATATTAGGGAGGAATAAACGTGGAATTTAAAGCAGTGCTAAAAGAAAAAGCAAGCTATATAGAAAAATTATTAAAGGAGTATATGCCAAAAGAAGAAGGATATCAAAAAACTATAATGGAGGCTATGAATTATAGTTTAAGTGCAGGTGGAAAAAGGTTAAGACCGATACTTACATTAGAAGCATGTAAATCAGTAGGTGGAGATTATAAGGATGCGATACCATTTGCTATGGCAATAGAAATGATACATACATATTCTTTAATACATGATGATTTACCAGCACTTGATAATGATGATTTAAGAAGAGGTAGAAAAACAAATCATATAGTATTTGGTGAAGATATGGCTATACTTGCAGGAGATGCCCTTTTAAATTATGCTTTTGAAGTTATGCTTTTAGGTTCTATGAACAAAGAAAATCCAAACAAATATTTAAATGCTATGTATGAGATAGCATCAGCTGCAGGAATAAATGGTATGATAGGTGGACAAGTAGTAGATGTTCAAAGTGAAAATAAGAAAATATCTAAAGAAAAATTAGATTATATACATAACAATAAGACTGCAGCTATAATGATAGGATGTATGAGAGCGGGAGCTATAATAGGAAATGCAAATGATAATGAATTAGAAAATATAACTAAATATTCAAAAAATATAGGACTAGCCTTCCAAATAGTTGACGATATATTAGATATAGTTGGAGATGAGTCTAAGTTAGGAAAAAAAGTAGGAAGTGATATAGACAATAATAAATCTACTTACCCATCCTTAATAGGACTAGAAGAGTCAAAAGAAGAAGCGAATAGATTAATAAAAGAAGCTAAAGAAGCATTAACACAAATATCAAATGATACAGAATTTTTAAGCAGTTTAGCTGATTATATAGTGGACAGAGAGTATTAAGGAGGAACGATGGATTTTTTTTCACAAATTTTTAGCAACAAAGTTTTAGGGATAAGTATATTTGCTTGTTTCTTAGCACAATTTATAAAAATATTTACAGGAAAAGATAAGAGAATAGAAATTTCTAGATTATTTACATCAGGAGGTATGCCAAGTTCTCATAGCTCATTTGTAACTAGCTTATCAACACTAGTTGGCATAGAAAGGGGATTTCAATCAACTGATTTTGCTATAGTATGTGTATTCTCTTTAATAATAATGTATGATGCAACTGGAGTAAGACGTTCTGTAGGAAAACAAGCGGCAATACTAAATCAAATTATAGATGATGTACAACATAGAAAACCAATAAAGCATGAAAGATTAAAAGAGCTAGTAGGTCATACTCCTAAAGAAGTATTGTTTGGGGCTATACTAGGTATATTAGTAGCATTATACTTCGTGTAAATTGAAAAAATATACAATGTATGATATAATTCGTATTTGACAAAAGTATTAAAATTATATGTCTATAAGTAAAATTATAGATAGTTAAATTTTATATAGATTAAGATACTTGAAATAGTAAATATTTTAATACGGTTATAAAATGAATATAACTTAGTCAATACTAAGGTATATTCATTTTTTAGATGTTAGAATTTTATAAATAAAATTTGTATAAAGTAAACTATAGACTATTAATTGTATTAATAGCTGATAAATAAAGGTGAGGATTATATGTATAAATATTTAGATAAAGTAAACTCTCCAAGTGATATAAAGTTGATGAACGTTGAACAAATGGATGAACTATCAAAGGATATAAGAAAATTTTTAGTTAAATCTGTTTCTCAAACAGGAGGGCATTTAGCTTCCAATCTAGGGGTTGTAGAGCTTACACTAGCATTGCATAAGGTATTTGAAAGTCCGAAAGATAAAATTGTATGGGATGTTGGGCATCAATCTTATGTACATAAGATGATAACTGGAAGAAAAGGAGAATTTAATACACTAAGACAATTAAATGGTTTAAGTGGATTTCCTAAAGAATGTGAAAGTCCACATGATATATTTGATACAGGTCATAGTAGCACATCAATTTCAGTGGCACATGGTATTGCATGTGCAAGAGATATAAAAGGTGAAGATAGTAATGTCATAGCTGTAATTGGAGATGGATCAATAACAGGTGGTATGGCACTAGAAGCATTAAATCATCTAGGACATACAAAAACAGATATGACAGTTATATTAAATGATAACGAAATGTCTATAGATAAAAATGTTGGTGGAATGTCTAGGTATTTATCTAGTATAGTTAGAAACTCAGCAGCTAATAAAGTAAAAAATGAAGTTGAAAAGATATTAAATATAGCTCCTGGAGGAGAGTTAATATCTAAAACAGCCAATAAATTTAAAGATAGTATAATAAGTACATTTATTCCTCAAGAATGCGAGTTATTTGAGTCTTTAGGAATAAAATATTATGGTCCTATAGATGGGCACAATATTAAAGAATTAATAGAAATTTTAGAAAAATGCAAACAAAAAAAAGGGCCAAAGCTTCTTCATGTTATAACTAAAAAAGGTAAAGGATATAGATTTGCAGAAAATGAACCACATAAATATCATGGAGTGTCAAAATTTGATATAAGAGAAGGTATAAAATCATCAGGTACAAAATCTATATCTTCATTAGTTGGAGAGAAATTAGTATCTATGGGAGAAAAAGATGATAGAGTATGTGCAATAACTGCAGCTATGCCATCGGGTACAGGATTAAATCTATTTGAAAAAGTATACCCAAATAGATACTATGATGTTGGTATAGCAGAACAACATGCAACTACATTTGCTGCAGGACTTGCAAAAAATGGATTAAAACCGTATTTTGCTGTATACTCATCATTTTTACAAAGGGCATATGACCAAGTAATACATGATGTATGTATAACTAAAAAACCTGTAACATTCCTTATAGATCGAGCTGGTATAGTAGGTAATGATGGTGAAACTCATCATGGTATGTTTGATTTAAGCTACTTAAATGCAATACCAAATATAACGGTTATGGCTCCTAAGGATTGCAAAGAGCTAGAGTTAATGATGGATTTATCTCTAGAATTAAAAGAGCCTGTAGCTATTAGATATCCAAGAGGGGGTAGTTATTACTTAGAAAGTGGTAAGTATGAACCTATAAAAGTAGGAAGTTATGAAGTATTGTCAAAAGGAGAAGACATACTTATACTAGCAATAGGAAATATGGTAAAACATGCTCTTAAAGCTAAAGAATTATTAGAAAAAGAGGATATAAATCCAACAATAGTTAACGCAAGGTTCTTAAAGCCTATTGATAAAAATCTTTTATCAGATTTGTTAAAAACTCATAAAAAGGTTATAACTATTGAGGATAATACAATAATAGGTGGATTTGGAAGTAGAATAAATAAATATATAACAGATAATAAAATTGATGTTAATATTATGAATTTAGGTCTTCCAGAAGCATTTGTACCTCATGGGAATGCAGATGAAATATATGATACAATAGGTCTATCTCCAGAGAAGATAGCAATGAGAGTAAAAGACTGTAAACTAGAAAGGTAATTTTATGAAAAAAAGAATAGATTTATTATTAGTAGAAAAAGGATACTTTGAAAGTAGAGAAAGAGCTAAAAAGGCAATAATGGCAGGTCTTGTATTTGTAAATAATCAAAGATGTGATAAAGCAGGTTCTGATGTTGATGAAGAAGCTAAGATAGAGGTAAAAGGAGATCCAATACCATATGTAAGTAGAGGTGGATTAAAGCTTGAAAAAGCCATGAATAACTTTGATTTAACATTAGAAGGAAAAGTGTGTATGGACATAGGTTCATCAACAGGAGGATTTAC
Source organism: Romboutsia sp. 1001216sp1 (assembly GCF_039841805.1). Classification (NCBI taxonomy): domain Bacteria; kingdom Bacillati; phylum Bacillota; class Clostridia; order Peptostreptococcales; family Peptostreptococcaceae; genus Romboutsia; species Romboutsia sp. 1001216sp1. The sequence goes on from NZ_JBDPHA010000004.1 coordinate 73,570, forward strand.
TGATTGTATGCTTCAAAATGGAGCATCAAAAGTATTTTCTATAGATGTTGGATATGGACAACTTGCATGGAAATTAAGACAAGATGAGAGAGTAGTTTGCATGGAGAGAACTAATATAAGACATGTTACTATAGAACAAACTAAAGAGTTTGCAGATTTTGCATCTATAGACGTATCTTTTATATCTTTAAAGCTAGTACTACCAAAATGCAAGGAATTAATACGTCCAGATGGTCAAATCGTAGCTTTAATAAAGCCACAATTTGAAGCTGGTAGGGAAAAAGTTGGTAAAAAAGGTGTGGTTAGAGAAAAATCAACACATATTGAAGTTATAGAAATGATATCTAATTTTGCTGTTGAAAATGGATTTGAAATATTAGGATTAGATTACTCACCGATAAAAGGTCCTGAAGGAAATATAGAGTATTTAATACACTTAAGAAATGGTAATGAAGGATATGAGTTTAATAAAGAACAACATACTAATAAGATAATAGAAGTTGTTGAAAATTCTCATAATCTAAATAAGTAAAACATTTATATGATTTATTAAAAGAGGGGGATTTAGAATTGATCCTTGAGTTATATATGAAAAATTGTGCTCTTGTTGAGGAGCTTCGTTTAAATATTGATAAAAATTTGAACATACTTACAGGAGAAACAGGTTCAGGAAAATCTATAATAATAGATGCATTAGGACTTTGTTTAGGAGAGAAATATGATAGATCTTTTTTAAGGAAAGGAACTGAAAAAGGTGTAGTAGAAGCTATATTTCACTCTAAAAATAAAGATTTAATAAAAGTACTTAATGATAATGATCTTGAACTAGATGATAATGATTTACTAGTTATAACTAGAATAATATATAGTGATGGAAAAAGTGTTGCTAGGGTTAATGGAAGAACTGTTAAGATGAATGTTTTAAAGCAAATAGCATCTAAGCTTATAGATGTTCACGGTCAACATCAAACACAAGCATTATTCAATAAAGATACTCATCTAGAATTTTTAGATTTATTTGGAGAACATGAATTAGAAGAATTCAAAATTTCATATAAAGAAATATATGATGAGTATAGTGATGTAAAAAAAGCTTTAAATATATTAACTGAAAATAAAGATGATATGCAAATTCAAAGAGAGATAGATTTATTAAAGTTTCAAATAAATGAAATAGAATCTGCCAATCTTAGCAAGGACGAATATGAAGACTTACTAAAACAAAGGGACGTCTATAGAAATGGTGAAAAAATCTTTAAAAATTTAAATATAAGTTATCAAAATTTATATGAAGGTCAGGTTAATGCAGTAGATTTAATAGGTAATGCAGTAAAAGAACTATCATCAATATGTGAATATGACAAAAGTTTAAGTGATTATAATAATGAGATAGAAAGAATAATGTATGAGCTTCAAGATATATCAAGAGAGATAAGAAATTATAAAGAAAATATAAATTTTGAACCATATGAGTTAGAACAAATAGAACTTAGAGTTGATGAAATAAATAACCTAAGGAGAAAATATGGAGAAACTATAGAAGAAATATTTGATTATCATCAAAATATAAAGAATAGATTAGATGAAATATTAAATAGAGATGAAAGAGTAGAAGAGCTTAAACTTAAATTAAATAAGCTTGAAAGTAAACTTAAAGAAAGAGCTGAGGCCTTAACTTCTCAAAGAAAGATAGTAGCTAAACAGTTAGAGAAAGTCCTATTAGAAGAGTTAAAAAGCTTGAATATGAAAAATGTTGCATTTAAAGTAAATTTTGAACAAGGAATATTCACACCTAGAGGAATGGATGATATAGAGTTTATGATATCATTTAACTTAGGTGAAGATATTAAACCTATATATAAAGTAGCTTCAGGTGGAGAAATGTCTAGATTTATGCTAGCATTTAAGACCATACTTGCGGATATAGACCAAATTGATACATTAGTATTTGATGAAATAGATACAGGTATAAGTGGAATAGCAGCACAAATAGTAGGAGAGAAACTTAGTAATATAGGAAAGAAAAAGCAAATTATTTGTATAACTCATTTACCACAGATTGCTGCTAATGCAGATACTCATTATTGTATAGAGAAGAGTACAGATAATGAAAGAACATTTACTACTATTAGAAAGTTAGACAAGGACCAAAAAAGAGATGAAATAGCTAGACTTATAGCTGGAAGTAATATAACAGAAAAAACTATTGAACACGCAAGTGAAATAATAGAACTAGCAAAAAGAAGCCTTTAGGGCTTCTTTTTTTGTATAAAAAAATCCAAAATAGGAACTATAAGTATATATATAAAAGAGGAGATATACTTATGAAAATTAAAAGAAATTCAGTATTTTTAACATTAGCAATTATGGTAGCTATACTTTTAATATCTATAACTTATGATGGTATAAAAAATTACTATATAGAGGCTGTAAATAAGAGTAATAAGTATGTTTATCCATGCGGTAATCTAATTGGAATAAAAGCTAAAACAGATGGAGCATTAGTAATAGGTTATGAAGATGAATCATTAGAGTATATAGGAGGGATAAAAAAAGGGGATAACATAATAAAAATAAATGAAAAAAAAATCGAAAATGCTTATGATATATACGAATATATAAAAGATATTAAAGAAGATTTTGTATATTTAACAGTTGAGAGAGATAGTAAAGAACTAGTTATAAAGATAAAATTAAAAGTAGAAGACGAAGAAAAAAGGTTAGGCTTATGGGTTAGAGATAAAGTTTCGGGAGTTGGAACTATGACGTTTTATGATCCAGACAATGAAGAATTTAAAGCAATAGGACATCCTATAAAAGATTTTGATACAAGTAAAATATTAAAAATAAAAGAAGGTAGTGTATATTATCCAACAGAAGTAAATCTAGAAAAATCAACAGAGAGTGTTATTGGTAATTTTGATTGTAATTTGGATGAATACAACTTAATAGGAACATTTAGCAATAATGATAATGAAGGTATAGAGGGAAATATAATAAACAACATAAAACACAAATTACCTCTTATAAAAGTGGGAAACAAGAATGAAATAAAAAGGGGTAAAGCAAGTATTTTACTTGAAAATGAGGAAGGATATGTATATCCATATGACATAAATATAGAAAATATATATGAAAATAAAGTAGATAAAAACATAGTTATAGAAATTATTGATGAGAAATTAGTAAATTATACAGGCGGTATAGTACAAGGCATGAGTGGTGCCCCTATTATACAAAATAATAAGCTAGTTGGGGCATTAACACATGTTTTTGAAGATAATGCCAAAAAAGGATATGGTATTTTTATAGATGAGATGATAGAATTAGATAAGAGAAATTAAAATTTAATATATTTTTCAATAGATTTCAAATATATTGAAGGAATATAATTTTACTATGTCGAATATGCTTAAGTATAAAGGGTTTTAATTTTTATATAAAAGAGAAGATGTTTTATTAATGGGGGGAAGTTTAAGTGAGCGATAAAATAAAAATAGTTTTAGCAGATGATAACAAGGATTTTTGTCAGGTACTTAAGGAGTACTTATCTAATGAAAGTGATATAGAAATATTAGGAATCGCAAAAGATGGTATAGAAGCACTAGATTTAGTAAAAAGGTTACAACCAGATTTGTTAGTGCTAGATGTTATAATGCCACATTTAGATGGATTAGGTGTTATAGAGAAGTTAAATTCTATGGATATACCTAAAATGCCAAAAATAATAGTTCTATCAGCTGTAGGACAAGACAAAATAACACAAAGTGCAATAAATTTAGGAGCAGACTATTATATAGTTAAACCTTTTGATTTTGTAATATTTATAAATAGAATAAGAGAATTAGTTTCAAACAGACCTGCACATGCAGACATAAAGCCTAGGGCTCATGCTGATATACAAATGACAAGAAGTGACTTTGTCAAAAATGTAGGTAATATAGAAACAGAAATAACTAATATAATACATGAAATTGGTGTTCCAGCTCATATAAAGGGATATCTTTATTTAAGAGAAGCTATAAAGATGGTAATAGATAACGTAGAATTACTAGGAGCTGTAACTAAGGAATTATACCCAAGTATAGCTAAGAAATTTAATACTACTCCAAGTAGAGTTGAAAGAGCTATAAGACATGCTATAGAGGTAGCATGGAGTAGAGGTAAAGTTGATACAATAAATCAACTATTTGGTTATACAGTGCATAATACAAAAGGAAAACCAACAAATTCTGAATTTATAGCTATGATAGCAGATAAATTAAGATTAGAGCATAGTATGGTTAAATAAATATAGCATTATAAAAGCCTTCTTAATATTAAGAAGGCTTTTATAATGCTATATTCAAAGTGTAAACAAGTGAGTATAAAGTATTATATATTTTAAAATTTGGTTATCTTATAAATATATATAAATTAAGGAGATATGTGATGTATATAAATTTACCGAAATCAGTAAAATTTATAATAGAAAAAATAAAAGAACATTGTGAAGAAGCTTATATAGTAGGAGGATGTGTCAGAGATAGTATATTAGGTATTTTACCAAATGACTATGATATAACAACTAGTGCAAAACCTAATAAAATAATAGATATATTTAAAGGCTATAAAATAATAGAAAATGGAATAAAGCATGGAACAGTAGGTATTTTAATAGAAGATGAGGTTTATGAGATAACAACATATAGAGTTGAAGGTGAGTATGAAGATAATAGAAGGCCTAAAAATGTAGAATTTACATCAAAGTTAGTAGATGATTTAAAGAGAAGAGATTTTACAATAAATGCTATGGCTTATAATGAAGAAGATAAACTAATCGATTATTTTGATGGAGTTAAAGATTTACATGATAAAAAAATAAGAACAGTAGGTAATCCTGATGAAAGATTTATTGAAGATGGACTTAGGATAATAAGAGCTATAAGATTTAGCAGTAAACTAGGATTTGATATAGAAAAAGAAACATTTGAAAGTATAAAAAGAAATTCTAGTATATTAAAAAATATTAGCAGAGAAAGAGTAAGTGATGAAATAAAAAAAATCATACTTAGTGAAAACCCTCAAAAACTAGGATTATTATATAGTTTGAATATATTTAAGGAGTTAGAGATATACTCTCATGTAGAGAATTATGAAGATTTTTGTACAAAGTTAACAATATTAAAAGAGTGTAATATTAGTTTAGAGCAAAGACTATTGATGATAGAATTTTTAATTTTAGAAAATAACACAAAAAGACTAAATAAGACAAAGGAAAAAATAGAGTTTTACAATAAAAATATAAGAAAAAATAATATTGTAAGCAAACTGAAATATCCAAATAATGTAACAAAATACATAAATAATATGATTGACTATATGCTAATAGATAATATAGATTTAGATAAAATTGGTATTAAAAAAATTCTAAATAAAATAGGAATTGATAATTTAAAAGATATTTTAAAATTGAAGGAAATATATTACAAAAAAGTAGGTGATTGTGAAGAGATTGAAGAATTAAGTATAAGAAAACATTCAATAGATAAATATACAGAATTTATAGAAGAAATAGCTAAAAATAATGAATGCTATAAAATAAATGATTTAGATATAAACGGGAACGATTTAAGGTTGATGGGGTATAGTGGAAAATCAATAGGAGAACAGTTAAATCTCCTTTTAGAAATAGTAATATGTAACCCTGAAAAAAACAGCAAAAGTGAGTTGATGAATTTATCAAGGTTAAATAAGATTGATTAAAATATACAAATATATTTAAAAAATCCTTATATAAAATTATAAACTGACTTTAAACATTTATTTTGTCGTTAAATAATGCTATAATGTAATGTGATTTTAAAAATGATATCGGAGGTTTAATTTATGAGAGTCGAAGGCCCTATTAAAGTAGATAGAAAAACAAAGAGGCTTGCAAAGAGACTTACGGGTGGAGAAATAGCTGTTATAAATCATATAGATATAGATGAAGTTGCAGCGAATTCTTTAGTAGAAGGTAAAGTAAAGCTAGTTATTAATGCATCACCTTCTATAAGTGGAAGATATCCTAATAAAGGACCTGGAATACTAACTGAAAAAAATATTCTTATAGTTGATAATATAGGTGAAGAATTATTTAATGAGTTGTCTGAAGGTCAAAATATTGAAATTATAGATGGTAAAATTTATAGAGACAATAAATTTTTAGGACAAGGTGAAGTATTAGGCAAAGAAGAAGTAGCAGTCAAATTAAAAAAAGCATACGAAAACTTAGCAGTTGAACTAGATAGGTTCATAGATAATACTATTGATTATGCAAAGAAAGAAAAAGGATTCATATTAGGAGAAGTCGAAATACCTAAAGTTAAAACTAATTACGCTAATAGGCATGTACTAATAGTTGTAAGAGGACAAGATTATAAGCAAGATTTAAGCACAATATTATCATACATAGAAGAAGTGAAGCCAATATTAGTTGGTGTTGATGGAGGAGCGGATGCGTTACTAGAGTTTGGTTATACTCCAGATGTTATAGTTGGAGATATGGATAGTGTTAGTGATGAAGCTCTTAAAAAAGCAGGTGAGATAATCGTACATGCTTATACAGATGGAAGGGCACCAGGTCTTAAAAGAGTTCAAGATTTAGGGCTAGATGCTATAGTATTTCCAGCACCTGGAACTAGTGAGGATATAGCTATGTTAATAGCTTACGAGTACAAAGCAGAGCTTATAGTGGCTCTTGGAACTCATTCTAATATGATAGATTTTCTAGAAAAAGGAAGAAAGGGTATGGCAAGTACTTTCTTAGTAAGATTAAAAATAGGATCAAAGCTTATAGATGCGAAAGGAGTTAACCTACTATATAGAAGTAAGTTAAAGATGAAGTATATATGGGCATTAATAGCTACTGCCTTATTCCCAATACTTATACTAGCCTCTTTCTCTCCAAGTGTTCAGCAGTTTATACATCTAATGCAGCTAAAATTAAAGCTATTACTACAAATGTAGATTTAGGAGGAAAAAAATGCATATAAACATGAAATATTATATAGTTACCATAGGAGCTATTTTTATAGCTTTAGGAATTGGTATGTTAGTAGGATTTAATCTAAATTATGATCAAGAACTTAGTAAACAACAAGCAAGTATGATCAAAGATTTAGATAGTAAGTTTGAAGTACTAAAAACAACAAATGATAACTTAGAAGAAAATTTAACTAATTTAAATAAAGATTATGATGAAGCAATAGCCATAATAAATCAAAATTCAGATAAGATAATAAAAGATAGTCTTGTAAATAAAAATATAGGAATAATATCTACAAATGAAAAAAATGATTATAGTAAAGAAATTGCAAGTATAATACAAAATGCTGGAGGAAATGTAGCATTTGATATAGTACTTACTAGCAATATAGAAAATAAAGATGCTTTAAAGAAAGCATCAGAAGAACTTTCAATTGAACTAAACAATGCAAAAGATGTTATAAATTATATAGCAGAATCTTTAAAAGAAGAAGGTAGTATATCTAAGTTAGAAAATCTTCAACGTTTAGAGTTAATTAAAGTAGAATCTATAGCAGAAAATTATATAGATTATGATTCTGTAGTTTTAACAGGTGGAAGTGAAGATAAAGCTCAAAAAGAAAACTTTGATAAGATAGATGAAGCTTTAATAACTAAATTAAAAGAACAAAATAAATATATAGTAGGAGTTCAAAAAAGTAATACTAAAAATTCTTATATAGACTTATATTCTAAAAACAAAATAGCAACTATAGATAATATTGAAGAAGGAATAGGTAAAGTTTCTTTAACTATATTATTAAATGAAAAAGGAGCTACAGGGGATTTTGGTAGATTAGAAAGTGCAAAACAATTATTCCCTTATAAGAAATAAGAAAAGGAGAAAAAATATGAGTTCTTACATAAGTATAATAATACCAGCTTACAATGAAGCAGATAAGATCAAGGACACATTAGAAAGCATTACTGATATAAATGAAATAGATGAAATTGTAGTTGTAGATGATGGTTCTAGCGATAATACTACAGAAATAGCATCTAGTGTTAAAAATGACAAAATAAAAGTGTTTAAATTAGATAAAAATAGAGGTAAAGGATACGCATTAAACTATGGGTTAAAAATAGCTATGGAAAATGCAGATATAATAGGATTTTTAGATGGAGATTTAGGAAGTTCAGCTAGTGAAGTTAAAAAACTTATCATGCCTATATTAAACAACGAAGCCGATGTTATTATAGCAAAATTCCCTCCTGCAAAGAAAAAGGGAGGGCTAGGATTTGTAAAAAGATTAGCTAAAGAATCTGTATTTGAGATGACAGGTGTAGAACTAGACTCTACTTTATCAGGACAAAGGATATTTAAAAAAGAAGTATTAGAAAAATTTGAAGAGATTCCATATGGTTATGGTGTAGAAGTAGGTATGACTATAGACATATTAAAATACGGTTACACAATCAAAGAAGTATTAGTAAATATGACTCATAGTGAAACAGGAAGAGATTTAAAAGGTTTTATTCATAGGGGAAAACAATACTACCATATAAAGAAAGTTTTAAAAGCAAAAAATAAAGAATGGAGGTAGTATATAGGTGAAATATTATATACTTTATACTGTTTTATTTATAACAGGATTGCTTGGAACCTATGTTGTTATCCCTTTATTTAAAAATTTATTAATAGATAGTAATGTATTAAGACCAAATTATAAAAAAGATATGATACCAGTTAGTATGGGTATAGTATTTTTACCTATGATAATAATAAATGGTATTATTATAGGATTTGTAACTAATGATGTTAATAAGCTACTATATTTATTTATGTTCATATTTGGAATAATAGCAATGTTCTTTGCAGGAATATTAGACGATATAATAGGAAATAGAGATGTTAGTGGGCTTAAAGGACATTTTAAGAGTTTGTTTAAAGGAAAGCTTACAACAGGTGGATTTAAGGCATTATTTGGAGGATTTATAGGTATATTAATATCTATAGCAATATCTAAAGATATATTAGATATAATTGTAAATACTCTTATAATAGCACTTTCTACAAATCTTATGAACTTATTAGATTTAAGGCCTGGAAGAGCTATAAAGGTATATTTAATAATAGGGTTAGTTTTACTTTTAACATTAGCAGGATTTGAAAAAAGTCTACTTCTTTTACTGCTTCCAAATGTATTAGCATATTTTAATTACGACTTAAAAGCTAAAGCTATGATGGGAGACACAGGATCAAATGTTTTAGGTATATCTATAGGAATACTTATATGTATGGGGTATTCATTTAATATTAGATTAGCTTGGTTAGTATTTTTAATATTTATACATATACTTACAGAGAAGTATTCTTTAACTAAGATAATAGAGAAAAATAAGTTCTTAAATTTCATAGATAAATTAGGAAGGTAAACTTATGATAAGTAAAAGAATAGGAATTGTAGATTCTATAAAAGATAAGAGTGAAAAATTAGAAGATATAAGAGTTAATATAAATGGAGAAATACAAAAAGCATACAACTACCCTAAGATGACAGGGAGTGTAAATGTAGGTGATGAGGTTGTATTAAATACAACAGCTGTTGAGTTAAGTTTAGGTACTGGAGGATATCATTTTGTAATAACTAATCTAAATAATATAGAATCAAGCTTTACAGAAGGCGGTCATATTATGAAATTAAGATATACGCCACTACAAGTTAAGGTAGATTCAGTTGAAGAACAAGAAAGTACTTATCATGATAAAATATCAAGCTTTAAAAGTTTAAATGATATGCCAGTTGTTGTTGGGACACTTCATAGTATGCTTACACCTTTTGTAGCATCATATAAAAGAAATAATAAAGATAAAAAAATAGTATATATAATGACAGATGGAGCTGCATTACCGATATACCTAAGTAAAAATGTAGAAACTTTAAAAAGTAAAGGATTAATAGACTATACTATAACTATAGGGAATGCATTCGGAGGGGATTATGAATGTATAAATATATATACAGCTTTAATAACTGCTAAAGAAGTATTAAATGCAGACTGTGTATTTGTTAGTATGGGACCTGGAATTGCAGGTACTGGAACTAAATATGGATTTACAGGAATAGAACAAGGACCTATATTAGATGCAGTAAAAAAACTTGGTGGAAATCCTATAGCTATACCTAGAATTAGTTTTGCAGATAAAAGAGAAAGACATAATGGAATATCTCACCATAGTATTACTATTTTTAAAGAAATTGTAAATGTTGATATAACAATACCAATATCAAATTATGAAAGTGATAAATTAAATAAAATAAGAGCACAAATAGAAGAAAATGATTTAAATAGACATAATATAGTATATATAGATAATAAAAATACTAAAGAAGACTTAGATTATTTTGGCCTGAAGGTAAGAACTATGGGAAGAAATTATGAACAAGATAAAGAGTTTTTCGAGGCTGCAAGTAGTGCTGCATATTATTTAATGGAGGTTTGTGATGGTGATAGAAGAAAAGACTATTAGTAGTGATAAAATATACACTGGAAAAACAATCAGCCTAAAAGTAGATACTGTAGAGACTATAAACCAAGGATATCAAAAAAGAGAAATAGTAGAACATCCTGGTGCAGTTGGTATATTAGCATTAAATGAAAATAATGAAATAGTATTAATTAAACAATTTAGAAAACCAATAGAAAAAGTTATATGGGAAATACCAGCAGGAAAGTTAGAACCTGGTGAAACACCAAAAGAATGTGCACAAAGAGAACTAAAAGAAGAAACGGGATACGATGCTTCAAATTTAAAACTAATACATAAGTTTTATACATCAGCAGGTTTTTCTAATCAAAAAATATACATATATCTAGCTACTGATATTACTGTAGGTGAAAGAAATTTAAATGATGATGAAGATATAGAAGTACATACTATAAGTTTAGAAGAAGCTTATAACATGGTTATTCAAAATGAAATAGAAGATGCAAAAACAGCAATTGGAATTTTAATAGCTAGAGAATTAATATAAAATGTCATAACCTCCTCTTTTTATACATACTATTTTGTAAGGTAAAAGGGGAGGTTATAAATTTGAGAAGAACATATAGAAAAAATAATTTTAAAGAACTTAACAGACAAATAGTACTTATTGGGTTAATATTTATTGTATTTGTAGCACTTGGATCTTATCTAAATAAAATATGGCCAAGTTATCAAGATGAAATAATAAAAGATATTAGTTTTATAAGTGAGTACTATAATTCAAGAGAAGGAATAAAAGAAGCTATATTATCAAATTTAAAAATAGATTTAAGCTTTATGGCTTGTGTCGCTTTTTTTTCAGTCTTAGTAATAACTTTTCCAGTAGTGCTTATAATATTTATGCTAAAAGGTTTATCAATAGGCTATACTATAAATAGTATGATATTAGCACTAAATTTTGAATCAATAAAAATGATATTTGTTTTATTTATGAAAAATTTAGCTACTATACCTGGTACAGTTATATTAACGTTAGTGGCATTTGATTATGTAAAAAAAATGTTATTAGAAATTAAGCACAAAAGAAAAGAAAATATGATATTTTTAGTAAAAAGATTTATATTAAATGTTATAATTATAATAAGTGTTACAGTTATATTACAAGTTGTACTAAATACTATAAGTATAGGTATGATTAAGTTCCTAGTCAGATAAGGAGTTTGCTATGGAGGTTGTAGAGGAATACATAAAATATCTAAACAGTAAGAATCTATCTAAAAATACTATATCATCTTACTATATAGATATAAAAAGATATGTTGATTATTTAAAAGAAAAGATGATAAGTTTAGATAATGTTGTAGAAAATGATATTATAGGATATATAATAAGATTAGAACAGGAAAATATATCTGTAGCAACAGTATCTAGAATGATATCATCAATAAAATCTTTTCATGATTATTTATTTTTTTATGGTATAAGTAAAAATAATCCTGCAAGAAATATAAAAAAGCCTAAAATAGAGAAAAATAGTTTAGATATTTTAACAGAGGAAGAAATAAAAAGGCTTTTAGATTTTAAAAATTTAAATACACCTAAAGAAATAAGAGATAAGGCAATATTTGAAATATTGTATGGTACAGGTATAAAAGTATCAGAGCTTATAGATATGGATATAGATTCTGTAGAATTAGATTTAGACTATATATGCTGTGATAAAGGAAAAAATCCAAGAATAATACCTTTATCCAATACATCTAAGGAGTATTTAGAAAAATATATAAATGAATCAAGAACTGAATTGGCAAATGAAGATGAAAAAGCTTTATTTGTAAGTTCCTTAGGACAAAGGTTTACAAGACAAGGCTTATGGAAACTTATTAAAAAATATGCTAATTTAGCTAATATAGATAAAAACATAAATCCAAGTATGCTTAGGCATTCTTTTGCTATTCATCTTTTAAATGAAGGTGCTAATGTTGCTGTAGTAAGCAAAATATTAGGAAATAGCAATTTATCTAGTTTGCAATCATATTTAAATCACATAAATAAGAATATGAGAAGAGAAATAAAAGAAAAACATCCTAGGAAATAAACTACAAAAAAAGGAGGACATAATATGAATAGGGTTGTATGGATTGTAATTGATAGTGTAGGAATAGGAGCACTTCCAGACTCAAAAAAATTTGGAGATGAAGGTGTTAATACTTTAGGAAATATAATAAAAACACATAAGGATATAAAGATACCTAACTTATTAAAATTAGGGATAGGAAATATAGACGAAGTAGATTTTGTAGAAGGAGTAGATTCTCCTATAGGTTGTTTTGGAAAATGTGAAGAAATTTCTCAAGGAAAAGATACTACAACAGGACATTGGGAGATGACAGGTGTTTTAGTTGAAACTCCATTTAAAACATTTGAAAATGGGTTCCCAAAAGAAATAATAGATGAATTTGAAAAAAGAACAGGAAGAAAAGTTGTAGGAAATAAGCCAGCATCAGGAACTGCTATATTAGATGAATATGGAGAACATCAAATGAAAACAGGAGATGTAATAGTATATACATCAGCAGATAGTGTATTCCAAATAGCAGCGCATGAAGAAATAATACCACTTGATGAATTATACAAAATGTGTGAAATAGCTAGGGAAATAATGATGGGAGACAATGCAGTAGCTAGAATTATAGCTAGACCATATATAGGAAAAGGAAAAGGTGAGTTCGTAAGAACTTCTAACAGAAGAGACTACTCATTAAATCCTTTTGAAAAAACGGTATTAGATAATATAAAAGAAGCTGGACTAGATGTAATTGGCGTTGGTAAAATAGAAGACATATTTAATGGACAAGGTATAACGGAAGCTATACACACTAAAGATAATATGGATGGAGTAGACCAAACTATAAATTACATTAATAAAGAAAATAAAGGATTAATATTTACTAATTTAGTTGATTTTGATTCAAAATATGGACATAGAAGAAATGTAAAAGGATATAAAGAAGCTATAGAGGAATTCGATGCTAGAATTCCAGAAATAATAGATGCTTTAAAGGAAGATGATATACTTATAATAAATGCTGATCATGGTAATGATCCAACTTACAAAGGTACGGATCATACTAGAGAGTATATACCTGTATTAATTTATGGAAAAAATATCAAGAGTGGTGTAAACTTAGGTATAAGAAAAAGTTTTGCAGATATAGGTGCTACAGTAGCAGATATATTAGATACAAAAATGACTAAAAATGGAACTAGTTTTAAATCACAAATACTTAAATAGTCAAGGAGGAGACATATGTTTAACAAAGTACAAGAAAGTGCAAAATTTATAAATGAAAAAATAAATATAACACCTAAGATAGGACTTATATTAGGTTCTGGATTAGGAGTATTAGCTGATGAAATAGAAAATCCAGTAAAGATAAAATATAATGAAATACCTAATTTCCCTGTATCTACTGTTGAAGGACATGCAGGATGCCTTGTAATAGGTAAATTAGAAGGCAAAGATGTAGTTGCTATGCAAGGGAGATTCCACTACTATGAAGGATATACTCAACAAGAAATAACATTCCCAGTTAGAGTTATGAAAGCTTTAGGAGTTGAAACTATAGTAGTTACAAATGCAGCTGGAGGAGCAAATGTAGACTTTAAACCAGGTGATTTAATGATAATAAAAGATCATATAAACTTAAGTGGAAGTACACCTTTAATGGGTAAAAATGATGAAAGATTTGGACCAAGATTCCCAGATATGTCTACAGCTTATTCACCAAAATATATAGAATTAGTTAGAGAGTGTGCTAAGAAGCTAGATATAAAAGTACAAGAAGGTGTATATGCATTCTTTAGTGGACCAACATATGAGACACCTGCAGAAGTTAAAATGGCAAGAATACTAGGAGCTGATGCTGTTGGTATGTCTACTGTACCAGAAGTAATAGTTGCTAGCCATTCATCTATGGATGTTATAGGAATATCTTGTATAACTAACATGGCAGCAGGAATACTTGATCAACCTCTTAACCATGAAGAAGTAATAGAAACTACTCAAAAAGTAAAAGCTGAATTCTTAAGTTTAGTTAAATTAGTAGTTAAAAGTATATAATAAATATATAAGCTTAATACTAAACTTAGTATTAAGCTTATTGAATTTAAATAATAGATTATATATAAAGTTTGTTAAGGAGAGATAAAATGAGAATATATGATATAATCAGAAAAAAAAGAGATGGGCATGAATTATCTAAAGAAGAAATAAACTTTTTCGTAGAAAAATATTCAAAAAATGAAATACCTGATTACCAAGCATCAGCTCTTTTAATGGCAATATATATAAACAAAATGAATAAACAAGAAACAGTATATCTTACAGAAGCTATGATGAATTCAGGAGATGTTATAGACCTATCAGCTATAAAAGGAATAAAAGTTGATAAGCATAGTACAGGAGGAGTAGGAGATAAAACTACAATAGCTTTAGCTCCATTAGTGGCATCATGTGGTGCTCCTGTAGCTAAAATGTCAGGAAGAGGATTAGGACACACTGGAGGGACTTTAGATAAGTTAGAAGCTATACCAGGATTTTCAATAGAAATGGATGCAGAGAAATTTATAAATTCTGTAAATGAAAAAAATATAGCAGTTTGTGGTCAAACAGCTACAATAGCAGTTGCTGATAAAAAAATGTATGCTCTAAGAGATGTAACTGCTACAGTTGATAATATATCTTTAATAGCTGCTAGTATAATGTGTAAAAAATTAGCATCAGGTTCAAATGCTATATTACTTGATGTTAAAACTGGTGATGGAGCATTTATGAAAACACTAGATGATTCATTTGAACTAGCAAAAGCTATGGTTGATATTGGTTGTGGAATGGGTAGAGAAACAATAGGTATGATAACTAATATGGATGAGCCTTTAGGATTTGCTGTAGGTAACTCATTAGAGGTAATAGAAGCTATAGAAACTTTAAAAGGAAATGGACCTAAGGATTTTGTAATGCTATGTGAAACATTAGGGGCATATATGTTAGTATTAGCAAAAGTTTGTGAAAGTTTCGAAGAAGGTAAGAAAATGATACAAGACGCTATATCTTCAGGACGTGCACTAGAAAAACTAAAAGAGTTTATAGAAAATCAAGGCGGAGATAAGAGGGTAGTTGACGATTATGATTTACTTCCTAAATCTAAAAATATAGTACCTATAAAATCACCAAAAAGTGGTTATATAAGTAAGATAGAAGCAGAAGAAATAGGGGTATCTGCTATGATTTTAGGTGCTGGTAGAGAAACTAAAGAAGATGAACTTGATTTATCAGCAGGTATAGTACTTCAAAAGAAAGTAGGAGACTATGTAAATGAAGGCGATGTATTAGCTTACATGCATTATAATAAAGAAGAAAAATTTGAACAAGCAAAAGAAAGATTTATAAATGCTTATGAAATAGTAGATGATAAAACACAACCTAAAAAGTTAATATATGGTGTTGTAACTAAAGATGAAATAAAAAAATTTTAATATTATGATTATAAAAAGCTTAACGTGTAAAAAATAACGTTAAGCTTTTTATAATTATAAAAAAATTTTGAAGCTATTAATTTTTATAATTAATTTGATAAATTACTAATAAATGAACGTTAGATAAGTCAAATATAAAAAAGCAATGAATTTAGAAAAGAAATTTATTCGACAATTTTATTGAAAATTTTTATTCTTAGATTTATAATATAAAAGATATAAATATATATAAGGAGTAGAAAATACTATGTACTTGAGAAATAATAAACTTAAGATAGCATTAATTTCCTTGGTAGTATTATTGGGATTAATAGGGAGTTTTGTGTTCATACAAATAGGACCATACAATAAAAAAAATAAAAAAGATATAGTAGTAGAAATACCTAAAGGTGCTACTATAAATACAATGACAGATATATTATACGAAAAAAAATTAATAAAGAATAAGACATTATTCAAAGTTGTAGCAAAAGTAAGTAATGAAATTCCAAACATAAAGTCTGGAAAATATTTGCTTAATCAAACCTATTCTAATAATGATATAATTGACATATTATCATCTGGAAAAACATATCAAGATGGTATAAAAGTAACTATACCAGAAGGATCAACTTCTAATGAAGTAATTGATAAATTAGTATCTAAAAAACTGGGCAATAAAGAAACGTATGAAAAACTAATCAAAAATCCAAAGGAATTTTATAGTGATTTTCCATATTTAAAAGAAAAAGATATAACTACACTAGAAGGTTTCTTATATCCTCAGACTTATTACTTTGAAGAAGGTACAAGTGAAAAAGAGGTTTTGGATAAAATGTTAGCTGAATTTGGTAAAATGTATACTGAAAAGTTACAAAAAAGACAAAAAGAGTTAAAAATGACTCTTCAAGAGGTCGTAAATCTGAGCTCTATTGTTGAAAAAGAAGCTGTTAGAGATGAAGATAGACCTATGATAGCAAGTGTATTTTACAATAGATTAGATATAGGTATGAGACTTCAGTCTGATGCAACTATACAGTATATATTCCCAGAAAGAAAAAAAATAGTAACATATAATGATTTAAAGATAGATTCTCCGTATAATAGTTATAAAAATGTGGGACTACCTCCGACACCAATAGCTAATCCTAGTATAAAATCTATAGAAGCAGTATTATATCCAAAAGATACAGATTATTTATACTTTGTAGCTACTATGGATGGAGGAAATAACTATAGCAAAACTTACGAAGAACATCTTAAGTTTGAGAAGGAATATAAAGAACAAAGGGATAAATTAAGCAAAGAAAAAGCAAGTGCAGAGAATAAATAAAATTTAAAATATGGGGATTATGCTTTGAGATATTCAAAGTGTAATCCTATATTAATGTTTCTGCTATTTAAGGAGTGAATTTAATGAGCAATATAGTAAATGAATTAGTACAAGATTACATAAGAAATACATTAAAAGATAAAGAAGGACTTTTAAAAGAACTAGAAGATTATGCACATGAAAATAATGTACCTATAATACACAAAGAAGTATCAGAACTTTTAAAAGTTTTACTAAAAATGAAAAAACCAAAGAGAATACTAGAAGTTGGTTGTGCTATAGGATACTCATCTATACTATTTGCATCTACTCTAGGTGAAGATGTGGAGATAATAACAGTAGAGAGAAATGAAAAAATGATAGAAAAGGCTAAAGAAAATATAAAATTAGCTGGATTTGAAAATAATATAACGATATTAGAAGGCGATGCAGAAGAAAAATTAAAAGAAGTTCAAGGAGAGTTTGACATAATATTTTTAGATGCAGCTAAAGGACAATATCAATTATTTTATGATATGGTTATAGATAAATTAAAAGTAGATGGACTTTTAATATCAGATAATATATTATATCAAGGAATGGTTGCACATGATAGTTTCGTTATAAGACGTAAAAAGACTATAGTAAAAAGAATGAGAAGTTACTTAGATTATATATCAAACTGTGACTATTTAACTACATCTTTAATACCTATAGCAGATGGAGTAGCACTTAGCTACAAACAAAGCGAGAGGGGTGATTTAAATGCATAATGTAGAATTATTGGCGCCAGCTAGAAGCTTAGAAGAATTAAAGTTAAATATAACAAATGGTGCAGATGCTATATATATAGGAAGTGAAGCTTTTGGTCTTAACTCTATAGATAAGGAGTTTTTAAAGGATGAATTAATAGAAGGTATAAACTTTGCACATAAACATAATAAAAAGGTTTATGCATCTGTTAATATAGTTCCTCATAGTAAGGACTTTTCAGATATAGAAACATACCTAAAAGAACTTGAATTTGTAGGAATAGATGCTATCATAATAGCAGAGCCTGGTATGCTTGTAGTAGCTAAAAAGGCTGTACCAAATATGGATATACATTTAGCAGAACAAGCTAATGTTACAAATTACGTAACAGCTAAATTTTGGCATGAGCAAGGTATAAAAAGAATAACATTATCAAGAGAATTATCTTGTGATGAGCTAGGTCAAATAAGGCTAAATACACCTATAGAATTGGATTTAGAAGCATATGTACATGGAGTAATGGCTATATCTTATTCAGGAAGGCCTCTTATAAGCAATTATATAAAAGGAAAAGATTCAGATAGTGAAGTAAATAAAAAAACATACAGTCTAGTTGAAGAGAAAAGACCAGGAGAATATTTCCCGGTTTATGAAGATGAGAGAGGAACATTCATATTTAATTCTAAAGATTTATGTATGATAAAAGATTTACCGGCTATGATAAAGTCAGGAATAAATAGTCTTAAAATAGAAGGTAAGATGAAAGACGCTAATTATATATCTAAAGTTGTTAAAGCTTATAGATTTGCTTTAGATAAGTTTTATGAAGACCCAAATAATTGGGAGTTTAATCCAAGTTGGATCGAAGAAATAAAGTTAAATAATAGAGAGTTTACATCTGGATTCTATTTAGAGAATCCAAATGATCAAGAATAAACGCTAATCTTTTTTGTAAGGAGAGTACTACATCATGAAAAAAACTAAGAGACCTTTAATAATAGGAATAACAGGAGGAACTGGTTCTGGTAAGAGTACAGTTTGTAAAGCTATAATGGATAATATACCAGATGAAAATATAGCTACATTAGAGCAAGATGCTTACTACAAAGACCAAACACATTTAAGTTTTGAAGATAGACTAAAAACTAATTATGACCATCCACTTGCTTTTGATAATAAGCTTTTAATACAACATATAGAAGAATTATGTAATGGAAAAAGCATAGAAAAGCCTATATATGACTATGAACTTCATACTAGAAAACATGACGAAACTGTTACAATAACTCCAAAGGATATAATAATAGTAGAAGGTATAATGATACTTGAAGATGAAGAGTTAAGAAATAAATTAGATATAAAAATATATGTTGATACTGAAGATGATATAAGAATACTTAGAAGAATACAAAGAGATATAAAAGAAAGAGGTAGAACTGTAGATTCTGTTATAGATCAGTATCTGACTACAGTAAAGCCAGCTCATGATCAATTTATAGAACCATATAAAAAGTATGCTGATATAATAATGCCAGAAGGTGGACAAAACGAAGTAGCTATAGATATAGTTATAAGTAAAATAAGAACACAATTAGATTAATTAGAATAAAGAGTATTAACCCCTTAGAAATTGTCAAAAATGACAAGTATCTAAGGGGTGATTTTATGTCAAGGAAAAAATATAATTTACCAAAAACTATGGTTGGTAGAGGAAAAACAACAGTTTTAATATTTGTATTAGTATATTTATTTTTAATATATAGACTAGCAGATATACAAATATTAAAATCTGATGAATATAAACAAAGACAAGAAAATCAAAGTACTGAAAAAATAGATTTAAATACTGGTAGAGGTGTAATCTATGATAGAAATAATCAACCTTTAACGGATAAGAAGAAAGAAACTGTATTAATAGTACAAAAAGAAAAATTTATAAATGATTCTAGCATAAGAAACTTAGTAAAAGAAGTAAGTAATTTAAGTGATAAAGAGATATATAAAGAAATAGAAGAGCAAACAGAGTCATCAATATTTGAAATACAAGTAAATAATATAAGTAAAAAAATGGAAGAAAAGTTACTAGAAAAAAATATAATAGTATCTAAAAGAAGTATAAGATATGACGAAGATAGCCTTTTATCCCACACTATAGGATATATAAATAAAAAAGATAAGATAGGACAATATGGAATAGAGAGAAGTATGGATGAAGTGCTTAATGCATCAAATGAAGAATATATATCTGTATTTAAAGTAGGTGAAGCAGGTAGAAAAGAAGGTTTAGATGTACTAAAAGGAAGTATAAAAACAGTAACAAAAGATGATAAAGATAAGCATATAAAATTAACAATAGATAAAAATATTCAAAAAATAGTTGAAAAAGTAGTAGATAAAGAAGCTAACCCTACAGCTGTTATAATATCAGATGTAGAAAGTGGTGAAATACTATCTATGAGTTCTAGGCCAAACTTTGATCAAAATGATATAGGTAAGTATATAAGTGATACAGACAAATCTAAGGGTGAACTTAGAAATAGGGTAATACAAAATACTTATGCACCAGGTTCTGTATTTAAAATAGTAACTTTATATGCAGCTCTTGATACTAAAATTATAGATGAGAACTATACATATAATTGCACAGGAAATACAAAAATAGGAAAAAATAAAGAAATATTAAATTGCCATAATAAAGAGGGACATGGTATACAAAGTTTAACCGAAGCTTTTGCTAATTCATGTAATACTGCATTTTTTGATATTGCAAATAAAGTAGGAAAAAGCAAAATAATAGAGTATGCTAAAAAACTCCATTTAGATGAAAAGTTAGATATAGGGTTAGAAGAGGAAGTAAATAGAGAAATACCAAAAGACATATCTATAAGAAATTTAGCTATAGGTCAAGGAAGTATGGAATTTACACCGATACAAATAAATCAAATGACACAAATAATTGCTAATAATGGAACATATAAGCCATTATATATATATGATAGCATTGTAGATAATAATAAGGGTATCTTAAAAAATTTTAATCAATCTAAAGAAGATGAAATAATATCACCATATACATTGACTATAGTAAAAGACATGATGAAAAAAGTATCTTTATCAGGCACGGGAGAAGCACTTAAAGACTTAGAAGGCGGGTGTGGCGTTAAAACAGGTACAGCCCAAACCAATATAGATGGTATTTCAGTAAATAATGGATGGATAACTGGATTTTATCCAAGTGACACACCAAAATATACTATAACAGTAATAGTAGAAGGAACTAAAGAAGAAAGCAAATCAGCATTACCAATCTTCAAGGAAATATGCACAAATTTAAAATATAAATAAAATAAAATATTATATAAAACAAGCAATTTAGACAGGCCAGATTCATATAATTTAAAATGAAGCATCTCAAAGAGGGGGTGGCCTGTTGACAACTTTTAAATCATTTGAAAAACCATTAACCCCTGAAGAAGAAGTTACTTATTTAACTAAATTTAAAAAAGACAAAGATGAACATGCAAAGGAAGTTTTAATAGAGAGAAACATGAGATTAGTAGCCCATATAGCAAAAAAGTACAATAATGCCAATGAAGAGCAAGATGACCTTATTTCTATAGGTACTATAGGACTTATAAAGGCTATAGAAACCTATAATGTTGACAAAGGAACTAGGCTAGCAACTTATGCATCTAAATGTATAGAAAATGAAATACTTATGAGCATAAGAACAAATAAAAAAAATAAGGTTCAAGTATCTCTTCAAGATCCTATAGGCACGGACAAAGAAGGCAATGAGATTAGTCTTATAGATGTTTTGGGAACTGATATAGATTATATATTAGACCAAGTAGAACTTAAGGTTCAAATAGGTAAGTTATATGAACAACTAGATAAGATATTGACTAAAAGAGAAAAAGAAATTGTTCTTTTAAGGTATGGGTTAACCACTTGTGGATATAAAACACAACGAGAAATTGCTCAAAAACTTGATATATCTAGATCTTATGTATCAAGAATAGAAAAAAGGGCACTAAAAAAACTTAGAAAAGAATTAAAATCAGAAAAAAGCCTTATATAGGCTTTTTTTGTTTTAAGAATATATATAATACTTAGAGTATTTATTACATAAAACTGTAATTTATAACAAATAATTTATAGTGAAATTGTTCAAAAACTGACAAAAAAACTATTTATAATATGTTAATATTACTTATATAGAAGATAGAAGAAGGATTATGAATGTACAAGTTGAAAACAAAAATATAAATGCATAATAGATAAAATTATAGTAAGGGGAATCAAAAAAAGGGGGATGGTGAAAATATGAAATCTTTATATATTTATAAAGAAGTTTTTGAAATTGTTAGTTTATCTATAGCTATTTCTATTCCTTTTATATTATTAGTACTTTACAAAATATTAAATTGTAAATCTTTAATGTATATATTATGTATATATTTATTAGAAATTTTGATGTTAGTAACTGGAAATTATTACTTTGGAGTTACTATGTTAAACTTAGGAAAAATAAGTATCATAATCAACAAAAAGACTAATCTAAGAATCAAAAATAGATATATATTAACTATGGTAGGGATATATCTATTTATTGTAATGAGTCTATGTATAAAGAATAAATTTTATATGTTAACATACACTTTGCTAAACTTATCAATTGTACAAGCACTACTTATTAGTAATATGGAAAATATAATGAAAATGCTTAAAGATTATAAATTGAAGGTTAAATATAATCAAAGTATGACACAATCTCTAATAGATAAAATAAATCTAGAATTTGAGACCCAAAAAAAAATTAAAGATAGTATGGCTGAAGTAAATACAGAATTAAATAAATCAATTGAAGAATCTCAAAATATAGTTTTTTTATTAAATAGAGATGGAGAATATCTCTATGGAAATGAAGAATTTGAGAAATTTATATGTAAAGATAAAAGTAATTTAAGTGATTTAGATATATTAGAAGAAATAAAATCAAAGTTTATAGATTTTCCAGAAGATTTAAATGAAATTGAAAATTTGGATACCATAATAAATGGATATGATGAAAAGATATATAGACTTGCATCTAAGAGAGAAATATTAAAAAATAAATATAGAAATATATGTATTCTAACTGATATAACAGAAAGCGTCCTAATAAGAAATAAATTAGAAGAGAGTGAACAAAGATTTAAAAAATTAATAGACATATTAAATGACGGAATAATAATACATAATTCTAGCAGTATAAAATATATAAATAATAAAGCTATAGAATTGTTTGATATAAAGGATTATGATGAATCTAGGGGAGTTTTACAAAATATACAAGAAAAGGTATTAAGTAAAAGTGTAAATAAATTTATAGAACAAGTAAACATGGTTCAGTCTGGAAAAAAAGACAAGGTAAGTATGAAGATAAAGACAAAAAATAAGAAAGTTATAGAAGTAATAACAACAAGTATTATATTAAGAGGAAATAAGAATTTGTTAACTATAGCCATAGATATAACTAACATAGAAAATACTATCTCGGAAATTGAGCAAAGAGAAAAAACTTATAAGGTATTGTTGCAAACACTTCCACAAGGTATAGCAATAATAGAAAAAAATGGACATAATCATATATATAGAAATAAGGTATTAATAGAAATATTAAAAGAAATAGGAACTGAAAACCTAAATAAGATAGTTAAAAGCTACTTAAATCAATTAGAATATGGTAAATTTAAAAGATTTCAAGTTCCTTCAAATAAAATTAAAGAGATAGAAATTGCTATAATTGATATTGGCAATAGTTATTTGATAATATTGAGAACTTTAGACAATGAATATAAAATAAAGAAAATGGAAGAAATATTAAGTGAAATAAATAATAAGTATAGATTTAACGTTGAGTTCTTAGCTAATGTATCTAAAGACATAAAAAAACCTGTAACAACTATATTTGAAACTAATAAACTTATATACAATTATGAAAAAGAAAATAATAAGGGAGATAATGGATGTACAAAACTTATAAAACAAAATTGTTATAGGCTAATGCGATTATTAGATAATATTTTAGAAATAGGACATTTTGAAAATGGAACCTATAAAATGGAATATAAGAAGTATGATATAGTAAACTTGCTTAAGGATATAGTTAATAAATCTAAGCTATATACAAGTGAAAATGGAGTAAATATAGAATTTAAATCTAATATAGATAGTAAATATATGATACTAGATAAGAAAAAAATAGAGAAAGCTGTATTAAATCTTATATCAAATTCTATAAAATATACTGCAAAAGGCGGAGAAATAGTAGTCAAGTTTAGGCAAGATGGAGATTTAGTATATATATCAGTCAAGGATACTGGAATAGGAATACCAAAAGATAAAATAGGTATTATATTTGAGAACTTCGAACAGGTAGATAGAACCCTTACAAGAGGTGCAGAGGGAACTGGTATAGGTTTATCATTAGTAAATAAATTAGTAAAAGCACATGGAGGAGACATTAAGGTAAACAGCGAGGTAAATGTGGGGAGTGAATTTACCATTATTTTAAAAGATAATATAAAAAATAGTGAAAATATAGATGTGGGAGTAAGTGTTAGTGATAACGAAAAAATCGATATAGAATTTTCAGATATATATTTTAATTGTAGTAGCTAAGTTAATTATATTAAAGGGGATTGAGAATGCATAAATATATTAATATACTTACAGTTTCAATACTTCTTGCAATGTTATATGTAGTATATTCTAAATATATTTTACATAAAAGCAAGAAAGATATTATTGTTTTAAGTATGATAGTTGTTATTATTATATCAAAAGCAAAAGATATATCACAGGGAAGCTTGAGCAACTTTTATATGATTGCTCAAGTACTAATCCTGATTAGCGTATGTGAAAATAATATCAACAAAAAAATAAATAATTTAATATTTATTAGTTTTATATTGTTACTTACAACACTGATAGACAATAAAATTGGTTTATATAATATTTTGGTAACTGGTTTTATAAGTACGATGATTTTTTATGAAATCATAAAATTAACAAGAAGAAAAAGTATTAGTAAGATAACTGTTATATTTATTACTTTTATATACTCAAGTATTTTGTTAAGCCTATTGGTTGAAAAAGAGAATGTATTACTATATAGGAGTATTATAGATATAATTGTATACTTGTACATGTTCAAAAATATAGTAAATTCATATATAATAATTGAACATAATAGAGTATGGAAAAAGAAAAAAATGTTTAAAAAAGGTAACAAAAATATTAGTTTATACAATAAAAAGTTAGAACAAAATAAATATATAACAGCTAAGTTAGAAAAGAATTTAGAGAATAAAAAAGAATTAATTAAAGAAATTGTAGGAGAAGAAGATAGGTGTATATTTATAATAGATTCTAATGGATGTATATTGAGTAAAGATGATAATTTCCTTAGAATTTGGAATAAATATAAAGTGCATAAAGAAAAATTAACGATAGATGAATTTTTAAGAGATAATATAAAAGATAAATTGAATTTTATAAATAGTATAGAAAAAACAAAAAAACATAGTACAGAAATTAAAAGTGATATAAAGAGCAAGGATGGAAGATTTTTTAAAGTTACATTTACACCAATTAAATTTAATAAAAATGAAAGTATCATATGTTCCTTTAAAGATATAACTTACAATAAGCAAAATGAGATAAAGACCGATGAAAACAATATAAAGTACGAAAAAATAATAGAAACTATACCATATAATATACTAATAACAGACAATAATAATATTTTATATAATAGTAAAGATAATGGTATAGATTTTAATGAAAAAGAAATAAAAAGGATAGTTCTAGAGGATTCTATAACAGGAGAAATATGTTATTCTTCTATGGGAAAAAATTCTTATATGAATATAGATAGAACAAGTTTTAAAGATGGAGATACACATAAAAATTTAGTTGTTATAAAAGATATAACAGAGTATAAGGAATCTATTGAAAAATTAAAATTGAGCAAAGAAAAGTATAAAACATTTGTTAATATAATACCAGAAGGTATATATTTAGCAGATTATAGACAGAAAAATATAATATATAAAAATGTAGCATTTACAGAAATATCCAGAAATCTAAATCTAGAAGAAGAAGATATACTACTAAATAATGATATATTAATATCTTCAAATAAAAACAACGAGGAGGTAGTTTTTAAAAGAAAAGATGTTTTAACTTGTAAGGGAGAAGAATTAAACTTAGAGGTTGGGAAAAAATTAATAGAAATTAATAATGAAATCAAAGAAATCGGAATAGTAAGAGATATAACAGAAAGTGTAAATATAGAAAATATTGAAAGAGAAATAGAAGCTAAAAAAATTGCTAATAAAATAAAAACTGAGTTTTTCGTTAATATGTCTCATGAGTTAAAGACACCTCTAAATGTAATATCATCATCGATTCAGCTAATAGAGTATATATATAAAGATAAAATAGAAAAAGAAATAAGTAAGGAGTTAAATAATTCTATAAGTATTATCAAAAAGAATTCTTATATGCTGATGAACTTAATTAACAATGTAATAGATTTAGCTAAGTTAGAATCTGAGTTTCATGAAACTAATGTGAATTGTTATAATATAGTTACGTTAATAGAAGAAACTTGTGAGGAGTTTAATAAATATTTATTAGAAAATGATATAAACATAGTATTTGATACTAGTGAGGAAGAGATTGTATCAAGAGTAGATGATGACGATATAGAGAGAGTTATATTAACTTTATTATCTATAGTTATAAGGTATTCTTGTTCAAATAGTACAATTTACGTTGATTTGGATAGGAAAGGTAATAAAACTAATATAAGTATTAGAAATAAAGATAAATATAATCATTATAAATATATAAATGATAAATATAAATCAGCTATAGATATAGGGTTTAAAGTTACAGAGAATATTTTAGAACTTTATAATGGTGACATAAGTGTAAATAGAAATAATCGAAATGGTATAGAAATCAATTTAAACATAGAAAGCGATTTAGATATATGTGAATATAAAGAAAGAGGAAGCAAAAAGTCAGAAAACTTTATATATACAGAGTACTTAAGAATGTGCAATTTTTAAATATAAATGTATAGTTTAATAGTTAAATGACAATAAAGTTAGATAGGAGATAATATTATGATAAATTCAACAACAAAATTAGTAGGTCTTTTAGGTCATCCAATTAAGCAAAGTTTTTCGCCTAGTATACACAATTATTTATTCAAAAAATATAATCAAAATAATATATATTGTTGTTTTGATGTAAAAGAAAGTGATTTAGAAGAAGCTGTAAGAAGTATTAAGACCTTAAATATGAGAGGTTGTAATGTAACTATTCCTCATAAGGTAAATGTAATGAAATTTTTAGAAAATATAGACAAAAATGCAAGACTTATAGGTGCTGTAAATACTATAAAAAATGATGAAGGTTTTTTAACAGGTTATAATACTGATGGGCTTGGATTTGTAAAGTCTATATTAGATAAAGGGTACGACCTTAATAATAAAAAGATAATGATCATAGGTGCTGGAGGGTCAAGTAGAAGCATAGCAGTTCAGCTAGCATCTAATAAAGTTAAATCTATAGAAATAAGAAATAGAAGTATTCAAAAAGCTATGGATATCAGTGAGATTATAAGAGATAATTTTAAAATTGCTTCTACATATTCAAACAAGACTATAGATAAAAATGATATAGAAGATATTGATATATTAATAAATACCACTCCAGTTGGTATGGAAAGCAATGAATGTCCTATTGATGAAAGTATTCGTGTAAAAGGAGATTTATTAGTATGTGATATCGTATATAAGCCACAAAATACTTCTTTTATAAAGTGGGCAAAGTCAAATAATTTAGATGTAGTATATGGAATTGATATGCTTATAAATCAAGGATTAGAGGCATTTTACATATGGACAGGCATAAAACCAAGTAAAGAGGATGAGTTATACCTAAAAGGACTTTACTATGATCAAGTAGATTAATGTAAAGGAGTAACTATTGATAAAAAAAAGAGAAGGATTTATTTTAGTTGAAAGTATAATTAGTATATCTATAATAGGTATAAGTATGTATATTATTGCTACAACCTTACAAAATAGTAATGGATTAGTTAGTTGTAGCAATAAAAAATTTGAAATGCTTGAGATAGCTAGAAAGAATATAGAATATACAAAACTTCATATAGAAAATGATGAAGAAATAGCATATGAAAATAATGAAAAAGGATATAAGATAAAAACAACAATAGAAGAAGAAAAAGATTATTATAATTGTTATAAAATAGAAGTAATAGTTCAAAGTGATTATGATAGTATAAACCTTATGTCTTATGTTACGAAAAAGTAAAGGATCTATACTAGTAACAACTGTAATAATCTTTTCTATTGTAATAATATTAGCCATGACTTCTATAGGAGTATCCTATAATAATTTAAGTATATTTAACTTAGATTATAAAGATGAAACATTAAAACAACATAGCTATGGTGCTATGGAAGTAGTACATAGTAATATACTAAGAGAAGTTAATTTAATAAAAGAATATGCTATAGATGAAGATGATTTTTACACTTCTTTTAGTGGATTAAGTTTTATAAATAATATAAAAGACATATCAAAATGTAAGATAAAAAATGTAATCGTATCTATTCCATCAAGGATATCGATAAATAGAGAGGAAAAATCTGTAGATTTTGAGATACTCATAACAATAAAGGATGGGAATTATATAAAAAAATTAAAATCAAAAGTTAAAATATTAAATCCATTTAATGAGGATTTATCTATAGATGATAAAACCGATATAGTAAAATTATATAATTACAAGGAGATTTAAAAATGAAAAGAGAAGGAATGTGACCTTGGTAGAACTTGTTGTATGCATAAGTATAATGATTTTAGTATCAACATTATATTTTTTTTATGATAATCTAGATAAATATTACATCAACTCATTTACGAAACAATTAGCAGTAGATATTAGATATGTAAGAAGAGTAAATATGCTCGGAGACCTAAGCACATACATATACTATGATCTAAATAACGAAAACAAATCTTATATATTAAAATCTAAAGGTGAAATAAAAAAAGAAGTGTCACTACCCAATGAAACGAAGATAGAATATGGGGAAAGTAAAATAATATTTAGAACCGATGGTTCTCCAGATCGTAGAGGTCAAACTATAAGAGTTTATAAAGGAAATATTAAAAAAGAGATAACAATAGTACCAATTAGCGGAAGAGTCTTATTGAAAGAAGGTAAGTATGAAACGTAAGAAAGGATATTTACTTTTAGAAAGCGTAATATCAATAACTTCTATAGTCATAATAATAAGTTTACTTTATTATATACTTATATTTTCAAATAATATAAAAATGAAAATAGAAGATAGTGTTGAATTACAACAACAAGGAAATGAAGTATCTAAATATATAAAAGAAGCAATACAAAACTCTAAATATATTATTAACTACGATAAAAACAATGAGCTGAAAAGTGTAACATCAATAAAATGTAAGTACAAAGAAAATGATAATAAATTAAAGGATAAAGAAATATTTCTAAATAAAAATTCAAATAAAATTTTTATAAGGACATTAGATGTATATGGAAACAGTGAAGGTGGAGGTTATGAAGTTGGAGATTATATAGATAATATGTATATATCAACAGACTATGATGGTAAAATAGCTAATATAAAACTAGAGTTGTCAAAAAATAATACTAACCTAGAAAAAGAATTTACTGTAAATATAATAAATTTTGAGGGAGATAATAAATGAGAGTTGTAATAATTGGTTTTATGGGTAGTGGGAAAAGCGTAGTAGGAAGAAAACTAGCTAAAGAGTTAAAAATGGAATATGTTGACATGGATACTAAAATAGAAGAAATAGAAAAAAGGTCTATAACTGACATATTTAAAGAAGATGGAGAAGTATATTTTAGAAATGTAGAAACGAAACTACTAAAAGATCTTACGACTGAGGATAACATAATAATTTCAACTGGTGGAGGTGTAGTAAGTAAGAATGAAAATATAGATATATTAAAAAATGAACAAAATGTAATTTTATTAGATGCAAGTGTAAGTACGATTAAAAAAAATGTATCAAATGAAATAAACAAAAGACCTTTATTAAAAGAAAGCAAAGATGTAGAAGAAACTATAAAAACATTACTTTCAGAAAGAATTGATAAGTATAATAAGGCATCTAATATAAAAATAAATGTAGATAGTAAAAATATAGATGAAGTGGTAAGCGAAATACTTGTTTATATTAGATAATATGTGATATTATTAATAGTAGAAAAGTTTGTAATCGTATAGTCGGGGGTATTTATGAAATTTTTAGTAATTAATGGTCCAAATTTGAATATGTTAGGTAAAAGAGAAAAAGGAATTTATGGTGAAAGAACAATAGATGACTTAAAAGATTATATAAAAAAGGAATGTAAGATTATAGATGAAAATATAGTTGTAGATTTCTTTCAGAGTAATCATGAGGGAGATATAATTGACAAAATACACGAAGCTAACACTTTGTATGATGGAATCGTTATAAATCCTGGCGCTTTTACTCATTATAGCTATGCTATTTATGATGCGATAATGTCTGTACAATTAGATGTAGTTGAAGTTCATATATCTAATGTTCATAAAAGAGAAGAGTTTAGACAAAAAAGTGTGACAGCAAAAGCATGTATAGGACAAATATCAGGTTTTGGATTTGATAGTTATATATTAGGCATAAATGCACTTATAAAAAACAAGGGCTAAAAGTAGTTATAAACTTAATTTTTTTAATATAACTTGACAAGATTGCAAGAGTATATATAATTGAAAAAGGTATGGTGATAATATATACATATATAGATAAATACAATAGAAGTATTTGCCTAAGATTAAAAATAAACTTTTGATTATAATATATAATAAAAAGTATCACCACAAAATAATAAATTTATTTTTATGGAGGGACCAAAATGGTATCAGCAAGTGATTTTAGAAAAGGTGTAACATTTGAAAAAGACGGACAACCATGTTTAATAGTTGACTTCCAACACGTTAAACCAGGTAAAGGTGCAGCTTTCGTAAGAACTAAATATAGAAACTTAAAAACAGGAGCTATAAGAGAAGAAGCTTTCAACCCAAGTGATAAATTCCCTAAAGCTCATATAGAAACAAGACCAATGCAATACTTATACAATGATGGAGAATTATACTACTTCATGGATCAAGAAACATTTGATCAAATACCTTTAGATTATGTACAAGTTGAAGAAGCTATAAAATTCTTAAAAGAAAATGAGGTTGCTACAATAAGATTCTACCAAGGACAAGCTTTCCAAGTTGAAGCTCCTAACTTTGCAGAATTAGAAGTAACTGAAACTGAACCAGGAATAAAAGGAGACACAGCTAGTAACGTAACTAAGTCAGCTACAGTTGAAACTGGAGCTGTTGTTCAAGTTCCATTATTTATAAATGAAGGTGACAAGATAAAGATAGATACTAGAACTGGTGAATATTTATCAAGAGTTTAATAATTTATGTATAAAAAGCTTGTATATCTTAATAATAAAGATATACGGGCTTTTAATTTTATACTTACAAAAGAAGGAGAGGGTTACATATGAAATACCTATTTGAAGAAGTTGCATACCTAAAAGGATTAGCTGAAGGGATGGACATAAGCTCTGAAAGTAAAGAAGGAAAAATAATACATAAGATAATAGACGTTTTAGATAGTTTTGCAGATGCAATAGTTGAATTAGATGAAGAGCAAGCAGATTTAACTGAGTATGTTGAATCTATAGATGAAGATTTATGTGATATAGAAGATGATATATATAGTGATTCAGAAATAGACGAAGATGAAGAAGGGGACCTTAGCTTTATAGAAATGGAATGTCCAAATTGTAAAGACTTAGTAGAAGTAGATGAAGAACTTCTATATGATGATGAGGTTGATATCGTTTGTCCAAACTGTCAAGGAATAATACTATCAGCAGATGATGAAGATTGTATGTGTATTGATTGTTACGATGATATAGATGAAAATTAGTTAAATTAATCATATTGCCTATGAGTTATTAGAATATCTCATAGGCTTTTATTTTTAAAATATATTATAAGGAAACTAAAAATTCAAAAATAAGTGTGAAGATTAAAGTAGATGAGTGAATTTTTTATTTTGCAATACTTGTTGAAAAATAGTACACTATAATCTAGAGATAATTAACTCGGAGGTAATAAAATGAAGTTAAAAAAAGATATATTAAAGAATATAGATGAATTTGAAAATGTAATAGGATATAAATTTAAAAATAAAGAGTATATATTAGAAGCTTTGACTCATAGTTCTTACTCAAATGAAAATAAGGAGTATGATTTTAATGAAAGACTTGAATTTTTAGGAGACTCTGTCCTAAGTATAGTAGTAAGTGAATATTTATTTAAAAAAGAAAGTAACCTTCCAGAAGGAGAATTGACAAAATTAAGAGCAAATATAGTTTGTGAAGAATCTTTAAGTGAAGCAGCAAATGAGATAAATTTAGGAATATATATGCTGCTAGGAAAGGGAGAAGAAGCTACTGGTGGTAGATATAGAATGTCTATATTGGCAGATGCTTTTGAGGCTGTAATAGCTGCAATATACTTAGATGGAGGATTAGAACCATCTAGAGTATTTATACTAAAATACATGGAAGGAATAATCTGTGATTCAAGAAAAGGTAAAATATTTAGAGATTATAAGACTCACCTTCAAGAAGTTTTACAAGGAAAAGGTGAAAGTAATATATGGTATAGATTAGTAGATGAAAAAGGACCAGATCATAATAAAAGATTTATAATGGAAGTTGGAATAAATGAAAGAGTCTTAGGTGTTGGAGAAGGGAAAAGTAAAAAAGAAGCAGAGCAAATAGCAGCTAAAAAAGCTCTACAAGTAACAATATAAAGGATGATGAAATATGAAAAGAAGAATAATACCTATATTTGTTCCTCACAGAGGATGTCCTCATGATTGTATATTTTGCAATCAAAAAAAGATAACAGGTGTTAGTACAGATATAACTAGCTCTGACGTAAGAAATATCGTAGAGGAATATCTAGAAACAATTGATAAAGATGCAATTGTGGAGATTGCTTTCTTTGGAGGAAGTTTTACTGCTATAGATGTTGATATACAAAGAAATTTATTATCTGTAGCTAAAGAGTATGTAGACAAAGGTTTAGTACAGGATATAAGAATGTCAACAAGACCAGATTGTATAAGTCAAGAAATATTAGATATGTTAAAAGAGTATAGTGTAAGTATAATAGAACTTGGAGTACAGTCTTTAGATGAAGATGTATTAAGAGATAGCATAAGGGGCCATAATGCAGAGCAGGTATTTAAAAGTTCTAAATTAATAAAAGAAAATGGTATAAACCTAGGACTTCAGATGATGGTAGGTCTACCTTCAGATACAGAGGAAAAATGTATAAATACAGCTAAAAAGTTTATAGAACTTGACCCATACTGCGTAAGAATTTACCCTACTCTAGTTGTTAAAGAGACAGGTTTAGAAGATTTATTAAATAGAAAGCAATATAATTCATTTTCTTTAGAAGAAAGTGTTGATATTGTTAAAAAGCTTTTAGCTTTATTTTATGTCAATAATATAAATGTAATAAGAGTTGGACTCCAAGCTACTGATGATATACAAATAGGAAAAGCTGTAGTTGATGGTCCATATCATCCAGCCTTTAGAGAATTAGTAGAAGGGGCTATGATAAAAGATTATTTAGAAAGTATTGTTATAGAAAATAAAGCTACAAGTAAAATAGTAGTAAATACTAATAAAAAGAACATATCAAAAATAATAGGTAACAAAAAGACAAATACTAATTATTTAAAAGACAAATTAAACATAATATTAAAAACAAAAGAAGCTAATATTGATTTAGATAGCTTAGAAATAGTAATAGATGATGAAAAAGTAATTAAAACTAGTTTTAAAGATATATATATAAAATTATGTAATATTTATAACCTTTAGTTTTATTATTGAAGGGAGAGACGAAGTTGTATTTAAAGAGGTTAGAATTGAAGGGATTTAAATCCTTTCCAACTAAAACAGATATATTATTTAATCAAGGGATAACTGCCATAGTAGGTCCAAATGGAAGTGGTAAAAGTAATATATCTGATGCTGTTAGATGGGTACTTGGAGAACATAGTATAAAAAGTCTAAGAGGAGACAAATTAGAAGATGTAATATTTGCAGGAACTGATACTAAAAAAGCAATGAACTACTGTGAAGTTTCGTTAACTATAGATAATTCTGAAAATAAATTAAATATAGATTTTAGTGAAATAACTATAAAAAGAAGAGCTTATAGAAGTGGAGAAAGTGAATTCTTTTTAAATAATAAACCTTGCAGACTTAAAGATATAAAAGAATTACTTTTAGACACGGGTATAGGAAAAGATGGATACTCAATAATAGAACAAGGTAAAGTAGATGAAATACTTAGCAATAATCCTGTAAATAGAAGAAAAGTATTTGATGAAGCCTGTGGAATATCAAAGTTTAGATATAAAAAACAAGAAGCTGAGAGAAATTTAAAAAATACTAAGGAAAATTTAGAGAGAATAGAAGATATCTATATAGAAATAGAAAATCAGCTAAAACCACTATTTTCTCAACAGGAAAAAGCTAAAAAGTATATAGAACTTAATGATAAATTAAAGACTATAGAAGTAAATAGCTATATAAAAGAAATAGATTTACTAGAAAAAGATTTAAATGAAGCGCTAAAACACAGTAAACTATTAGAAGAACAAGCTATAGAAACTAACAACCAAAAGGTAAAGTTAGAAAATAACTTAAATGAAACATCTAAAGAAGTTGAAGATATAAGTGAGAATATAAATAAATCGATAGATTATATAAATAGTATAAAAAGTGTTATATCTCAGAAAGATGCTCAATTAAATCTTATAAATGAAAAAATTAAAAATTTAAATGAAAGTATATTAAAAAGTGAAAATGAGTTAAGTGAAATAGGAAATAAAATATCTTCTAATGAAAATTTAATTAAGGATTTAGAGACAAATAAGATAGAAAAAGAGAATACAATAAAGTATCTAACTGAAGATATAGATTTATTGGATAAAAATAATTTAAGTAAAAAAGAAAGTATAGAAAAGGTAAATAGTGAAATAGAAGGTTTAAAAGATGGGATAATAAACCTTTTAAATAAAAAACAAGAATCTAGTAATAGATTGTCAACACTTAGTGCCAATATGGAGAATATAAATTCTCGTGATAAATCTATAGACTTAGAAATTAGTGAAGTAAAAAGTGATTTAAATGAAAAATTCACAGAACTAAATGATATTAAACTAAATGTTAGTCAAAAAAATGCTGAATTAGAAAAATTAAAGCTAAAGGAATTGGAAAATAAAAATACTTTAGAAGAGCTTATAAATCATAGCAAAAAATTAGAAAAGCAAATTCAAGATGGTAACTATAGTATAAACAATTATAATTCTAAGCTTAACATTTATATAGACATGGAAAATCATAATGAAGGATTTAATAAAGGTGTAAAAGAAGTACTAAAAAATAAATCTTTAAAAGGTATACATGGAGCTTTAGGACAAGTTATCACAACTAGTGAGAAATACGAAAAAGCAATAGAATCTGCACTTGGTGCATACTTACAAAATATAATCACTAGTGATGAAAATAGTGCCAAGATAGCTATAAACTATTTAAAGAAAAATAATCTAGGTAGAGTAACATTCTTACCTCTAAATATAATAAAAGCAAATAAGATAAACCCAAGTACTATAAAAAGTAATACTAAATTTATAGGCATAGCTAGTGATTTATTATCTTATGATGAAAAGTATAAAAATATAATAGAAAATATACTGGGAAGGACTATCATAATAGATAATATAGATGAAGGTATAAAGTTTGCAAGAGAAACAGGTCATAGATATAAAGTTGTTACTTTAGATGGAGAAATATTAAATCCAGGAGGGTCATTAACTGGAGGTAGTTTCAAAAATAATACAAGTATATTATCTAGAAAAAGACTTATAAATGAATATTCTCAGAAACTTGAAGATGCTAAAAAAGAAACAAAAGAATTTATTAAACAAAAACAAGAAAAAGATAATAATATATCAACAAAGAAAAATGATATTTTAAAAATAGAAGAAGAAGTAAAAGAGTTAGAAAAAAATATTATAATAGAAAGTTCTAAATTAAATAGAGTAGAAGAAGAAATAAAAAATATAAATATAAGTATTAATAAACTACAAAATGAAAAAGATGGACTTATTTCGAATTTAAAATATACTAAAGATAAATTAGATATAGTTAAAATTGAAATAGAAAAAATGGACAAAGAGCATGAAGAAAATAAAGAAACCATAGAAAAACTAAGCTTAGAATTAAAAAAATCAAATGACTACTATGAAAAAGATAGAGAAAAGCATGATAATCTAAATCTAAAATTAGTTAAGGATAAGCAAGTTTTAGAATCTATATATGCAGATATTAAAAGAATAAAGAATGAAAATGAAGAACTAAGACTTAAAAAAGGCAATATAGAAAAATCTATAGAAAATCAAAATATAGAAATATCTAAGCTTAGAGAAGAGACAGTAATAGAAGAAACAGAAAAAGTTAGCTTAAATAAACAATTAAGCGACAACAGTAGAAATCTAGAAAATAGAAAATTAGCAAAAGAAGATCTAAAGCAAAAACTAGAAGAACATAATAAAAATCTTAAAATCATAGATAGACAGTATATAGATTTAAAAGAAAGTTTATTTAAAGTAGAATCTAAAATAGATAGAATAAAAGTTTCTAAAGAAGATTATATAAATAACTTATTTGAAAAGTACGAGTTGACTGTAGCTGATGCTATGAATATAAAAGATACTAGCATTGAAATTGATAAAAAGAAATTAGAATCTTTAAAAAGAGAAATAAGGAATTTAGGTAATGTTAATATAGATGCCATAAAAGAATATGAAGAAGTTAAAGAAAGATATGACTTCTATAGTGAACAAAAACAAGACCTAGAGCAATCAATAGAAGCTATAGAAAATCTTATAGAAGAACTTGAGAGTAATATGAAAACTGAGTTTAAAGTCAAGTTTAATGAAATAAATGATAACTTTAAAATGGTTTACAAAAGACTATTTGGTGGAGGACGAGGAGAACTTATAATATTAGATGAAAAGGACATATTAGAAAGTGATATAGAAATAGTAGCACAACCACCAGGAAAGAAAATGAAAAACCTAAATTTATTATCAGGTGGAGAAAAGGCACTTACAGCTATAAGTATATTATTTTCTATATTACTTGCAAAACCTACGCCGTTTTGTATATTAGATGAGATAGAAGCCCCATTAGATGATGCTAATATATTTAGATTTGGTGAATTTTTAAAAGAACTATCTCAAGACACTCAATTTATATCAGTTACACATAGAAGAGGGACTATGGAGGCATCAGATTACATATATGGTGTTACTATGCAGGAAAAAGCAATATCTAAAGTTCTTAGCTTAAAGCTAAATGAAGCAGAAAAAATGACTGATATAATATAAAAGGATTAGTTAAAATAACATTTAGGAGGAAGATAAGTGTTTAAGAAGTTATTTAATTTTGGAAAGAAAAAAGAAGAAAATAAAGAAGTTGAAGAGTTAGTAAGTGAAGAAAACTTAATTGAAGAAGATATAAAAGAAGTAGATCTTATAGAAGAAGCTAGTAAAGTAAATGAAAAAGTAGATACAGAAGAAACTGAAGTTATAGAAGAAACTATAAAAGAAGATGAAGAAGATGAAGAAGACATAAAAGATTTAGAAGAAGAATTTATTGAAGAAAAAATAGAAATAGTAAATGAAAGTAAAGAAACTAAAGATGAAGTTAAAGATGAATCTATTGAAGAAATAGAGGTAGTAGAAGAAGTACAGGAACAACCAAAAGAAAAGAAAGTTAATCTATTTAATAGATTAAAAGAAGGTTTAACTAAGGCTAAAAAAGGTATAACTGATAGAATAGATGATGTATTAAAATCATATACAAAAGTAGATGAGGAGTTATTAGAAGAATTAGAAGAAATTTTAATAACTGCTGATGTTGGTGTTAATACTACAATGAATATAATAGATAGCCTTAGAGATAAGATAAAGTCTAAAGGTATAACTGATCCTATGGATGTAAGAAATGAACTAAAGATAGTAGTGGAAGAATTATTAGGAGAAGAAAATCAAAAATTAGATGTTACTCATTCACCTACTATAATACTGATGGTTGGAGTAAATGGTGTTGGTAAAACAACTACTATAGGTAAATTAGCTAATAGATATAAATCAGAAGGTAAAAAAGTTTTACTTGCAGCTGGTGATACATTTAGAGCCGCAGCTATAGAACAATTAGAAGTATGGGCAAACAGAAGCAATGTAGATATAATAAAGCATCAAGAAGGAGCAGATCCAGGTGCAGTAATATTTGATGCAGTTAAAGCTGCAAAGGCTAGAAAAGTAGATTTATTAATATGTGATACAGCAGGAAGACTTCACAACAAAGCTAACCTTATGAATGAGTTAGGAAAAGTATTTAAAATAGTTGATAGAGAATTCCCGGAAGCTAAAAAAGAAGTATTATTAGTAGTAGATGCAACGACAGGTCAAAATGCAGTAGCACAAGCTAAGACATTTAAAGAAGTTGCTGATATAACAGGAATAGTATTAACTAAACTAGATGGTACTGCTAAGGGTGGTGTTGTCCTTGCAGTTAAGAGTGAGGTAGATGTACCTGTAAAACTTATAGGTGTAGGAGAAAAGGTAGAAGACTTACAAGATTTCGATGCAAAAGCATTTTCAGATGCATTATTTGGGAACTAAATTAGCAAAAATAAAATGTCAATAATAAAGCAAAAAATAAGCTAATTCTATATTGACAATACTTTATATATGATATAAAATACAATGTGTAAAGTAATTAACCTTTACAGTAATTTACTGGGAAGTGTAAAGAGATGAATATAGAAAAAATGGTTGAGATTGGATTGTTGTTTGAACAATACAAAGAACTACTTACTGATAAGCAGCGAGAAATAGTTTCACTTTACTACGAAGAAGACTATTCTCTAGGTGAAATTAGTGAAAATCTGAATGTATCAAGACAAGGAGTATATGATACTCTTAAGCGTTCAGAAAAAATACTAAAAGACTACGAGAGTAAATTAAATTTAGTTCATAAACATAAAGAACAAGAAAATTTTATAAAAAATATACAAGATAAAATTGTTGACATTAAACAAAATTTATTGCAAAATAGAGATTGTGCTAATTTAATCCCTAAGCTAGAAAATATAGAAGATGTATGTAGGGAGATGTTAAAATGATATTTGAAGGATTATCAGATAAATTGCAAGGTGCACTTGATAAATTAAAATCTAAAGGTAAATTAACCGAAAAAGACGTAAAAGATGCTATGAGAGAAGTTAAACTTGCTCTTTTAGAGGCGGACGTTAACTTTAAGGTTGTAAAAGATTTTATAAAGAAGGTGCAAGAAAGATGTGTTGGGCAAGAAGTTATGCAGAGTTTAACTCCGGCACAACATGTAATAAAAATAGTAAATGAAGAGCTTACAAGCCTAATGGGTGATGTAGCTAGTAAAATAGTAATATCTCCAAAACCACCAACTATAATAATGATGGTAGGTCTTCAAGGTGCAGGTAAAACAACTACATCTGGAAAACTTGGAGGATATTTCAAAAAACAAGGTAAGAAACCTTTACTTGTTGCCTGTGACGTTTATAGACCAGCGGCTATAAAGCAGTTACAAGTTGTTGGAGAAAAGTTAGAAATACCAGTATTCAACATGGGTGATAAGGAAAGTCCAGTAAACATAGCAAAAGCAGGATTAAGTCATGCAATAAAAAATAATAATGACTTAGTTATAATAGATACAGCAGGTAGACTTCATATAGATGAAGCTTTAATGGATGAATTAAAATCTATAAAATCTGAAGTTAAACCTCATGAAATACTGTTAGTAGTAGACTCAATGACAGGACAAGATGCAGTCAATGTCGCAGAAAGCTTCAATGAAACTCTTGGTGTAGATGGAGTAATACTAACAAAACTAGATGGAGACACTAGAGGTGGTGCTGCACTTTCAATAAGAGCTGTAACACAAAAACCTATAAAATTCATAGGTATGGGTGAAAAATTAGATGATTTAGAACCTTTCCATCCAGATAGAATGGCCTCAAGAATATTAGGTATGGGTGATATACTTAGCTTAATAGAAAAGGCACAAGAAAATATTGATTTAGATAAAGCTAAGGAATTAGAAGAAAAGATTAAAAAACAAGAACTTGATTTTGAAGATTTCTTAGAACAAATGGAGCAAATCCAAAATATGGGTCCTCTTGATAAAATATTAGGTATGATTCCAGGTATAGGGAATATAAAAGACCAACTTGGAGATGTAGATTTAAATGGTAAAGAAATGAAAAGAACTAAAGCCATTGTTCAATCTATGACAAAAGAAGAAAGAAAAGACCCAAGTTTACTAAATGCTTCTAGAAAAAGAAGAATAGCTAAAGGTAGTGGAACTACTGTTCAAGATGTAAACAGACTTTTAAAACAATTCAATGAGATGAAGAAGATGATGAAGATGTTTACAGGCTCTCAAAAAAGTATGAAGAAAAGGGGCGGTTTTGCCGGACTTCCTTTCTTTAAATAAATAAGCAAAATAAAAATTTTCGGAGGTGACTGTAATGGCAGTTAAAATAAGATTAAAAAGAATGGGATCAAACAAAAAACCTTTCTACAGAATAGTAGTAGCAGATTCTAGATCTCCAAGAGATGGAAAATTCATAGAGGAAATAGGATACTACAACCCAGTTTCTCAACCAAAGCAAGTTAAAATAAACGATGAGAAAGCTGTTAAGTGGTTATCAAATGGTGCTCAACCAACTGACACTGTAAAAACTTTATTAGTTAACAACGGTGTTATGGAAAAGTTCGAAGCTTCTAAAAAATAATAAGCTTTATTAGGAGATGAGTATATGAAAGAGCTAGTGTTAGAGATAGCTAAAGCTCTAGTTGACAATCCTGAAGCTGTAATAGTTGAAGAAGTCAGACACAATGAGGAAATAACATTAAAACTAAAAGTTTCTCAGGATGACATGGGAAAAGTTATCGGAAAGCAAGGTAGAATAGCTAAGTCTATAAGGACTGTTGTAAAAGCCGTTGCTAACAAAGAGAATGTTAAAGTTTCTCTTGATATAGTTTAAAAGGATTAGGTATATACCTAATCCTTTTAATGTATTAAGAACTTATAGACTATAGTTTTATAGTGCATAATAATAATAAAATTATAGAAAGAACATATAAAATATTATCTTTAAGGAGAATGATAATGACACAAGTAACACATTTTAAAATAGGAAAAATAGTCAATACACAAGGGTTAAAAGGTGAAGTTAGAGTTTATAGTTATACTGATGATATAAATAGATTTGATGATTTAGAAGAATTTTACATAGGAAAAGACAGAGAAAACCCTTTAGAAGTTGAAAGAGTAAGATATAAAGGAAATATGGTAATAATGAAAATAAAAGGTATCGATAGAATAGAAGATGCAGAAAAATTAAGAGATAAATTTATATATGTATCTAGAGAAAATTCTAGAGAACTTGATGAAGATGAATTCTTTGTAGCTGATATGATAGGAATGGATGTAGAAACTATTGATGGGCAATATGTAGGAAAATTAGCAGAAGTTTTACAATATGCTGCTAATGATGTATATGTTGTAAAAGATGAAAATAACAAAGAATACTTAATACCAGCTGTTATGCAGTTTGTACCTACTATAGATATTAATGAGAAGAAAATGATAATAAATCCTATAAAAGGTATGTTAGACTAGGTGATAAAATGAGATTTCATATAATGACATTATTTCCTGATATATTTAACTCTTATATGAGTGAAAGTATAATGAAAAGGGCTATTGAAAAAGGAAAAATAGAAGTATTTATATATAACATTAGAGATTTTTCAAATAGTAAGCACAAAAAAGTAGATGATTACCCATTTGGAGGGGGAGCAGGTATGGTTATGACTCCTCAACCTATATATGATACATATAAGCATATTATTGATACTCATGGTATAGATAACCCTAGAGTAATATATTTAACACCTAAAGGTAAAGTGCATAGCCAGTCTATAGCACAAGAATTTTCTACAGAAGAAGATATAATATTACTTTGTGGACATTATGAAGGCATAGATCAAAGAATTATAGATTTAATAGTAACAGATGAAATATCTATTGGAGATTATGTATTAACAGGAGGAGAGTTACCAGCTCTTATATTGATCGATTCTATATCAAGGCTAATACCAGGAGTATTAAGCCAAAATGAATCTTTTGAAGAAGAATCTTTCAAAGATAACTTATTAGAGTACCCTCACTACACTAGACCTAGAGAATTTATGGGGTTAGAAGTACCGTATGTTTTATTATCTGGAAACCACAAAAATGTTGATAATTGGAGACATGAACAGTCTATAAAAATAACTAAAGAAAGAAGGCCAGACTTGTACAAAAAAGCTTGTAAATAAGTTTAAAGTATAGTATAATTTAAAATGTTGAAAAAACGGGCATTCCTCTGTTACGTTGGTCAGTAATTAAGAATGTCTATGATATCAGGAGGAAAAAAATGAACGAAATATTAAGATCATTAGAGCAAGAGCAATTAAAGAAAGAAGTTCCTAACTTTGGACCTGGGGACACAGTAAGAGTACACGTTAGAATAGTTGAAGGTAAAAGAGAAAGAATACAAGTATTCGAAGGTGTAGTATTAAAGAGACAAGGTGGAGGAATAAAAGAAACTTTCACTGTTAGAAAAATATCTTTCAACGTTGGTGTAGAAAGAACTTTCCCAGTTCACACTCCAAGAATAGAAAAGATAGAAGTAACTAGAAAAGGTAAAGTAAGAAGAGCTAAGTTAAACTACTTAAGAGGTAGAGTAGGTAAAGCTGCTAAGATAAAAGAAGCTAGATAATTAAACTTTACTATAGATAAAAAGGACTGATTTACAGTCCTTTTTTTATATATATAAAGAGGTTTAAAAAATATATGTTATAGTTATAATAGAAGTAATGTAGCATCAAATATTAAACAAGCAAATAAAAAAATATTATGGTATAATAGATAAGTTGAAATAAAATGAGCGAATTAATATAAAAAGGAGTGATAATCATGGCAAGAGGAGATAAAATGAGAACCGATTATGATGAATATCTAAGAGACGATAATTTACATATAAACTGGTATCCAGGACACATGAAAAAGACTAAGGACTTAGTTAGAGATAATTTAAAATTAGTAGATGTTGTAGTAGAACTTTTAGATGCTAGAATACCATTTAGTAGTAAAAATCCAGATATAGACAAACTTGCAGGAAATAAACCAAGAGTTGTTATATTAAATAAAAGTGACTTAGCAGATAGAGCAAAGCTTGATAGATGGATAAAATACTATAAAGAAAAAGGTATAAAAGCTATACCAATAGATACTATTAAAGGTATGGGTCTTAATAAATTAATAGATGAGTGTAAAAATGTAACTAAAGGTAAGATGGATGCATTAAAAGAAAAAGGTAGAAAAGAAAGACCTATAAGAATAATGATAGTTGGAGTACCAAACGTAGGTAAATCGTCTATAATAAATAAATTAACAGGTAGAAAAAGTACAGTAACAGGAGATAAGCCAGGTGTTACTAAAGGTAAACAGTGGGTAAGATTAAAAGGAAACCTAGAATTATTAGATACACCAGGTATACTTTGGCCTAAATTTGAAGATCAAGATGTAGCCCTTAATTTAGCGTTTTGTAGAGCGATAAAAGATGAAATACTAGATATTGATACACTTGCTTTAAGACTTATAGGAAAGCTTATGGAGATAGAGCCAGAAAAATTAAAAGCTAGATATAAGTTAGAGGAATTAGGTAATAGTGATATAGAAACTATGGACATGATAGGACGTAAAAGAGGATTTGTAACAGGAAGAAAAGAGTTAGATTATACTCGTATAGCAACTACTGTATTAAATGAGTTTAGAGATGGAAAAATAGGAAAAATAACTTTAGAGGTTCCAGAAGATATAAAAAATTAAGGTTCTGTTAGAAAGTTTTGTAATTAGTATACTTAACTAAAACAAGGTAGAGCAAAAGCTCTACCTTTATTTTATGTCTAATATATTTTTAGAAACTATTATAGACATGACTGTTTCTATTTCTTTTTTTGTTAAATTTACTTTAAGATTATATATTGATTCCTTTTACCTGATGTAGTTTTTAAAACTCATTAATAATTTCTTTTTAATTTCTATAAAATTATTCTCTATAAATTTTAATATACAAAAAGAATGAGGTAAATTTTTATTCAGACAATGTTGAATTATCTATTTTTGCCACTTCTAATAATGTAAAGTTTTTAAGTGATAATATAACTCCTACTGTATGTACATCATCATTGAGTGAACCTGGGTTTATATTTGAATAAGTCTTATTTTTATTATTGTCTTATCTGTTTCTTAATTTTTATACAATCAAATCTTAGT
Source organism: Romboutsia sp. 1001216sp1 (assembly GCF_039841805.1). NCBI lineage: Bacteria > Bacillati > Bacillota > Clostridia > Peptostreptococcales > Peptostreptococcaceae > Romboutsia > Romboutsia sp. 1001216sp1. The sequence goes on from NZ_JBDPHA010000004.1 coordinate 118,351, forward strand.
TTTAATCTTAATGAATTTTTAGTTACTGTTACTGTAATATTTGTTTCTCACTTTAAGTTTTACTTACAGCTGTTGCTTTGACTTATATAGTACTAGGGACGCTGTACATGTAATTATAAGGTATGTTTTAAACTTTTGTAGTAGAAATAGTTATTAATAAGTCTAAAAAAATTATAGAAACGTCCGTATTATTAACCATAATATGGAAATTATATTATGATATTTAGCACAAAACAAATCAACAAATCTTAAATGATTTAATGAGAGCAAATTTTAATATGGAAGGTTTGAGGTGAATAAATTATTTGGAATGAGTATATTTAAAATCTAATGATTTATAATGCAGGGTTATTTAATGAAAAGAATGTATGAAAATAAGTGTGATAAGAGGAGGAAGGCAATTAATGGAAACTAAATTATGGCATAGGATAAAAGGTAAAAGTAAAAGCAAAAGTATAAAAACTCAACTAACTTTGATAATAGTAAGTTTTTCAGTTATAAGTTGTTTACTTTTAGGTACTGTTACAAGTTACTTAAATTATAAGAGTGCTAACAGTGTATTATCAAAAACCATAGTAGAAACTACTAAGCAAGCAGCACAAACTGCAACTCAAAAAATTACAAATATAAAAAATGCAACAATTCAAACAGGTATCATTAAGGAAATTTCAGACCCAAAAGTAAGTAAGGAAGAAAAAGAAAGTATTATAGATAGACAAGAAAAATTATATGGAATGAAAGTGGGTCAAATAATAGATACAAATGGAAAAGATATTTTTAGTGGAAACGATTACTCTGACAGAGATTACTTTAAAGCTTCTATAAATGGTAAGGCATATTTAGGTAGTCCAGTTCTTAGTAAGGTAACAGGAGAGAATATACTAGTAGTTTCAGCACCTATTTGGGAAAATGGAGTAGAAAATAGTAAAGTTGTGGGAGTTGTAACTTTTGATTTAGATAAAGATTATTTAAATGATATAGTTAGAGGCATAGATATAAGTGAAAATAGTTATGCTTATCTTGTAGACAATCAAGGAACTACAATTGCTCATAGAGATGCAAGTTTAGTTAATGCAAAAAATACTATAAAAGAAGCAGAAAGTAATGAAAGTCTAAAACCTTTTGCACAAGCAGATGAAAAACTTATCTCAGGAGAAACAGGATTTTCTGATGCAAATTTAAATGGTGAAGATTGGATTTTAGGATATGCCCCAGTAAAAAATAGTAATGGATGGGGTATGGGTATAATGGTAAACAAAAGTGATTTCCTTGGTGAGATGTATAAATCAATCATATATACAGGAATATTGACTGTAGTAGTTACAGTTTTAGCTATATTTGTGGCTATAAGATTCTCTAAAAAAATAGGAAATCCATTAAAAGAATGTAGTGAAAGATTAAATAAGTTAGCTCAAGGGGATCTAAACTCAGAAGTCCCAGTTATAGATGAAGACAATGAGATAGGTCTAGTAGCAGATGCTACATATAAAATAGTTAATGATTTTAGAAGTATGATAAATGCTTTAACATATATATTAACAGAAGTTAGTGATGGTAATTTAGACATTCATGCAGATAGCGAAGAATACAAAAATCTATTTGTAAAAGACTTTGAGCCTATATTGATAGCTTTAAATAAAATAGTATATGATTTAAATAACACTTTAATACAAATAAATGAAGCTGGTGAGCAAGTAGCAGTTAGTTCTTATCAATTATCAGAAGGAGCACAAGTACTTTCTCAAGGTACTACAGAACAAGCAAGTTCAATCGAAGAACTTTCAGCAACTATAAATGAAGTTTCATCACAAATAAAAGAAACAGCAGAACAGGCATTAAGAGCAAAAGATATATCTATAGAAGCAAGTAAGGCGACAGATAAAAGTAAAGAACAAATGAAAGAAATGATTACTGCAATGGATGATATAAATACTACATCAAATGAAATAGGAAATATAATTAAAAATATTGATGATATAGCATTCCAAACAAATATATTAGCACTTAATGCAGCTGTAGAAGCAGCACGTGCTGGAGAAGCTGGTAAAGGATTTGCTGTAGTTGCAGATGAAGTTAGAAATCTTGCTGCTAAATCTGCACAAAGTGCAAAAGATACAGCAGAATTAATTGAAAAATCACTTAAAGCTATAGAAAAGGGGACTATAATAGTTTCAGATACTGCTAAATCTCTTGAAGCAGTAGTTGAAGGCGCTAAAAATTCAGCAAATGTTATACAGTATATAGCAGATGTAAGTAATGAACAAGCTAATCATATAAGTCAAGTAAATGTCGGTGTTGAACAAATATCTGTAGTTGTACAAACTAACTCAGCAACTGCTGAAGAAAGTGCTGCTGCAAGTGAAGAATTATCTGCACAAGCTCAAATGTTAAAGGAACTTATAGGTAAGTTTAATTTAAAAGATGAAGAAAATAAGTACTTTGACGGAAAAATATCATTTAACGATGAACAATTTTAATCAATAAATCATAGGATATTAATATTCTATATAATAAAAAATATAAGCTTAAAATATTTATGTATATAAAAAGTTGCTTCCTTAAATTTAAAGGAGCAACTTTTTATTTTAATTAGGATATATTAAAGAATTATGTGATAATTTAGCATAAAAATAACTATAAATAGCAGCATTTCTATTAATAGTTTATCTTAGTAATATATTTAAAATTCTTAATGCATTAACTAAGATATTTAATGAAGAACCTAATTGCTTTTAGACTAATCCTATTATTTATTTTTTGCGTTTTATTGATAGTATCTATTTCCTTTATGAAAAATTCCATTAAGGTTATATATTTATTTTACAGTTTTTGCTCACATGTATATATTGAAATTTCGGGATTTGTATCCTTTAGAAAATCTACTTTTTATGAAATATAGTTGGTATTTATATTACAACAGGTTTTGAGTTTAAGTGGTTTAATTAAAGTTAAAAAATTATATGATAAAATAGTTGCAATGACAACTAAAATGAGATATACTAATATAGTTGTCTATGCAACTACTCTAAAATATGTGTTATATTTAGGTGGTGATTTTTTGGGTAAAAAACGAGAACATATAGGTAGATATATATCTCAAATATATAGAAAAGGCAATTCATTTATATCAAAGGGATTAAATGAATTAGGAATAGGTTCTGGGCAAGTTATGTTTTTATTAGAACTTTACAGACAGGATGGTAGAAATCAGGAAGAACTATCAGATGTGTTAAATATAGATAAAGGAACAACTGCAAGAGCGATAAAGAAGCTAGAAGAACAAGGATTTTTAATAAGAGAAAAGAACATAGATGATAAAAGAGCATATAAGGTATATTTAACAGATAAAAGTAAAGACTTAAAAAATGATATTTATGCAATAATGTCTAGTTGGGAAGAAGTTATAACGTCTAATTTAGACAAAGAAGAATCAGAAAATATGATTATATTATTAAAAAAAATATGTAGTGCAATATAAAGGAGGGAAAATTATGAAAAATGAACAAATACTAGGAACAGAGTCCATTGGTAAATTATTACTAAAATATTCAGTTCCAGCTATTATAGGTATGATGGTAAATGCACTTTATAATGTAGTAGATAGAATATTTATAGGTAATATACCAGGTGTTGGACCATTAGCTATAACTGGTGTTGGAGTATGTCTTCCTATAATGACTATAATGTTAGCTTTTGCAATGTTGGTGGGTATAGGAGCTACTACTAATATATCTATAAAATTAGGTCAAGGGAAAAAAGAAGATGCAGAAAAAATTATAGGAAATAGTATAACTTTATCAATAATAATAGGGTTATTAATAAGCGCATTTGGTATAATATTTGGAGATCAAATACTTAGAATATTTGGTGCAAGTAGTAGTACAATTGGTTATGCGAAATCATATATATATATAATTTTAGGTGGTACTATATTTAATGTACTAGCGTATACATTAAACAATACCATCAGAGGTGATGGAAATCCAAAACTTGCAGCATTAATAATGATAGTAGGATGTATGACAAATATAGTTTTAGACGCAGTATTAATATTTGGATTTAAATTAGGTATACAAGGAGCAGCTATTGCGACAGTAACATCTCAAATAGTAACTGCTTTATGGGGTCTTATGTATTATGCAAGAGGTAAATCTAATCTAAAGTTTCATAAGTCTAGTTTAAAGCTAGATAAACATTTAGTTGAAATAATATTTGCTATAGGGTCAGCACCTTTTGCTATGCAGCTTGCTACAAGCCTAGTTCAAGTTATATCAAATAATGCTTTAAAGATTTATGGGGGAGATTTAGCTATAGGTGCTATGGCTACAATATCGTCTATATCAATGATATTCTTAATGCCAATATTTGGTCTTAACCAAGGTTCCCAACCTATAATAGGATTTAATTTTGGTGCAAGAAAATATAAAAGAGCAAATAAAGCTTTCAAGATATCTGCATTAATATCTATAGTTATATTAACTGCAGGATGGATATTAATACAAACTATACCAGATGTTATAGTAGGAATGTTTAATAAAGATCCTAAGCTTATGGAAGTATCAATTAATGGAGCTAAAATATATCTATTAATGATACCTATAATAGGAATATCTATAACAGGATCAAACTATATACAATCTATAGGTAAGGCTAAAATAGCAATGTTCTTAAGTTTACTTAGACAATTTATATTACTTATGCCTATGATTATGATTCTTCCAAAATTCTTTGGATTAGATGGGGTTTGGTATGCTCAACCAGTAGCAGATTTTCTAGCAACTGCAATAACAGCATTTGTTTTATATAGAGAATTAAAAGCAGAAAAAGAAGATGAAAAAGTACACAAACAAGAAGCTGTAATTTAATGAAAAAGCATAGATAATTATCTATGCTTTTTTTACATTCTTTTAGATATTTTTATACAAAATAATAAAAAAATTTAGAAATATAAAATAACGCTCAAACTATTGAAAATAGTAAGAAAACGTTATTAAAATATAATTGTAAAAAATAGAATAGTTAGAAAAATAACAAAAATGAATTGACAGTATTAAACCATATATTGTAAAATTTAAATAAGATTAAAAAATATACTGAAAATATTGAAAAAGGTAATAAAAAATATGAAATAGGGAAAGATATTTGTAGAAAAATGATGTAATACAAAGCGAAAATGAAAATATACAGAATATTTAAAAAAGTTAGTATATTTTTAATATTGTTGACGTTTTGAAAATAAAGATGTTATACTTAATTCAAAATATTAAATAATTCATTAATATAAAAATAATTTAATATTTAAACTTATCTATGTAAATTCGAAGGAATTTAAGGGGGCGTTAATATGAACAAAACAACTAAAGATGTAGTAGTTGTAGGATTTGCACTATTTGCCATGTTCTTTGGAGCAGGGAACCTAATATTCCCTCCATATTTAGGAGTAATATCAGGGTCTAGTTGGCTAATAGGATTTGTAGCATTTATACTAGCCGATGTAGGACTTGCATTACTTGCAGTAACAGCATCAGCAAAGTGTAATGGAGAAGTAAGTAAAGTTCTGGGAAGATCAGGAAAAACATTAGCAATAATTTTAGGTTCAGCTATAATGATATGTCTTGGACCATTATTAGCAATACCAAGAACAGCAGCAACAACTTTCGAAATGGGAGTTCACCCTTTATTTAATGGATTTAATCCGGTATTATTCTCAGTAATATTCTTTGCTATTACATTTGTACTAACTATAAAGCCATCAAAAGTTGTAGACATAATAGGCCAGTTTTTAACACCAGCATTATTAGTAGCTTTAGGTGTTTTAATAGTTAAAGGGATAATATCTCCATTAGGCGAAATAAATCCAAGTCCTATGATTGATGGAGTATTTGCCGAAGGAGTTAAGCAAGGATATCAAACAATGGATGCGTTAGGTGCAGTAGCACTTTCAACTGTTGTAATAAGATCTCTTGTAAATAAAGGATATACAGAAGAAAATCAAAAAGTTAAGTTAACATTAAAAGCAGGAATGGTTGCAGCTTTAGGTCTATGTTTAGTATATGGAGGACTAACATATCTTGGAGCTACAGTTTCTAAAATATATGGAGTAGATGTATCTCAAACATCTTTAATAGTAGAGATGACTGCATCTTTACTTGGACAACCAGGAAAAATAATACTAGCACTTATAGTAGGTTTAGCATGTTTAACGACAGCTATAGGTCTTACATCAGCTACTGCTCAATACTTTGAAAAAATAACTAATGGAAGATTAAAGTATGAAGTTATAGTTACAGTAGTTTGTATATTTAGTGCAATAGTTTCAAATTTTGGAGTAAGTACAATAATACAATTCTCAGCTCCAATATTAGATATGATATACCCAGCGACAGTTGTATTAGTTATAATGACAATATTCGGTAAAAGAATTAAAAATGATAATGCATTCAAAGGTGCCACATATGCTGCATTACTTATAAGTGTATTAACTGTTGCTAATTCAATGGGAATATCAATACCACTTGTAACAAAATTACCTTTTGCACCACTAGGATTTAACTGGATAGTTCCAGTATTAATAGGATTATTAGTAGGTAACTTTATACCAACATCTAAAGATTTATCAAGTGCTGATATTAATAGAGTTGGATAAAATAAAAAATCGTTGGTTTAATTACCAACGATTTTTTATTTTATAAATTTATAAGGTATAAATATATAAACAATGAACTATATTATAGTTTATCAAATATATGTTAATATATTAATAGAAGGAAATAAAAATATATATTTATATATAAATAGACAATATAAAGTAATCCAAGGAGAAATTTATGAAAGATAAAAGTGTAAAAGAAATTAAAGAAATAATAGAAAATATAAGTACTGATGAATATTTGAAATATATAGAAATTTTGAAAATAGATGAGAGAAAATCAGTTCAAAGTTTAGCTGTAAAAATGGCTAAAAAATTAGATGCTATAAGAAGAGAAGAAGAGAGATTAGAAAAGATAAACGAATTTGAAAATGAAGGTTATGAAAAAGGATATATATATATAGGTGGTATAGATGAAGCAGGACGTGGTCCATTAGCAGGGCCTGTGGTAGCTAGTGTTGTAGTATTTAAACAAGGAACTAAGATAGAAGGAATAAATGATTCTAAGAAGCTAAGTGAAGCTAAAAGAGAAGAACTATTTGATATAATAAAGGAAGAAGCCCTAGATTATGGTATAGGAATAGTAAATAATGAAGAAATAGATAAATTCAATATATTAAATGCAACTTATATGGCTATGAAAAAAGCCTTAAACTGCTTGAAGAAAAGTCCAGACTATCTATTAATAGATGCAGCTACTATACCAGGAGTAGATATTGTTCAAAATCCTATAATAAAAGGGGATTCAAAATCTATATCAATAGCTGCAGCAAGTATATTAGCAAAGGTTACAAGGGACAATTTAATGTATCAGTATGATGAGATGTATCCTGAATATGGATTTAAAGGCCATAAGGGATATGGAACTAAAGAACATTACGAAGCTATAGAAAAGCATGGTATAACTCCTATACATAGAAAGAGTTTCTTAAAAAATGTGCTATAATTAATACAAATATAAAAATACCATAAATTATAAAGCAAAACTATACAATTTAAGATGGGGGAAGTTAAGATGAATTTTAAAGAACTAGAAAAAAATGCTAGAGAAAAGTTTAATGGAAGCTGTAGGGTTTGTAAAGTTTGTAATGGTGTAGCCTGTGCAGGAGAAGTGCCTGGTATGGGAGGTAAAGGAAGTGGATCAGCTTTCACTGAGAACTATAAGAGTTTAGAAAAAGTTAAGATAAATATGAGGGTAGTACATAATGTATGTAATCCTGATACTAGTATAGAGTTATTTGGTCAAAAAATGGATGCTCCAATATTTGCTGCACCAATTACAGGAACAACTTTAAATATGGGTGGACAAATATCAGAAAGAGAATATATAGAACCTGTAGTTAAAGGATGTATTGATTCAGGGGTATATGCTATGGTAGGAGATACTGCTATAGATGAATTTTTAATAGAAAACTTAAAAGTACTTAAAGAAAATAATGGTAAAGGTATAGTGTTTATAAAGCCTTGGGAAAATCATGACATAATAAATAAAATAAAACTTGCAGAAGAAGCAGGGGCAATAGCAGTAGGTGTAGATGTTGATGCATGTGGCCTTGTAACACTTTCAATGCATGGTAAAAAGGTTGTACCTAAAGATGTAAATGCTATAAAAGAACTTAAAAAGTCTACAAATTTACCATTTATACTAAAAGGTATAATGACAGTTGAAGATGCTTTAATGGCAGTAGAGGCTGGAGTTGATGCAATAGTTGTATCTAATCATGGTGGTAGAGTTTTAGACTGTACTCCTGGAGCAGCAGATGTACTTCCTAATATATCTAAGGCAGTAAAAGGAAAAATAACTATACTTGTAGATGGTGGAATTAGAAGTGGTGTAGATGTTCTTAAGATGATAGGACTAGGGGCAGATGCAGTACTTATAGGAAGACCATTTGTAACAGCATCTTTTGGAGGTCAAACAGAAGGTGTTAAATCTTATGTAGAAAAACTTAAAAATGAATTAAGTTCAACTATGATATTAACAGGATGTCAAAGTATAGATGATATAGATGAAAAGGTTATATATAAATAGATATAAAAATAAAAGTCTTTCCTAATAATTAGGAGAGACTTTTACTTTTGCTCAAAAATATTTTGCGGAACTTTAATTATATCTGAAGTTTTTATTTGAGATACTGTATTTTCATAAGAAAGTTTTAGTCTTTCCATAGGTAAATTGTTAATTTCAAGTAGTTGTTCTTTAGAGTATATTGGAATTATTTCATATACATCCTTGTTAAAGCCTTTATATTTATTAACCCAAGTTGGAATACAATTTACTGATGATATTAAGGTTTGATTTTTTGTATGATCTTTAGTAAGTTCGATAGATACTATAAGGCCATCTTCTGTGTAAGGTGTGTTTAAAAGTTCTTGTCTTTGATTTGATATGAAGTTTCCTAAAGAATATATAACTAAGGTATTGGTATAATTATCCTTAGAACGTATTATTTCTACAGGTTGTACAACATGAGGATGAGAACCTACTATTATATCTACTCCATAATCACATAGCTTCTGAGCTAACTCTTTTTGAAATTTACTGGGAGTCCTTTGATATTCATTACCCCAATGTAAAACAGCTATTTGTGTATCTGTATTTCTTATTTTATCTAGTTCTTTTTTTATAGTATTAAAAGCCTTGTTAACATCATGCATATCAAATATGTTCATATTATCTTTAGATCCATCTGATATTTTTATTCCATTTAAATATTTGTTATTATTTATTATTTCACCATAGCTAAATGCAATTATACCTAAAGATATATCATTTATTTCTTTTATAATGTGCCTATTTTCATTTTTATTAGAGGTGCCTATAGTTTCTATTTCTTTTTCTTTACAAATATCCAATGTTCTTTTAACACCTAAATCACCTTTGTCAAAAGAGTGATTATTAATGGTAGATAAAATATCAATACCTGCATATTTTAAACTATCTATAATATTATCAGGCGTATTAAAAGTAGGATAAGAAGAATAAGGTACTGAGGTACCAGCTAAAGTAGTTTCTAGGTTAGCTATTGATAAGTCGTCATTTTCTAAGATGTGTTTTACATGCTGAAAGTTATTGTCAAAATTGTATGTATTAGATGAATTATCGTACTGAGCTTTAAGTTGAGGCATATGGGTCATAATATCTCCTGCAGTGCTTAAGGTGAGAGTCGAAGTTTCTTTAGCTGAAGATAGAGCTTGTACAACTTTAGGATTACTTGATGTAGTATTATTATTTTTTTGATTATTACCATATGTAAATATTAAAAATGAAAAAGTTAGTATAAAAAGGAAAGAAGATAAAAAGATAATTCTATTTTTTAATAATCTTTTCTTTTTCTTTTTATAAATAAGTCTTTTAGACCTAGACATTAAAATCCCCCCTCTACAAGTAATATTAGTAGCAACTTATAAAAAATTCAATCAAAAAAGTAAAAAGTAGTATACATAAATATATAGGAGGATATAATTACAAAAAAGTTTTTGAATTAGGAGAAGCTATGAATAATAAAGAAAAAGGTAATTTAGGAGAAAAAATAGCTTGTGAATTTTTAATACAAAAAGGATTTAAGGTATTAGATACTAATTATAGAATAAAAAGTGGAGAAATAGATATAATAGCAAAATTTGAAGATGAATTAGTATTTGTAGAAGTTAAATCAAGAATGGATTTAAGATTTGGATATGGAAGAGATGCAATAAATAATAAAAAAATAAAAAAGATAACAAATACAGCAAAACATTATATATTTGCAAAAAAAATTTATGATAGTAAAATTCGATTTGATGTTATAGAAGTATATTTTATGGATAAAAAGATTAACCATATAGAAAATGCTTTTTAGAGGAGTTAAAATGCTAAGTATTATAAATTCAAGTAATTTAATAGGAATAGAATCTTTTATTGTTAAGGTGGAAGTTGATATACAAAATGGTATACCCTGTTTTAATATTGTAGGTCTTGCAGGAGTAGAAATAAAAGAATCAAGAGATAGGGTTAAATCAGCAATAATAAATAGTGGATATAAGTTTTTAAATTCTAGAATAGTAATAAATTTATCTCCTGCAGATATGAAAAAAGAAGGAGCTTATTTTGATTTGCCAATAGCCATTGGTATACTTAAAAATCTTATAAAAAAAGATGATGAGTATTTAAATAGTAGTTTGTTTATAGGTGAATTATCTTTAGATGGAAATATAAGAAAAGTTAAAGGAATACTTCCTATGGTAATAGGGGCTAAAGAAAACAAGATAAAAAGAGTATTTATACCTAAAGATAATATATTAGAAAGTTCTTTTATTGATGGTATAGATATAATACCTGTTAGCAGCTTAAAAGAATGTATAGACTATTTAAATGGTGATATAGATATAGATAAAGATGAAATTATAAAAACTAAAAAACAAGATAGAAAAGAAAATATAGGTTATGATGAAGACTTTAAAGATGTTTATGGTAATTATTTTGTAAAAAGAGCAGCAGAAATATCAGCAGCAGGAAATCATAACATGTTAATGATTGGTCCTCCAGGTTCGGGAAAAACTATGATAGCAAAAAGAATAAGAACGATTCTTCCGAAAATTCAAAAAGATGAAATGTTAGAAGTTACTAAAATTTATAGTGCATGTGGAATGACTTCTGATAATGAAGGTATTATTACAAAAAGACCTTTTAGATCACCACACCACACTTCAACTAAGCAAGCATTAATAGGAGGGGGTCAAAAAGCGACTCCAGGTGAAATTGTTTTATCTCATAGAGGTGTATTATTTCTAGATGAAATAGCTGAATTTGATAGAAAAATACTTGAAACATTAAGACAACCTATAGAAGATAAAGTTATTAATATATCTAGAGTGAAGCAAAATATAACCTATCCTTGTAATGTGCTTTTAGTAGGTGCTATGAACCCTTGTCCTTGTGGATATTTTATGTCCGATAAGGAGTGTAGATGTAAAAAAATTGACATAGATAGATATATAAATAAATTGTCAGGACCACTATTAGATAGATTTGATATATTTGTGGAAGTTAACTCAATACCATATGACGAGTTAATTAAGAGTGATAATTCACAAAATTCTGATGTTATAAGAGATAGAGTGGAGAAAGCAAGAATTATTCAAAATAAAAGATTTGAAAATGATTTAATTAAAACTAATGATGAGATAAAATCATCAAAGTTACTAGATTATTGTAAGCTAGAAAGTGATGGTTTAAGTACATTAAATCTAATATTAGGAAAATATAAATTAAGTAACAGAAGTTACACTAAACTATTAAAAGTATCGAGAACTATAGCAGACTTAGAAGAAAGTGAAAATATAAATTCAAGTCATATAATGGAAGCTTTTTCATTTAGAAAAGCTTATTACACATATTTTAAATAGGAGACTCATATGGATAAAAAAGATGCTTATTTATGGCTAAAATCAATAGATAAGATAAGTAATAACATAATAGATAAAATGCTAAAAAATGGATTAAAAGTAGAAGATATAATTCATTTAAGTGATAAAGAAATAAATGAAATGGAAAATATAAATTTAAATATTAAGGAAAATATAGTAAAATATAAAAGTCTTGCTTATTTAGATAATATAAAAGAAAAATTAAGAGAGAGAAATATAAAATATGTAAGTATAGAAGATAATCATTACCCGAGTAAGCTAAAAAATATATATAATGCACCAAAGTTATTATATTATAAAGGAAATATAAACCTTTTAAATGAAGGGCTATCAATTGCTATGGTTGGATCAAGAAAAGCAACTGCATATGGTAAACACTGTGCAACAACAATTAGTAGTAAATTATCAGAAATGAATATAAATGTGGTTAGCGGATTAGCTACTGGTATAGACTCATACTCGCATATGGGCTGTATAAAAGGTGGTGGAAAAACGGTTGCTGTAATAGGTTCATCTGTGGATAATATTTTACCAAGAAAAAATTTATATTTGAGTAAAGAAATACTAGAAAATGATGGACTTATAATATCTGAATATGGTATAGATTCTAAAGTCTATCCAAGTAATTATGTACAGCGAAATAGAATTATAAGTGGAATAAGTGATGGAGTTATAGTGGTTGAAGCTGCCATAAAAAGTGGAGCACTAATAACTGCAGATTTTGCATTAGAACAAGGAAGGGAAGTATTTTCTATACCAGGAAGTATACATTCTGCCATGAGTGAAGGATGCCATAAAATAATTAAAGAAGGTGCAAAGTTGGTATGCAGTATAGAAGATATTTTAGAAGAATATAAAATTATTAATAATAAAAATCAAGAAAATTTAAAAAAGTATGATAATATTAATTTAGATAAGAAATCTCGTATTATAATAGATACTATAAAAAATAAAGGAACCTTGCATATAGATGAAATTTGTGATAATACTAGAATGGATATAAAATATGTAAACATAATTTTAAATGAATTAGTATTAAGAGATATTTTAGTACAGATTAATAATAATAGATATATTTTAAATTCATAAATAACATAAAAAGTGGGGGTGTGTGGTTATGGCCAAAACATTAGTCATCGTTGAGTCGCCTGCTAAAGCTAAAACGATAGAGAAATTTTTAGGGAAGAGCCATTATACAGTAAAAGCTTCGGTCGGTCATGTAAGAGATTTACCTAAAAGTAAATTAGGTGTAGATATAGAAAATGACTTTGATCCTCAATATATAAATATAAGAGGAAAAGGCGACGTAATAAAGGAACTTAAAAAGGAAGCTAAAAAATCTAAGAAAGTATATTTAGCAACCGACCCTGATAGAGAGGGTGAAGCTATATCTTGGCATTTAGCTCATATATTAAATCTAGATGAAAATGAACAGTGTAGAATAGAATTTAATGAGATAACTAAAGATGCAATAAAAAAAGCTATAAAGAGTCCTAGAAATATTGACTTAAGTCTAGTAGATGCACAACAAGCTAGAAGGGTTTTAGATAGGCTTTTGGGTTATCAAATAAGCCCAATACTTTGGCAAAAAATAAGAAAAGGTCTTAGTGCAGGTAGAGTTCAATCAGTAACGACAAAATTAATATGCGACAGAGAAAAAGAAATAAATGCATTTATACCAAAAGAATATTGGACATTAGAGCTAAATGCAAAAACAGAAAAAAATGAAGATATTAATTTAAAATTTCATTCAAAGAAAAATGAGAAGATAGAAATTGAAAATGAAGAGATGATAAATAACATCTTAGATGATATAAAAGGTAAGAAATTGAATGTAGTATCAATAGAATCTAAGAGTAGAAGAAAATCAGCGCCAAAGCCATTTACTACTAGTATGCTTCAACAAGAAGCTGCAAATAAACTATCTTTTACAACTAAAAAAACTATGAGTATAGCACAAGAGTTGTATGAAGGTATAGATATAGAAAAAGAAACTGTCGGTCTTATATCATATATAAGAACAGATTCTAAGAGAATATCAGAAGAAGCTAAAGAAAAGGCTAAGGATTATATCCTAGGTGAAATAGGAGAAAACTACTATAAAAATGTAGAAGACAAGAAAGATAAAAAAGAAAGTAAAAAAGTTCAGGATGCACATGAAGCTATAAGACCTACATATGTAGAAAAGACTCCAAATAGTATAAAAGAATATCTTACTAAAGATCAATTTAAGTTATATAACTTAATATGGAGAAGATTTGTTGCAAGTCAAATGGAAGACTCTGTATTTGATATATTAAATGTAGAGTGTAAGATAGATGATTATATATTTAAAGCTACAGGATCAAAATTAAAATTTGATGGATATACAAAAATATATAATTTTACTGACAGAGAAGATAAAATATTACCAACTATAAATGAAGGTGACATATTAGATATAGAAGATATAATACCAACTCAACACTTTACTCAGCCACCTGCTAGATTTACAGAGGCAAGTTTAGTAAAGACTTTAGAAGAGTTAGGTATAGGTAGACCAAGTACATATGCGCCTACTATAGCAACTATACTAAATAGAGAATATGTTGAAAAACAAGGTACAAGTTTACATCCTACAGAATTAGGGATAATAGTCACAGATATACTAGAAAAAAACTTCCAAAAGTTTATAGATGCTGATTTTACTGCTCAAATGGAGAGTAAGCTAGATGAAATAGAAGAAGGTCATATGAAGTGGAAAGATGTAGTTAGAGAATCATATGAACCACTAAAAGAAGCTATAGAAATAGCTAAAGAAAGTATAGAAAAAATAAACATGGATGAGGAAACAGATGAAGTATGTGAAAACTGTGGAGAAAAGATGTTTATAAAATACGGTAGATTTGGAAAGTTTATAGCATGTAAAAACTATCCGGAATGTAAAACGACAAAACCACTAGTTAATAAAATAGGCGTAAAATGTCCTAAGTGTCATGAAGGAGATATCATTCTTAGAAAATCTAAAAGAGGGAAAGCATTTTATGGTTGTTCTAGGTATCCAGAGTGTGACTTTGTAGCATGGAATAAACCAACAGGAGAATTATGTTCAGAATGTGGGTCATATATGGTAGAAAAGGTCACAAAGGGTGAAACTAAAGTTGTATGTTCTAATAAAGATTGTAAGAATTTAAATAATAAAGAAAACGATAATATAAAACCAGTGAATGAAAATAGCGAAAATTAGAAAAATAAGGCCTATTATATTGAAAAAGGTTTGATTTTGTGATAATATTCTATTGCATAATGCGTATTAAGAATAAAAATTTAGATAGATGAATAGGGAAAAGCTGAAAAGGCTGATTTTCATGAGGAGATGAATTATAATGGCGAGTGAAGTATTACAAAAAACTAGAAGGATAAATAAAACGTTACAAACAAGTGGTGGCAGTAATGTTTCTTTTGACTTATTAGCTGGAGCATTAGGTGAGGTGTTAAGTGCAAATATATACATACTAAGCTCTAAAGGTAAAGTATTAGGCTTATTCCTAAATGATGAAAAAGATAGTTCGGTAGTAGAAGAAGAGGGGACAAGACAAAAAAAATTCCCAGAAGAGTATACTAAAAATATGCTAAAAGTATCTGATACATTAGAGAACTTAACAGGAGAAAAATTATTAGAGTTCTTCCCTCTAGAAGCAGAAAGAGCACAAAAATATAATACAATAGTTCCTATATTAGGAAGTGGACAAAGATTAGGTACACTACTTATATCGAGGTATGATAAAGAGTTTAATGATGATGATCTAGTTATAGCAGAGTATAGTGCAACAGTTGTAGGTCTTGAAATATTAAGAGCTATAGGTGAAGAATTAGAAGTTGAAATGAGAAAGAAAGCGGTAGTACAAATGGCTATAGGCACTTTATCTTATTCAGAACTTGAAGCTGTAGAGCATATATTTGAAGAATTAGATGGCAAAGAAGGTTTATTAGTAGCTAGTAAAATAGCTGATAGAGTTGGTATAACAAGATCAGTTATAGTAAATGCACTTAGAAAATTTGAAAGTGCTGGAGTAATAGAATCTAGATCGTTAGGTATGAAGGGGACACATATAAAAATACTTAATGACAAGCTTATAGAAGAATTAAAGAAATTAAAATCAAATTACTAATAATAAAAGGTATCTATAAATGTTTATAGGTACCTTTATTTAATACAAGTATATTAGGAGGTAATATGCAACCGTTAGCAGATAGATTTAGACCTCAAAGTATAGATGATATGGTGGGGCAATCTCACATAATAGGAAAAGGGAAAATATTAAATAAATTAATACAAAATAAAACTATACCAAATATGATTTTATATGGCCCTCCAGGAACAGGTAAAACTACCTTAGCAAACATAATAGCAAACGCAACAGGAAAAAAGTATATAAAACTAAATGCTGTAAACTGCGGTGTCAAAGAAATAAAAGAAGTAATAGAGGCCACTAAAAGAGACCTATTTTCTTATAATGGTATAATTTTAATGTTAGATGAGATACAAGCTCTAAATAAAAAACAACAACAATCATTACTAGAAGTTATAGAGGAAGGATCAGTAACTTTAATAGCAAGTACAGCAGATAACCCATACTTTGCTATATATAAAGCAATACTTAGTAGATGTTCAGTATTTGAGTTTAAACAAATAAATTCACAAGATATATTTATAGGCCTTATGAATTCAATAGAAAAATTAAGAAATCTCTATAAAAGCAAAACAATAAAAGTTGAAGAAAAGGCTATAAGATATATAGCAGAAACTTGCAATGGTGATATGAGAAGTGCTTTAAACAAATTAGAACTTGTATTTAATGTTAGCATTGATAGTAATTCTGATGAAATTAACATAACTCTAGATAATACAATAGAATGTTCTTCTGTTAAGATACTTAATTATGACAATAAAGGAGATGATAGCTACTCAATATTGTCTGCATTTCATAAGTCTATAAGAGGTTCTGATATAGATGCATCTATACATTATCTAGCAAGGCTTATAAAGGCAGGAGACTTAAATAGTATAACTAGGAGGCTTTTGTGTATTGCATGTGAAGATGTAGGACTAGCTGTACCCCAAGCTATAACTATAGTTGAGGCTTGTGTCAACGCAGCAAATCAACTAGGGTTTCCAGAAGCACAATTGCCTTTAGCACAAGCTACAATATATCTAGCAAATTGTCCTAAGTCTAATTCTACATACGCTGCTATACAATCAGCTATATATGATTTAGATAATATAGAAGTTGGAGATATACCAGTCCACTTAAAAGATGCACACTATAGTGGTGCTAAAAATCTAGGTAGAGGTATAGACTATAAATACCCTCATAATTATGAAAATAATTATGTAAGTCAGCAATACATGCCAGAACTTATAAAAGATAAAAAATATTACAATCCAGGTAAAAATAAAAATGAGATGGCTTTTAAAGCTTATTGGGAAAATTTAAAAAATAAAGGTTAATAAGAAGGAGATATATTAACAATTATAAAATTATCATAAAAACCACTATTGATAATAAAAATATTATAAGGGTAGTTTTCATATATATATTGATTTTTATATCAGGGGGAAGTATATGATTTTGAAAATAGATGAAAAATATCATAAGAAGGTAGTTGATTATTTAAGCAAGGAACCTGAATTTAATTTATTTATAGTTGGGGATATTGAAAGATTTGGATATGATAATAGTTTTTTTAGTGTATGGGCAGATATAGATAGAAGTGGCAATATAGAAGGAGTATTAGTTAAATATTTAGATTTTTTAACATTTTATTCTCATTCTAAATTTAATGTAAAGAGATTTTCTAACTTTATAGACAAATTAGATTATACTGAAATAAGTGGTAAAACAGCATGTTTAGAAAAATTTGAAAATAATTTAAATATCAATAGAAAAAGAATAGTTAGTTTTTGTAAGTTACTTACAACCAAAAATTTAGAAAATACAATGAGAAGTTCAAATGTAAAAAAGATTAGATTTGGTAATATAGGTAAAGTGGTAAAATTATATGAAGTTATAGAAGAATTTGAAAACACTACAGTAGAAAACATAAAAAATCTTCTAAAAACTGGAAGGGGTTATTATATACCATGTGATAAACAAGTTGTTGCTATGGCAAAGAGTACATTAGAAAGCCAAAAATATGGACTTATAGTTGGTGTAGGGACTCATCCAAATTACAGAAATAAAGGTTATGCAACTGTATGTATAAGCAAGTTATGCAGAGAATTATTAGAAGAAGGAAAAATTCCGTGTTTATTTTATGATAATGAAGAAGCAGGAAAGATATATAGAAAATTAGGATTTAAAGAAATAGGAAAATGGAGTATTTATTATGCTTAGGGTGTCCTCTTATTGGGAGATACCCTATTTTATATTCAAACAATATAGACATGACTAAAGTTTAAGAAAAAACTTTATTATTTAGTGAGTATTATAGGATATATTTTTTGTAAAAATTGGACTTGTATAATTATATAATGTATAATTATTAAATATAAAAGAGGTGATACTACCATGAAAAAAATAATTTGCTTAGTATTAGTTATTTTAGCAATGGGAACTATGTATTATTTTTCAAGCCAAGAAGGTAATGTATCTAAAATACAATCAGATAAAGTTGTTAAAATAGTTGATGAAGTAAGACAAGAGGTTACTCTAAAAGATAGTAAGTTAATAAGTATAAAAGATAAAGTATTTAATGTTTTGAAAAGATATGGAAGCAAAAGTTATATAGTTAGAAAATTAGCTCATTTCAGTATATATGCATGTATTGGCATTTCTTTATGTTTAATGCTTTATGTATTTACTAAAAGAGTATTTATATCAGCTACACTAGCATTTATAATAAGTGCTTTATATGCTTATTACGATGAAATGAGACAACTATCAGTAGCTGGAAGAGTTGGAAGTATAAAGGATGTATTTATAGATTCAAGTGGAGCTATTACTGGAATAATAATACTGGTTGTAATAATAGTTATGTTTAATGGAATAAGAGGATTTTTTAATTTCCTATTCAAAAAAAGTAATTATAAAGAGACTGTTTAAATACGGTCTTTTTTACTTATAAAAAATATTTAGAAAAATTAAAAAAATAATATGTTTACGCTATAAAAAAGGTGGTATATATATAGTATAAATAAAGCATTTTAATTAGTGAATGTGAAAAAATAAAACCTAGTAAATTAGTATGAATTTAATGTTGACAAAATTACTAGGATATAATAAAATAATATTGAAGATAAAACCTAGTAAATTACTATGAATTGTAATTGAGTAAAGGGTGATAATATATGAAACTATCAACTAAAGGTAGATATGGGCTTAAAGCTATGTTTGAATTATCTCTAAATGAAGAGAATGGACCAGTTCCATTAAAATATATAGCTAAAAAACAAAATATATCAGAACAATATTTAGAGCAGATATTTTCATCACTTAAGAAATCTGGACTTGTTAAAAGTGTAAGAGGTGCACAAGGTGGATATTTGCTAGCTAAAAAACCTGAAGAAATAAAAGTAGGGGATATTTTAGTAGTGCTAGAAGGACCTATATCAATTTCAGATTGTGTTATAGATGAGGATATTTGTGAAAATTCAAATATATGCGTTACAAAAGTCGTTTGGGAAAAATTAAAGAAGGGAATAGAGGATGTAATAAATGCTATAAACCTTCAAGACATGATAGATGATTACAACAAAAACAAATTAGACTGTGATATAACAAATTTATTAAAGTAGATTGGAGCGAATACAAAATGGAAAAAAAAAGATTATATATGGATTATTCAGCTACAACACCTGTTAAAAAAGAAGTACTAGATGAAATGATGCCTTATTTAACAGATTATTTTGGGAATGCATCTAGTTTTCATACATTCGGAAGAGAAGCAAAAGCTGCATTAGATAAAGCTAGAGGGCAAGTAGCAAACCTTATAAATGCAAAACCAAATGAAATATACTTTACAGCTGGTGGAACAGAAAGTGATAACTGGGCAATAGAAGGAGTTGCTTTCTCTAATAAACATAAAGGAAACCACATAATAACATCTAAAATAGAACACCATGGTATACTTCATGTATGCGAATACTTAGAAAAATATCATGGATTTGAAGTAACTTACCTAGATGTTGATGCTGAAGGTAGAGTTAAATTAGATGAATTAGAAAAAGCTATAAAAGACACTACAATATTAATAACTATAATGTTTGCAAATAACGAAATAGGAACTATACAACCTATAAAAGAAATAGGTGAAATAGCTAAAAAACATAATATAATATTCCACACAGATGCAGTTCAAGCAGCTGGAAATATTAATATAGATGTTAAAGAATTAAATATAGACTTAATGAGTATGTCTTCTCACAAGATATATGGACCTAAAGGAATAGGTGCTTTATACATCAAAACTGGAACAAAGTTACATTCATTTGTACACGGTGGAGCACAAGAAAGAAGAAGAAGAGCTGGTACTGAAAATATACCTGCAATAGTTGGATATGGAAAAGCAGCAGAAATGGCTAAAGAAAATATGGATAACCATATAGAAAGACTTACTGCATTAAGAAAAAGATTAATAGATGGAATACTTGAAAATATACCATACACAAGAGTTAACGGAAGTATGGAACATAGATTACCAGGAAATGTTAACTTCTCATTTGAATTTATAGAAGGAGAAGGAATACTATTAATGCTAGACATGTTAGGTATAGCTGCATCAAGTGGTTCTGCATGTACATCAGGTTCATTAGATCCATCACATGTTTTAATGGCTATAGGATTACCTCATGAAATAGCTCATGGTTCTTTAAGATTATCTATAGGAGACTTTACAACTGAAGAAGATATAGATTATATAATAGAACAATTACCAAAAGTTATAGAGAGACTAAGAAGTATGTCACCTCTATATGATAAATTTATAAAAGAAAACAAAGACAAATAATATCGGGAAGATTTAATATATAAAATTAAAGGAGGATAACATCATGCAATATAGTGAAAAAGTTATGGATCATTTCATGAATCCAAGAAATATAGGAGAAATAGAAAATGCTAGTGGAATAGGTGAAGTAGGAAACGCTAAATGTGGAGATATAATGAGAATATATCTTGATATAGATGAAGATACAAAAGTTATAAAAGACGTTAAATTTAAAACTTTTGGATGTGGATCTGCAATAGCTAGTTCATCAATGGCTACAGAAATGGTAAAAGGAAAAACTATACATGAAGCATTAGCAGTAACAAACAAAGCTGTTGCTGAAGCGCTAGATGGTTTACCACCAGTTAAAATGCACTGCTCAGTACTTGCTGAACAAGCTATAAAATCAGCTTTAATAGATTATTCTAAAAAGCACAATATACACATACCAGAATTAGATGGTGTTGTTATAGATGATGATCATGATCATCACCATGATATAGAAGAGGAAGAAATGTAATTTATTAAGTAATAGATGATATAATATCCCTTTTAAGTTAATACTTAAAAGGGATATTATATTTTATATATTGAAAAATTATGCTATTATCCTTTTAAAAAGTTATAAAAATATATATAATAAAGAGATAAATGTAATTAACAAAAGAAGGTGACGTTATGAAAAAAAGAGTTATGATCGGTATGAGTGGTGGAGTAGATAGCTCTGTTGCAGCATATCTTTTAAAAAAGCAAGGATATGATGTAATAGGTGTTACTATGAAACTATGGCAAGATGATGATGATGAACTTATAGAAAATGAAGGTGGATGTTGTTCATTAGCAGCTGTTGAAGATGCTAGAAAAGTTGCTGACAAGATAGGTATACCTTTTTATGTATTAAACTTTAGTGATGTATTTAAGGAAAAAGTTATAGAACCATTTATAGATGAATACTTAAATGGAAGAACTCCTAATCCTTGTATAGCTTGTAATAAGCACATAAAGTTTGATGACTTCTTTAGAAAAGCTCGTCAAATAGGGTGTGATTATGTAGCTACAGGACATTATGCGAAAATAGAAAAAGATGAAGAAAATGGAAGATTTTTACTTAAAAAATCAGTTACGGATAAAAAAGACCAAACTTATGCTTTATACAACTTAACTCAAGAACAGTTAGAACATACTTTACTTCCTATAGGAGATTATGAAAAGGATAGAGTTAGAGAAATAGCAAAAGAAATGGGCATGGATGTTCACAATAAGCCAGATAGTCAAGAAATATGCTTTGTTAAAGACAATGATTATGCTGGATATGTTAAAAAACATTCTAAAAAAAGAATTGAAGAAGGATTCTTTGTAGATACTAAAGGAAATGTATTAGGAAAACACAAAGGTATAATAAACTATACTATAGGTCAAAGAAAAGGTCTAGGAATAGCGCTTGGTAAGCCTATGTTTGTTGTTGATATAGACCCTGTTAGAAATACAGTTGTACTTGGAGATAATGAAGATATATTTAATAAAGTATTAATAGCTAAAGATGTAAACTTTATATCAATAGATGGTGTAAAAGAAGACGAACCTATAAGAGTTGAAGCTAAAATTAGATATTCAGCTAAGCCATCACCAGCTACTGTATACAAGCACGGAGAAGATGCTATAAAGATAGTATTTGATGAGCCACAAAGGGCTATAACTAAAGGTCAATCAGTTGTTATGTACAACGGTGATGTTGTAGTTGGCGGAGGAATCATAGACTTAGCTTTATAAAGCTATTTTATTAATAACTAAGATAAAATTACAAGTATTTGTGAAACAATATGAATATAAATTTATATGTGTAGCAAAATACTATTGATTATTTCAACATAATTTAGTAATATAATGTAATAAAACAAATATATTAAATGCAGTGAAAAGAAATAGTAAATTAATTGAAGCTTTACAGAGAGAGAATATTGGTGAGAGTTCTTATGATAGATTAATTGAAGCAGTCTTTGAGTATCGATTTTGAAATAATAGTATGAATCGACGGTAGTTCCGTTATAACTTAAGGTTTTCCGAAGATACTGAATATTCAGTAAGTAGGGTGGTACCGCGAGAATAAGCTCGCCCCTATACTATGTTATAGTGGCGAGCTTTTTTATATGCAAATTTGTAATACATAATTAAGGAGGAAAAAATAATGCAATCAATGGGATTAAATGAAATAAGAAGTAAATTTTTAAACTTCTTTGAATCTAAAGGTCATTTAGTGCAACCAAGTTATTCACTAGTTCCACAAAATGACAAAAGTTTATTATTAATAAATGCAGGTATGGCACCGCTTAAAAACTACTTTACAGGTGCTGAAGTACCACCAAGCAAGAGAATGTCAACTTGTCAAAAATGTATAAGAACAGGTGATATAGAAAATGTAGGTGTTACAGCTAGACATGCTACATTATTTGAAATGCTAGGCAACTTCTCTTTCGGAGATTACTTTAAGCATGAAACATTAAAGTGGGGATGGGAATTTGTTACAGAACATTTAAACATACCTCAAGATAAAATATGGGTAAGTGTATACTTAGAAGATGATGAAGCTTACGAAATATGGGAAAAAGAAATAGGTATACCTAAAGAAAGAATAGTTAGACTTGGTAAAGAAGATAACTTCTGGGAAATAGGTACTGGTGCTTGTGGTCCTTGTTCAGAAATACATTTTGATAGAGGTCCTGAATATGGGTGTGACAATCCAGATTGTAAGCCAGGATGTGATTGTGATAGATACTTAGAATTCTGGAATCACGTATTCTCTCAATTTAACAAAGATGAAGATGGAAACTACAACCCACTTGAGCATAAAAACATAGATACAGGTATGGGTCTTGAAAGAATGGCTTGTATAATGCAAGGTGTTGACACTATATTTGAAGTCGATACTATAAAGCATATATTAAACTCTGTTGAAAAAATAACTAATACAACTTATGGAAAAGATGCTAAGAATGATAAATCTATAAGAATAATAACTGACCATATAAGAAGTGTTAGTTTCTTAGTATCAGATGGTGTACTTCCATCAAATGAAGGAAGAGGATACGTTCTTAGAAGATTACTTAGAAGAGCTGCTCGTAATGGAAAATTACTTGGAATGAAGGAATCATTCTTATATAAATTAGTTGACGAAGTTATAAAAGTAAGTGGAGAAGCTTACCCAGAGCTAGTTGAAAAGAGAGACTATGTACAAAAAGTTATAAGAATAGAAGAAGAAAAGTTTAATGAAACTATAGATAAAGGTATAGAAATATTAGCTTCTTATATGGAAGATTTAAGAAAAGAAGAAAAGACAGTATTAAGTGGAGAAAATGCATTCAAACTATACGATACTTATGGATTCCCTGTTGACTTAACTAGAGAAATATTAGAAGAAGAACATATGACTATAGATGAAGAAGGATTCCATGCTGAAATGGAAAAGCAAAGACAAGCAGCAAGAGATGCTAGAGGAAATATGGACTCTGTAGCTTGGGAAAAAGATGCAGTATCTCAATTAGATAAGTCTATATGCACATCATTTGAAGGATATAACAACTTAAATGAAGAAGCTACTGTTAAGGCAATAGTTAAAGATAATGAAATAGTTGAAAGTGTTGAAGCAGGTGATGAAGCTATAATAGTACTTGATAAAACTACTTTCTATCCAGAAGGTGGAGGTCAAGCAGGAGATAAAGGTACTTTAGTTAATAAAAATGAAGATATCGTAATAGATGTTGTTGATACTAAAAAAGGTCCAAACAATACTATAAAACACATAGTTGTTGTAAGAAGTGGTAAAATAAATGTAGGAGAAACTTTATTTGTTAAAGTAGATAAAGAAAGAAGAATGGCTTGTGCTAGAAACCATAGTGCTACTCACATACTTCATAAAGTATTAAAAGAAGTATTAGGAGAACATGTTAATCAAGCAGGTTCTTTAGTTACAGAAGATAGATTAAGATTTGACGTAACTCATTTTGAAGCTATAACTAAAGAGGAAATAAAAGTTATAGAAGAAAAAGTAAATGATATAATATTTGATGCTTTAGATATAACTTGTGAAAATATGAGTATAACAGATGCTAAAAATAAAGGTGCTATGGCTTTATTTGGAGAAAAATATGGTGATGAAGTAAGAGTTGTTTCTATGGGAGATTATTCTATAGAACTTTGTGGAGGAACTCACTTAACTAACACTTCTCAAATAGGAATGTTTAAGATATTATCTGAAGGTGGAGTAGCTGCAGGAGTTAGAAGAATAGAAGCTATAACAGGTAAGGCAGTTTACAACTACTTAAATGGAAAAGAAGATGTAATAGCTAATGTTTGTTCAAGCTTAAAAACTAAAGAAGATAGCTTAACTACAAGAGTAGTAGCTTTATTAGAAGAAAACAAAAACTTAGCTAAAGAATTACACGATGTTAAAACTAAGATGAGTTTACAATCAATAGAATCAGTACTTGATTCAAAGGTTGATGTAAATGGAGTTAACTTAGTTACTGCTAAATTCGAAGGAATGGATATGAATACTTTAAAAGAAGTAGCAGATAACTTAAGAGACAAATTACAAAGTGGAGTTGTTGTTTTAGCAAATGTAGCTGATGATAAGTTAAATCTTGTTGTAACTGCTACTAAGGATGCAGTAGATAAAGGAATACACTCTGGAAATATAGTTAAATCTATAGCAGCTATAGCTGGTGGAAAAGGTGGAGGAAGACCTAATATGGCTCAAGCTGGTGCACCAGATGTAGAAAAAGTAGAAGAAGTATTAAATGGAGCTAGTGAAGTTGTAAAATCTCAAATAAAATAATTTTAATAAGGGGGATTTAACATGAATAATAATTTTGATAGTACTGTGAAATTTGAAGGATTTGAATCTGAAAATATGAGTATTAGTGATACAATAAAATTTGTATATCAATCACTAGTTGAAAAGGGGTACAATCCTATAAACCAATTAATAGGATATATCTTATCAGGTGATTCTAGTTATATAACTAGTCATAACAATGCAAGGGCTGTTATAAAGAGATTTGAAAGGGATGAAATACTAGAGGAAGTAATAACACATTATCTAAATAGAAAGTAGGTCAATCTTATGAAAAAAAAGGTTGTATCAGTGTTGATAACATTAATGATACTCCTAGTTTCTATTCCAAAATATAGCTTTGCCGATGAACACGGCAAAGTTATATTTATTAATATGAATAGAACTAATTTAAATACTATGCTAAGTGTACCAACTCTTAAAAAAGAATTAAAAAATAGAGGATATGTTGCCCTTATGAATATAAGAGGTGATGGAGGTACTGATGATAGAAGATCTTATGCTAGTATGGGTGCAGGAGGAAGAGTTAATGTATCTGCACAAGAGTATATAGATTTTCAAGAGTTAACTAAAGAAAATGGAAAAGTTTTTAAATCCGTAACAGGTAAAGAACCAAAGGCAATAAACAATATAGATATAAATAAATCTATAAATGATAATATAGAATATGGCCAATATGGATCAATGCTAGGTGCCCTTGGACAAACATTATCTGAAAATAATTTAAAAACAGCAGTTCTTGGAAATAGTGACAAGATTGAAAATGGAGAGCTTGTAAAAAATAGAAATATAGGCTTAGTTGCAATGGATGAGTACGGAAGAATAGATGGTGGAAACATTGATAATATTAATGTAAAAGATGAATCTATGCCGTATGGAATAAGAACAGATTATAATAAACTTATAAAAGAAACTCAAAAATATTACAATGAAAGTGATGCTATATTTGTTGACTTAGGAGATACATATAGATTAGATCAATATAGATTATTCTTAAATGATAATACATACAAAAGTATGAAGGCAAATATAGTTAAAAATATAAATAAATACCTTAAAGAAGTATTTAATATGGTAGGAGAAAATGATGTTGTATATATAAGTAGTGCATTTCCAAATGATCTAGACTACAAAAACAGAAGAAGATTATCTCCTATAATAAAGTTTGAAGGAAATAAAAAAGGATTGTTATCATCAGCAACTACTAGAAGAGAAGGAATAGTTGCTAATATAGATGTTGGTGTTGATATCTTAAATGAATTTGGACTTAAAAATAAAAATATGGTAGGTAGAAGCTATGAATTAATTCAAAAGGATGATAACATAGGTTATATTCAACATGAATTTGTAAAAATGGTTTCAGTATCTGACATAAGAGCAAATGTAGTAAATACATTTGTTGGTATAGTGTCAGCTTCTTGGGTAATAGGAATGATTGCTATATTACTTAGAAAATATGTACCATACAAAGAACGAGTATTTAATGTATTAAAAGAGCTTATAAAATTAGGGATAATAATGCCACTAGCACTACTTCTGGCACCTGTATTTAATTTTAAGACACCTATGACTATAACAGCTGGGATAGTACTTACTACACTAATTCTTTATATATTAGGTAGAAAGCTATTTAAAGATGATATAAAGCAAATGGGATTCTTTGCTTTAGTAACTATAATTGTTATAGTTATTGACTCCGTATTTGGAACATATTTAATGAGAAACAATATAATGAGTTATGATGCTATAATAGGTGCAAGATACTACGGTATAGGTAATGAATATGAAGGAGTAACAATAGCAAGTGCTGTATTTGCTATGGCAGTGCTTCTAAATTACAAAAAAATACCTAAGTGGTTAGTAGCTCTAATGAGTATAGTAATACTAATAACAAGTGCATATCCTTCTATGGGAGCCAACGTTGGTGGTGCTATATCTGAATCAGTAGCATACTTATTATTTATACTACTTATATATGATGTAAAATTAGACTTTAAAAAGGTTATATTACTAGGAGTAGCAGCAGTAGCTGTAGTTGTAGCCTTTGCAGTATTAGACGTAGTATCAGGAAGTGAATCTCATTTATCTGTATTTGTAAATCAAATACTAGTAAATGGACCAGGAGCTATACTACAAACATTTGGTAGAAAGATACAAATGAATATGAAGTTAGCTCAAACTAGTGTATGGGTTAATATATTGCTAGCAGGAATATTTATAATTGCTATGTTTATATTTAAGCCACCTAGACACTTTAGAGACATAGCTAAGAAATATCCTATATTATTTAAAGGATTTATTGCATCTATGGTAGGATGTATAGTTACACTTTTAGTTAATGACTCAGGAATAGTAGCAGCTTCAACTGCATCAATATACATACTTATACCAATAATAATTATAAGTATAAATATGATAATATTTAACAAAGAAGACAATAAAAATTAAACCATAAAGGTCAGGTTAAAACCTGACCTATCTTAAAATTTAAGGAGAAAAAAATGCTAGACGGAAGAATAATGGGACTTGATGTTGGTGATAAGACTATAGGAGTTGCAGTTAGTGACTTAATGGGTCTTACAGCACAAGGAGTTAAAACAGTAAAGAGAATAGGGAAGAAAAAAGACATAGAAGCATTAAAAGAAATAATAAAAGAAAGACAAGTAACTAAGATAGTTTCAGGGTTACCTAAGAATATGAATGGAACATTAGGTCCACAAGGTGAAAAAGTAATAAAGTTTTGTGAATTATTACAAGAAGAAACGGGAATAACAATAGAATACTGGGATGAAAGATTATCAACAGTAGCAGCAGAAAGAACACTTATACAAGGTAATGTTAGAAGAGAAAATAGAAAAAGTGTTATAGATATGGTAGCTGCTGTAATAATACTTCAAGGATACTTAGATAGACAAAGAAATTTTTAAAATATATATAAATTAACTAGTTTATGATATATAATATAGTTAATAAATAGAATTAGAGGTGGATAACATGCAAGAAAATATAATAAACTTAATCGATGAAAATGGCCAAGAAAGTGCTTTTGAAATAATATTAACACTAGAAGCAGAAGGAAAAGAATATGCTATATTAGTTCCTTTAGAAGAAGAAACAGAAGAAGCTTTAGTATTTAGAATTGACCAAGATGAAGAAGGCGAAATATTAGTTCCATTAGAAGATGACAAAGAATATGAAATAGTTGTTGATGTATACAACACATTAATGGAAGAAGAAGGATTAAACTTCGACGAAGACGAAGAATAATAAAAAGACTACCTAGCAATAGGTAGTTTTTTATATATTAAGGTATTATAAACTATTTAGTTTTAGGATAATTTATAGTAGTTTAATATATAAAATTTAAAATATTTTACTGATACTTAGTTTGAGAGATTGATGCAAACATAAGTTAGATAAGATATATAATTGGTAAAATGAAATATTTCGTCGATACGTCGCTTAAGCATAGTAAATTTTTTGAGTAAAAATATAATAGTGAGGCAAAATATTTACAAATAAGAATAAGGAGTAATGATAATGAAAAAATTTATATTATGTCTTTTTATAATACTTATTTGTATAACACAAAAGATTGACTCATTAGAAAATAGTAGTTTAGAAAATAGTAAAAATGATATTGAAAATATACTTCTAATTGGGACAGATAGTTCAAATACTAATAAACCATCAAGGTCTGATTGTATGATAATACTAACTATAGATACTAAAAATAAAGCTCTAAGGCTTACGTCCCTAGCCAGAGATACATTAGTTAATATACCTAATATAGGATATGAAAAATTAAATCATGCATATGCTTATGGTAAGGAAAAACTACTTTTAGAAACAATAAATAATAATTTTAATTTAGATATAAAGGATTATGCAGTAGTAGATTTTAAATCATTTATAGAAATAGTAGATACTATAGGAGGGGTAGAAGTAGACGTTAGTCAAAAAGAAATAGAATACCTTAATAAAACTATAGAAGTCTGTTATGATTTAAATTCTCAAAATGAGGGTAATATAAAGTATATAGACAAAGTAGGAAATAATAAATTAAATGGATACCAAGCTCTTGCTTATGCAAGAATAAGGAAGATGGATACCATTTATAAGCGAGATGAAAGACAAAGAAAAATATTAACTGATATAGCAAACAAATTAACTAATATACCTTTAAAAGATTATCCAAAGGTTATAAGTAGTGTAGTTAAACATATAGATGTAAATATATCTATTGATAAAATATTTAAATTAGCATTAATATCTCAAAAGTTAGCTAATTATGAGATAAAGCAATTGGAGTTTCCAGTAGAAAAGTATAGAGATGAAGGTATAAGCAATGAAAGTAAAAAGTATGTTATAAAGTGGGACAAAGAAGAAAATCTGAAAATTCTAAATGGTTTTATATATAACAAATAAAATGTCTATAAATTATTGACAAAATGGCCATTATCAAATAAAATAATTAATAAAGATTATCAATTGAAAATAAGGGTGATATTATATGAATACAATGGAGTTATTAAAAGATAAATTAAAAGAAACAGGATTTAAAATAACACCACAAAGAAGAGCAATAGTTGAAATACTTATAAAAAATACAGATAAACATTTAAGCAGTGAAGAAATATATGATTTAGTTAGAGTAGATTGTCCTGAAATCGGATTAGCAACAGTTTATAGAACTATGCAGTTATTAGATGATGTTGGGGTTATATCAAAGCTTAACTTAGACGATGGATGTATAAGATATGAAATATGCCTAGATAAAGAAGATAGCCATAATCACCATCATTTAATATGTAAAAACTGTTCAAAGATAATAGAGGTTAAAGAAGATTTACTAGACTCAATCGAAAGACAAATACAAGAAACATACAAATTTGAAATAATGGATCATGATTTAAAGTTTTACGGACTATGTGAAGATTGTTCTAAATAAAAATATAATTATATTTTTTACTAGATAAAAAGGCATCTATCAAAAGATAGATGCCTTTTTGATTATGGATATTTATTAAATGTGTTTACTTAATAATGTATAAAAGCTACATAAGCTATATAAATAAAAACATGTTAAATATATAAAAACATACTTAATATATGATGATAAAAGCCGATAATATAAATTATAAATATTAGAATAGTAAAGCTTTCTAAAGATACAAAAAATATAGAAGGGACATTGAATTATGACTGGTTTAATATCATTATTTTTAGGTTTTGGATTTTTATTACTAGGTTTCATGGGTGAAGGAGGGCATGCTAGTGCTCTTGTTTCTTGGACGCCTCTTGTAATAGTATTTGGAGGAACAATTGGTTCCTTAGGTACATCATTTACTCCTAAACAATTAAAAAATATAGGTAGAATTTTAAAAGTTGCTTTTACTAGAAAATCAGCAGACTTAGTAGAAGTAATAGCATATCTTAATCATGTATTAGACAAAGTAAAAAAAGAAGGTTTTTTAAGTATTGAAGCTGAAGTAGACGAAGAAGAAAAAATGGATCCTTTTATGAAAAAGGCACTTTTATCAGCTATTGATGGGGTTCACCCTGAAGAGCTTAGAAATATGTTAGAAATTGAAGCATCAATGAGTTTTAAAAGACATAAGGTTGGTGCAGCTATATTTGACTCTGCTGGAGGAACAGCACCAACTATGGGTATCGTTGGTACAGTTTTAGGTCTTATACACGTTCTTGGAGGACTAGCAAGTGCAGATATGAATGCACTAGGAGGTAGTATATCGGCTGCATTCTTAGCAACTCTTTATGGACTTGGAAGTGCCAACTTAATATTCCTTCCAATTGGAACTAGACTTAAAAATTTAGGAAAAAATGAACAATTAGAAAAAGAAATTATAATGGAAGGTATAACATTAATTCAACAAGAAGTAAGCTCAACAATATTTATAGAAACTCTTAAAGGTTTTTTAGATAAAAAGGATCAAGCTAAGTTAGAAGAAAGATATTTAGAACACGTTGAATTGGAGGGTTAATCATGCAAAAAAGAAATAGATTTGAAGAAGAAGAAGAGCATGAAAACCATGAACGTTGGTTGCTTTCCTATGCAGACTTTATAACATTATTAATGATATTTTTCATTATAATGTATGCAATGAGTAGTATAAATAAAGGGAAATATGAAAAACTTACAACTGCTTTAAATGAGGCTATGGGTGATGGAGCAGCTATAGCAGATACTGGAAGCAATATGGGTGGAGAAACTGGAAATGGCCTAAGTGAAAATGAAAAGTTAGAGAAAGTAAAAGAAAAGTTAGATAAGTATCTAAAAGAAAATAATCTTTCAGGTAGTGTTAATACAACAATAGAAAAAAGAGGATTAGTTGTTAGCTTTAATGATTCATTATTCTTTAATAGTGGTAAAGCAGACGTAAAACCAGATCAAGTTAATAAACTTGTTAAAATAAGTGAGATTATAAATAAATCCTTAGTAAAGGATAGTTATATAAGAGTTGAAGGTTATACAGATAATGTGCCTATGCACAATGAAATATTTAAATCTAACTGGGATTTATCAGTAATGAGGGCTAGTAACGTAGCGCAGATTTTAATAAATAATGGTGGAATAAATCCTCAAAAAATATCAGCAATAGGTTATTCAGAATATAGACCAAAATCTGATAATAATACAGTAGAAGGTAAGGCTAAAAATAGAAGAGTAGATATATTAATATTAAATTCTAAATTTAATGAAGTTGAGAATAATAAAAAGTAAGGTATATGCTCTAATTAACAATTTACATAAGATTATTAGTTTAAATATGATTTAAATAAAAAAGATATTAACACAATTTGTGTTAATATCTTTTTTATTTAGCTAAGTTTTAATACTTTAAGTATTTTTTTATTAAATTATTAAAATAACTAAAAGGGCCATAACATTGATAAATTTAATAAATTAAATTTATTTATTATAGTGAAAACTACTAATGTAGTTAAAATCATAATAAATATTATTTCTATAGCGTTATTTAAAAAGCCACCTACTTTAAAAAATCCTAGAGAAAACTTTTTATCACTAATAGGATATAAAAGAGGAATACCTGATCTTGTAAATAAATCTCCTAAAAATATATGACTAGCATAACTTATAGTTCCAAAAAATGATAAATTTAATATATTAGTTATTAGCTCGATTTGTTTTAATAAAAAATATACTATAATTATTGCAAATATACTGTGAGAAAAACTTCTATGTTTTAGCCAAGGAAATGTGGCAAGCATAAAGCAAAATATAGAAAAGTATATTTTAATATTAACTAAATAAAGACAAAATCCGAGAAGTATAAATATTAATGATATAAATACTTTTCTTAAGAAAGTATGATTAAGCTTTGACTCTATTATAAAAATAGATATAAATGTTATTAATGAGCTTAAAAAAAAGTTATCATTTATTTTAAGTGATATAAAAAATATAAATACATTTATCAAATATATTGTGATTTTTAAAATAAACTTAGAAGTATTCTTTTTTAAAAATATTTCAGATACTATTGAATTTGATTCATCTAAATCTGGTAGAATAGAGAAAAATGCAGATAATATGATATTAAAAATAGATATTGGTATATTAAATAATAATGAGGCTTGAATAACACTTAAAACACCTATAGTACAATGAGTTTTACCCCTCATAAAACCTCCCATTATAATTTAGATAAATATAATGTATATTTATCGCTAAATTTTATTTAATCAATACCTAAATAAAATGCATATTTAAGTATATAATAATATTTTATTTTATAGTTTGAGAATATCAGAATAATTTGACTTTGTCAAAATAATACAATAAATGTATTTCAAATACTACTTAATTTATTGATGAAATTATGGTACAATGATAATAACTGGTAAAGAGTGCGTGAATCGATATTATTTAAAATTTTAGAACGTGTTGAAATTTTAATAAAAACTGAATAGACATAGAGGAGATGATGCAGTTGTTCAAAAAAAGCGCCAATAAGATAAAAGTAATGGCACTAGGCGGTCTTAACGAAGTCGGCAAAAACATGACAGTTATCGAATACAAAGATGAAATAATTGTTATAGATGCGGGGTTAAGTTTTCCAGATGATGATATGTTAGGGGTAGATATAGTTATACCAGATATAACTTATTTAATCAAAAACAGAGATAAAATAAAGGGTATATTCATCACACATGGACATGAAGACCACATAGGAGCGCTTCCTTATATACTTAAAAAAATTAATGTACCTGTGTACGGTTCTAAGTTAAGCATAGGTCTTATACAAGTTAAGTTAAAGGAACATAAGTTAAATAACGTTAAGTTAAACGTTACTACACCAAGACAAATAATAAAGTTAGATCATATGGATGTTGAATTCATAAGAAATAATCACAGTATACCGGATGCTTGTTCTATAGCTGTTCATACAGATCAAGGAATAATATATCATACAGGTGACTTTAAAATAGACTTAACACCTATTGATGGGGATGTAATGGATATGCATAGAATATGTGAGCTAAGTAAAAAAGGTATACTTTTAATGTTAGCTGATAGTACTAATGCTGAAAGACCAGGATCTACATTATCTGAAAAGACAGTAGGATTAGGATTATATGATTTATTTAGAAAAGCTGAAAATAATAGAATAATAGTTGCAACATTTGCATCTAATATACACAGATTGCAACAAATAATAAATGCAGCAGAAAGATTTGGAAGAAAAGTTGCAGTTTCAGGAAGATCTATGGTAAATGTAGTAGGCGTTGCTAGTGAATTAGGATATTTAGACGTACCTGAAAATATGCTAATAGATCTAAACGATCTTCACAGATATGAAGATAGTGAAGTAGTTATAATAACTACAGGTTCTCAAGGAGAGCCAATGTCAGCTCTTGCTAGAATGGCAAGTTCTGATCATAAGAAAGTGGAAATAAGAAATGGAGATTTTATAATAATATCAGCTCATCCAATACCAGGAAACGAGAAATTAATATCTAAAGTAATAAACTGCTTATTTGAAAAAGGGGCAGAAGTTGTCTATGATGAAGTAGACATACACGTATCAGGACATGCTAAGCAAGAAGAATTAAAGTTAATCCATAGATTAGCTAGACCTAAGTTTTTCATGCCAGCACATGGTGAGTATAGGATGCTTAAAAAGCATGCGGAACTAGCAGAAGAATTAGGTATGCCTAGTCAAAATATATTTGTAAATAAAACAGGAGATGTTTTAGAAATAGATAGAAATTCAGCTAAGGTAACAGGAACTATACAAACAGGAAATGTATTAGTTGATGGATTAGGTGTGGGAGATGTAGGAAACATTGTTTTAAGAGATAGAAAGCATTTATCAGAAGATGGACTTATGATAGTTGTAGTTACTATATCTAAAGAAGAAGGAAGAGTATTAGCAGGACCAGACATAATATCTAGAGGATTTGTATATGTAAGAGAATCTGAAGATTTAATGGATGGAGCTAAAAATGTTATAAAAGATGTATTAAGAGACTGCGAAGATAAAAATATTAAAGAGTGGGCTTATTTAAAAAATAGTATAAAAGAAAACTTAAAAGAATATTTATACCAAAGAACAAAGAGAAATCCTATGATACTTCCTATAATAATGGAGGTATAATTAGAAAAGATTGAATATAATTTATTATATTCAATCTTTTTTTATGGGGGGAAACTATGTCAGTAAAAGATAGCGCTATGAAATTAGCAAATGAAATAAGAAATAGTAAGGAATATAAAGACTTTAGAAAAAATATGAATGAAGTAAAAAAAGATAAATCTTGTGAAAAACTTTTAAAGGAATATCAAGATATTCAAATTAAAGCACAAGGATATGTACTAAGAAACCAAGAGGTAGATAAAAAAGTCATTATGAAATTAGAATCTGTAGGAAAAAAGGTATCTAATAATAAAAAATTATATAACTACTTAAATAGTGAGCAAAAATTTAAATCTATGATGGATGATATAAATAAAATACTTGCTAAAAGTGTTGAAAAGGATTATAAATAGAAATACTATTAATAAATTTCATAGACTCACTAAGGAGAAAATAATATATGAAGATACTAGTCTTAAAAATAAGTTTAAGAGCAAATTGGGTTCATTCCCTTAAGGAAAAAAGAATGATAGTAAAAAGTATAATAAAAAAACTACAAAATAATTTTAATGTATCTATTATAGAAGTAGATAATCAAGATGTTCATCAGATAATATCAATAGGAATATGTAGTATAAGTTTAGAATTTAGTATGTGTGATTCAATAAAAGAAAAAATAATAAACTTTATAGAAGATAATACTGATGCATTAATGTTTGAAATAGAAGAAGAAATAATAAATTACTAAAAAGGACTTAAAGTTAAGTCCTTTTTTTATTACAAAAAATAACAATCATAAATACCTTATATTAGTAAAAGATAAAAACATATAGAAATTTACTAATAGGAGGTAAAAATATGAGCAAGCAAAATGCAAAAAAAGCTCTAAAGCAACTAAAAATGGAAGTTGCAGCTGATTACGGGATGACTTATGATGATGCATTTGAAATAATAGAAAATGCACATGTAAATGAAGTTTTAGCTAATCATTTAAAAAGAGTAGAAGAACATAAGACTTATTTTTCTAACAAATTAAATAATCAAAATTAATATAACTTAAGCATAAGAGGTGTATAATATGAAAAAGCTAGCTAGTATATTAGTTGCATTTATAATGGCTATTATACCTATTAATACAAGTTTTGCAAATGATACGGGAAACATAAATGTATCCTCAAAATCCGCAGTACTTATGGATGTAGGTAGCGGAAAAGTTTTATATGAAAAACAAGCACATGAAAAGTTGCCACCAGCTAGTGTAACAAAAGTAATGACTATGCTTTTATGTATGGAAGCACTAGAAAGTGGTAAGCTAAAATTAACAGATGAAGTGCAAATAAGTGAAAATGCATCTAGTATGGGTGGAAGTCAGATATTTTTAGAAGCTGGAGAAGTACAAGATGTAGATACGTTAATAAAAGGTATAGCAGTAGCATCAGCAAATGACGCTTGTGTAGCTATGGGAGAACATATTGGAGGAAGTGTAGAAGGCTTTGTAGATATGATGAATAAAAAGGCTAAAGAATTAGGTATGAAGGATACTAACTTTGTAAACACTAATGGTCTTCCAGTTGATAATCACTACACTACTGCTTATGATATAGCTTTAATGTCTAGAGAGCTATTAAAGCATGAAGCTATAAGTAAGTACCTTACAACTTGGATGGACAAGGTTGTAGTAGGAAAGAAAAAGGTAGAAGTAGGACTTGCTAATACTAATAAGATGGTAAAACACTATCAAGGTACAACAGGTGTTAAAACAGGATTTACACAACAGGCAAAATATTGTTTATCTGCATCAGCTAAAAGAGGAAATACTCATTTAATAGCAGTAACATTAGGTGCAGAAACTTCACCAGAAAGATTTAAAGATTCTTCTAACTTACTAAACTATGGATTTGCAAATTATGAAAGTGTTAATCTTTGTACAAAAGATGATAAAATAGCAAACATAAAGATAGATAAAGCTGAAGATGAAAATATAGAATTAGTTGCAAAAGATGATTTAAGCCTTTTAATCAAAAAGGGTGGAAATAAAAACTTTGAAAGAAAAGTTAAGTTAAATGAAAATCTAAAACTTCCTATCAAAAAGGGAAGTGTACTTGGACAGATGGAAATATATCAAAATAAAAAGTCTATAGGGAAAGTGGACTTAGTAAATAATAAAGATATAAATAAAGCTGGATATATGAAAATGCTACAAAGGGTTATAGAAAACATGTTTTAAAAAATAGGTGCCTTAAACAACTTTTATAGTTAGAATAAGGCACCTATTTTTACTAATAACAAAAACATCTAGATTTAGATGTTATAAATTTCATAAAAATTTCTTCTGATTTACTAAATTTATGATTTTTTCTATAAGATATATAATAATTAAATTTAGTATCTAATTCTTTTACATCAACTTTTTTTAGAGTTTGATTTCTAAGTTCTTGTCTAATTGTAATTTTAGGAACAAAAGAAAGTCCTCTACCAGAAACTACAGATTGTTTTATTGCTTCAGGGGAATTAAATGAAAATATTATATTTAGTTTATTAACATCTAAACCATTTTTTCTAAGTATATTCTCTAAATTAAGCCTAGTAGCAGATGAATCTTCTCTCATTACTATTGGTATATTATAAATATCATCTATAGATATTTTATTATAAGTAGAATCTGGACTTGCAACTAAAACAAGTTCATCAGAAAGTATAGATACACATTCTAAGTCATTAGGAACAGATGATTCTTGGATTATTCCTAAGTTTAGGGTCATATCTTGTATTTTTTTTATAATTGAAAAAGTACTATCTATATGCATGGATATATTTATATCACTGTATATTTGTTTAAAAGTATATAAAGTACAAGGAAGGGCATAGTCCCCCATACTCCTGCATGAACCTATATTTAAATCAGTATTTCTTTCTTCAAGTTTTTTTAAAGAAAGATGTATATTATCTTCAAGTGCTAATATAGCATCTGCATAATCATAAACTATCTTACCTTCTTCAGTAAGTTCAACGCCTCGACGTCCTCTATTTAATAGACATACTCCAAGAGTATTTTCAAGACTTTGGATTTGCATACTAAGACCAGGCTGACTTAAGTGAAGCATCTTAGCAGCTTTAGATATACTTTTAAATTTAACAGTATTGTAAAACGAACGTAAATGTATAAGATTCATAAACACTCTCCTAAAAGTTTTTCAAATAAATGATAATTAATTCTTACAATAAATACATTATATAACAAAACGTTATCATATATAACAAATACTTATATAAAATGATATAAAAACTATGTTAATATTTAAATATGAACTTGATATAAAATTAACGAGTAATTAATATTATAAAAAATATTTCAAAGAGGTGAAGAAATTGAGTAGGAAAATTTTAATAGTAGGTGGAGTTGCAGGTGGAGCTTCAGCTGCTGCTAGGCTTAGAAGACTTAATGAAAATGATAAAATAATAATGTTTGAAAAAGGGCCACATGTATCTTTCTCAAATTGCTGTTTACCATATCACTTAAGTGAAGTTATAGAGGATGCAGAGTCTTTAGTTCTTATGCAACCAGATAAGTTCTTTAATCAATATAGAATAGATGCAAGAATAAATAATGAAGTTATAGATATAGATAGAACAAATAAAAAAATTAAAGTTAAAGATTTAATAAATAATAAAGAATATGAAGAAAGTTACGATAAATTAATATTATCTCCTGGTGCAAATCCAATAGTACCTAATATACCTGGAATTGAAAATATAAATGTATTTACAGTTAGAAATGTTGTTGATATAGCAAAATTAAAATATTTTGCTAATAAGTCATATGAAAATAAAGTAACTGTAATAGGCGGAGGATTTATAGGAGTTGAAGTTACTGAAAATCTTAGAGAAGCTGGATATTATGTAACATTAATAGAAGCATCTAAGCAAATAATGAAGCCATTTGACTATGATATGGTACAAATACTTCATAAAGAGCTAGATGATAAAGGAGTTAACTTAATATTAGAAGATAAGGTAGTAGCATTTGAAGATGGACATACTGTTTTAGATTCAGGAAGAAAAATAAAGTCAGACGTAGTTATTATGGCTATAGGAGTTACTCCTGATACTAAGTTAGCTAAACAAGCAGGGTTAGATATAGGTGAAACTGGATCTATAAAGGTAGACCACAATTACTGTACAAATGATAAAGACATATATGCAGTAGGGGATGCAATAGAAGTATATAATGCTTTAACTCATAGAAAGACTAGATTACCACTTGCAGGGCCTGCTCAAAAACAAGCAAGAGCTGTTGCAGATCATATAAACAATATTCAAGTTAGAAATACTGGATTTATAGGTTCTTCAGTTATAAAAGTATTTGATTTAAATGGAGCATCTACTGGTCTTAATGAAAATATGATAAAGGAATTAGACATTAATATAGACTATGAAGTTGCAAGGGTTATACCTTCAGATAAAGTTGGATTAATGCCAGGAGCAAATCCAATGCACTTTAAATTAATATTTGAAGTACCAACAGGAAAAATACTAGGAGCACAAGCTATAGGTAAAGGAAGTGTAGACAAAAGAATAGATGTTATAGCAACTCTTATAAAATTTGGTGCAACTGTAGAAGATTTAAAAGATTTAGAGTTATGTTATGCACCAACATTTTCAACTGCAAAGGATGTAGTAAACCATGCTGGATATGTAGCATCTAATTTACTTAACAATACATTTAAGCAAGTACCTGTTACAAAGGTTAGAGAGCTAGTAGAAAATGGGGAATATATAATAGATGTTAGAGAAGAAAATGAATTTGAATTAGGTCATGTAGTAGGGGCTAAAAACATACCTTTAAGTCAATTAAGAGATAGATTAGATGAAATACCAAAGGATAAAACATTATATGTACACTGTAGAAGTGCACAAAGAAGTTATAATGCAGTATTAGCACTTAAGCAGTTAGGATTTGAAAATGTATATAATATAGCTGGAAGCTTTTTAGGTATATGCTTATATGAATATTTTAATGATAAGACTAAAAATAGAAAGCCTATAGTTACACAATATAATTTTAATTAGGGGACAATTTGGAGGAGTAATATGATATATAATTTCGATGAAATAATGGATCGTAGTAACAATTTTTCAGCAAAGTATGATGAGGCTAAAAATAAATTTGGGAGAGATGATATAATACCTCTTTGGATTGCTGATATGGATTTAAAAACAGCACAGCCTATAATAGATGCAATAATAGGAAGAGCTAATCAAGGGATGTTTGGATATGTATCAAGGCCAGAAAGATACTTTGAATTAGTAAGAGAGTGGCAATTAAAGAGAAATAATTGGGATGTTGATACAAAGTATATGGCACATGCTACAGGAGTAATGCCAATGATGTGTCATTTTATGAGAGAGTTTTTAAATGAAGGTGATAAGGTTATAGTTCAACCACCAGTATATTCGGAATTCTTTACAGCTGTAAAAGATTGGGGAGGAGAATTAGTATACAATCCTTTAAAGCTAGTAGATGGAGATTATCAAATGGACTTTGAAGACTTAGAAAAGAAGCTTAAAGATGGGGCTAAGTTTTTAATAGTTTGTAATCCTCATAACCCAGTTGGGAGAGTTTGGAGTAGAGAAGAACTAACTAAACTTGGTAATTTATGTTTAGAAAACAATGTTATGGTTATATCTGATGAAATACATTCAGACTTAATATTATT
This sequence comes from Romboutsia sp. 1001216sp1, assembly GCF_039841805.1. Classification (NCBI taxonomy): domain Bacteria; kingdom Bacillati; phylum Bacillota; class Clostridia; order Peptostreptococcales; family Peptostreptococcaceae; genus Romboutsia; species Romboutsia sp. 1001216sp1. The sequence continues at coordinate 159,565 of NZ_JBDPHA010000004.1, forward strand.
TAATAACAAGCATATACCAATGGCATCTATAAATGAAAACTTTAAAAAGAATACTATAACTTGTATGTCAGCTACAAAGACTTTTAATTTAGCAGGTCTTCAAGTATCAACTACAGTATTTCCTAACTTAGAAATGAAAAAGATATATGAAGATGTACAAGGAAAGTTGGATTCTAAAAGAAACAATGCATTTAGTGTAGTGGCAAATATGGCAGCTTATGCTCATGGTGAAGAATGGTTAGAGCAATTATTAACTTACTTAGAAGGTAATGTTGAGTTTATAAATAACTTCTGTAAAGAACATATACCACAAATAAAGCCAAATACTCCAGACTGTACATATTTAATGTGGCTAGATTGTAAGGATTTAGGGCTAGAGGGAGATAAATTAGTTGATTTCTTTACAAATGAAGCTAGACTTGGATTAAATGATGGAAGAAGTTTTGGAATAGGTGGAGAAGGCTATATGAGATTAAATGTAGCTTGTTCTAGAAAGTTATTAGAAAAAGCTATGAATCAATTAAAAGAAGCAGTAGATAAGAAAAACTTATAGGGGAGTATAGGTTTTAAAATAAGGGATTATAGCTAGTTTAGTTATAATCTCTTGAAAATAAATTTATCTAAGAGTTAATGATTTATATAACTAATAATAATTTTGCTCAAAAGGAAAAGGGTTTTATACATTGTTTTAAATAAAATTTTATAATACGGGGGTTTATTATGGAAATTAAAGCACAGGCAAAGTCAAAAAAGAGCTTTCTTTTAAGATCTTTAGACACAGTTGAAAGAGTAGGTAATTCGCTACCTCATCCAGCGACAATATTTATAATATTAACAGCAGTTGTAATATTAGGATCAGCTATTGCAAGTAGTATGGGTCTTTCTGTAAGTTATGATGCTTATGACCAAGCAACTGGAGCTATAGTTGAAACTCAAGTTGTAGCAGAAAGTTTACTATCACCAGATGGTATTAGATATATGTTTACTTCTATAGTATCAAACTTTACTAGCTTTTTTGCACTAGGACCAGTATTTGTAATAATACTATGTGTTGGAGTTGCAGAAGGAACAGGATTTTTATCAGCAGCCTTAAGAAAAGTAGCAAAAGTTACACCAAAGAAGATGGTTACAGCTATGATAATATTCTTGGGAATAATGTCAAATGTAGCATCATCTACTGGATATGTTGTATTAGTTCCATTAGGAGCAATAATATTTATGAGTTTTAAAAGACATCCAATAGCAGGTATGGCAGCAGCATTTGCAGGAGTATCTGGAGGATGGAGTGCAAACTTACTTATAGGTACAAATGACCCAATGTTTGCAGGTATATCAACAGAAGCTGCAAATATGATAAATCCAGAATACTTTGTTCAACCAACAGCTAACTGGTACTTTATGATAGCATCAACTTTCTTAATAGTAGCAGTAGGAACATTTGTAACAGAAAAAATAGTAGAGCCAAGACTTGGAAAATATGTATCAGATGAAGACGCAGTAGTTGAAGATATAACAGACCTTGAAAAAAGAGGTATGAAGTGGGGAGTATTATCATTAATAGTTTATATAGCATTTATAGGATTATTAGTACTTCCTCAAAATGGAGTACTTAGAGACCCAGAAACTGGTTCAATATTAACTTCACCATTTATGAGTAGTATTATACCTATAATGGCATGTTTATTTTTGGTACCTGGAATATTCTATGGAATAGGAGCTAAGGTTATAAAAAATGATAAAGATGTTATAGAGTTAATGATAAAAGGTGTAACTAGTATAGCAGGATTTTTAGTTTTAGTATTCTTTGCAGGACAATTTATAAAGTTCTTTGACTATTCAAAGCTTGGAACTATAATGTCAGTTAATGGAGCACATTTCTTAGAAAATACAGGCTTTGTAGGATTACCACTTATAATATGCTTTATAGTTTTAACAGCTCTTTTAAATATAATAATAGCTGTTGACTCTGCTAAATGGGTTTTAATGGCTCCAATATTTGTTCCTATGTTTATGCAAATAGGATTATCACCAGAGCTTACTCAATTAGTATTTAGAATAGGAGATTCATGTACTAATGTTATAGCACCACTTATGCCATTCTTTGCACTTATAGTAGCCTTTTGTCAAAAGTATGAGAAAAAAGCTGGGGTTGGTACATTAATAACAACAATGTTACCATACTCAATAGCATTTTTAATAGGATGGACGTTATTATTTATAGTTTGGTATACATTTGGTTTACCAATAGGACCAGGATCACCATTATTTTACGGAGCATAATTTAAATTAGGAGATAGTGAATATGAAACCTAAAGTTCAAAAAATAAAGAGATTATTAAGAGAAAATAATATTGATGGAGTTATAGTAAACTCTCCGGAAAATTTTACTTATATAACAGCTTATTCTTCACATCAACATACAGTATCTAGACAAGCACATTTTGCTGTAAGTGTATTAGATAACAAAGAAGAAAGTAGGGCTATAGCTATAGGAATGGATTTTGAAAGTGAAGCATTTTCTGATTATATGGACTGTATAGTTAAAAAATATAGTACATGGGTTGGGGGAAAAACTTTTGAAGAAGTTTTAGCTAATAAAGAAGTTGTATCTAATAAAACTTTTGTAACTTCATTAGATGTAGTAGTTGAAAGTATAAAAGAATTAAATCTTGAAGATAAAAAAGTAGGTATAGAACTTGATTTTATATCAGCAACATATTTTGATTCTTTAAAGAGAGCTCTTCCTAATGTGGATTTTGTAAATGTTTCTAATTTATTTATAGAAGCTAGAAGTGTTAAAGAAGATGATGAAATAGAATACTTTAGAAAGTTAGCTAGAGTAGCTGATGAGGCACTTTTACATACAAGTCAGTTTGTTAAAGAGGGAGTAAGTGAAAGAGAACTGTTTGATATATACTGTAAAAAGGTAATGGAATCAGGAATATGCTTCCCAAGTGGATGGTCATCATTTTGTGCAGGTGAAAATTCAGGAAGACTTTGTCGATCTACTGATAGGATAATAAAAAATGGAGATGTAGTAAAATTCGACGGGGGGGTAAATGGAGACACTAACTTTTATACAACAGATTTTTCTAGAAGTTGGATAGTTGGAGATGCTCACCCAGTACTTAGTGAGTTAAAGCAAAGATTAGTTGAAGCTCAAAGGCTTATGATAGATTCAGTTAAACCAGGACTTGGTTTTGATGAATTATTCTCAATAGGATTTAATTATGTAAAAGAAAAGTATAAGTTCTATGAAAGAGGTCATCTAGGACATAGTATAAGTATGGGACCTCAAACGGCAGAGTCACCATTTATATCATTAAGCGAAAAAAGAAAGCTAGAAGTTGGTATGATACTTTGTATAGAAACACCATGTTATATATCTGGATTTGGTGGATTTAATATAGAAGATATGATATTAGTTACAGAAGATGGTTGTGAAGTATTAACACCACTTACACCACATTATAAATAAAAATAGAAGGTAGTGTTAAAGTGCTTAACACTACCTTTTTATATACTGATGAAATTATAATATTTTAAAAGTTATGAAAAATTGTTGTATAGTAAGTTTATATATTTATTTTGAATTTATTAATAAGGTAGATATTAACATGATTACTTTTAAATATTAATACGCATAATATTATATGAAAATATATTGTAGGAGGTAATTGAATGAGAGCACTTTCAGAAATAGAAAATCTATCTTTAGCAGCAGTGTTAAAAATGGAATCTGATGGTTTAATTATGCAAAGAGCAATAGATTCTTTAATATCAGATGAAGACTTAAAGAGACAATCAGAGGCTAGTATATTAGCAACAGAAGGAAGAATTAAAGCAATACAACAATTTATAGTTGAGAATAAAATACCAGCTACTGAGGAGGAATAGATACTATGAGAAATATGCTAGGAAATTTAATAAAAGATAATGCAGATCTAAACGATGAAATAATAGCTTTAGGTATGCTTTCATCTGCAAAAGAAGCTGCAGACATGTATCTTAATTCTACATTAACAAGTAGTACACCAGAATTAAGAGCGCTATATTCAGCATCATTAACTCAAATGGTTGGAGGTCATACAGCACTTACTGAATTAAGTCTTAATAAGGGATGGATTAAGCCATATGATACTCCTATTCAACAATTAACATGTGCTTATAATGAATCAAAACATGTTATTAGCGAAAATAGATAGTTATATTTCAATTTTAAAGAACTTAAATTGTAACCTTTATTTTGTCATTCAACCGACAGGATAATAAAAAATGGAGCGTAGTTAAATTCGACGGGGGGGGGTAAATGGAGACACTAACTTTTATACAACAGATTTATCTAGAAGTTGGATAGTTGGAGATGCTCACCCAGTACTTAGTGAGTTAAAGCAAAGATTAGTTAAAGCTCAAAGGCTTATGATAGATTTAGTTAAGCCAGTACTTGGTTTTAATGAATTATTCTCAATAGGATTTAATTATGTAAAGGAAAAGTATAAGTTCTATGAAAGAGGTCATTTAGAACATAGTATAAGTATGGGACCTCAAACGGTGGAGACACCATTTATATCATTAATCGAAAAAAGAAAACTAGAAGCTAGTATGATACTTTGTATAGAAACACCATGTTATATATCTGGATTTGGTGGATTTAATATAAAAGATATGATATTAGTTACTGAAGATGGTTGTGAAGTATTAACACCACTTACACCACATTAAAAATAATATATAAATTAAAAAGGCAGCTATTAATAAATAATTAGTAGCTGCCTTTTAATGTAATAGATTAGTGGTTAACATATAAGTATCTGATTATACAAAAGTTTTGATTATGAATTAATTACTTGATATAATAAAATTAAAACTAAATATAGGAGATGAAAAAATGAATTTAGATTATATATTGTCAACGGTAGTTGCAATTGCTGTTGCTATAAGCGTTCATGAGTTTGGTCATGCGTATTCGGCACACTTACTGGGGGATGATACAGCTAAGATGTATGGAAGAATGACTATAAATCCAGCTAAGCATATAGACCCTATTGGGCTTTTAATGATGATTATATTTAAAATAGGTTGGGCAAAACCTGTTCCTGTTAATCCAAATAATTTTAAAAACTACAAGATAGGAAATGTGTTAGTTTCATTTTCAGGAGCTATAGCAAACATTATAACTGCTATAATATGTGTGCTTATAAATAAGTATATAAATATGTATGCTATTAATTTAATAGCTTCTATGACTATGATATATAATGTAGGTTTTGCTGCATTTAACTTACTTCCTCTACCTCCACTTGATGGATGGGGAATAGTATCAACATTTATACCATATAAATACAATGAATATGTTTATAGATATGAAAATATGAGTAGTATAATATTTTTAGTTTTAATATTTACAGGATTAGTTGGTATATTTGTAGAACCAATAAGAGATATAATAATTAACATAGTATTTTTATTTGCATAATTTAAGAGGTAATCCATGAAGTATAATATACATTTACAGGTTTATGATGGACCACTAGATTTATTATATGATATGATATCTAAGCAAAAGATAGATATAAAGGACATATCAATAATAGAAATAACAAAACAATACATAAATTATATAAAAATGCTAGAGAAAATGGACTTAGAGGTAACTAGTGAATTTATAACAATGGCATCTAAGTTACTTCAAATAAAATCTAAGTATTTATTATATAAACAAAAAGAAGATGAAGAAAGTGTTGACCCTAGACTTGAATTAGTAGAACAATTAGAAGAATATAAAAAGTTCAAGCTAGCAACAGATTCTATAAAAGATAACATAACTTATATAGATGAATTATTCTTTAGAAAAAAAGAAGAAATAATAACAGATGAAAAAGTAGAATTAGAAGATATATCTATAGAGGCTATAAAAAATATACTTCCTTTAATACTTAAAGTAAAATCTGTTGAAGATGAAAAAGTAGAAGATAAAAGATTAGACAAAATAGTAAGAGGTAGAATAATACCTGTTGAAGAAAAGATATCTTTTATAAGAAGTATAATAGAAGTAGAAAAAGAAGTAAGATTTACAAAGATAATAGAGTCTTGTGATAAAGATGAAGTTATAGCAACATTTTTATCTATATTAGAAATGATAAAAGGAAAAGAAGTAATAGTAGAACAAGACTTATTCTTTGATGACATAATAATAAAGAAAAGCTCGGAGTGATAAAATGAGACGTGAAGATATTAAAAATATTATAGAAGCTATAATGTTTGCTTACTCAGAACCTATAAGTATTGGTGAGCTAAATAGTATAATAAATGAAGAGCTATCAAGCAAAGAGATAGAGTTAATGTTAAACTCTTTAATAGAAGAGTATAAGGAAAACAATAGAGGTATACAAATAATAAAATTAGAAAATAAATACCAAATGACTACTAACAAAGAGTATGCAGGATTTATAAAAAAATTATTAGAACCAAAAAAAAAGAAAACACTAAGTCAGGCAACTCTTGAAACACTAACTATAATAGCCTACAAACAACCTATAACAAAGGTTGAAGTAGAAAATATAAGAGGAGTAAAATGTGATAGAGCAATATCTGTTTTACTTGAAAATGAACTTATAAAAGAAGCTGGAAGGTTAGAAAAAATAGGGAAACCTATAATATATAAAACTACTGATGAGTTTTTAAAATTACTAAGCATAGAAAGCTTAGATGATTTACCACCATTAAATGAAGAAAAAGAAATCCAATAGGTTTATCCTATTGGATTTTTTACATTCAAGATAATTATATTAAGTATAAAACTATTGATAACTCATAAAGGTAAGATATTTCAATAGCTTTGAAAATGTAAAAAATAATATTTTAAGCAACGGACAAAGTCGTTGGCGATATGAGCGAAGCGAATTTTTTTAATTATATTAATTTTAATAAAAAACTTACTTTTCTTTATACATCTTTAAAAGTATTTCTTCGCCTTTAGTAACTAATGATTTAGTCATAGCTCCTCCAACTAGCTCTCCAGCAAGAACATTCTTAGATATCCCTTCTAGTGTGTTTTGAGGGGCATTACTTTCAATTTTATCACTAACTTCATTGTAGTTAAATCCTTGTTCATTAGCAATTTCCATTTTAAGCATATTTAAAGCTTGTTTTGCATTTTGGTTAATTGGTTTATTCATAGAATACATCCTTTCATTTGTTGTATTTATAAAATAGGATATACGTAATTTAAAATATAATACAAGATATTAAAATTCTATATAAAAGTATATGAAATTACTGCTTATATAACTTTATATTTAAATTAATATCTGTATTTTTTTGTATATATATTCAATATTTAGAAATAATAAAACTATGAGATACAGTGTGTTATTAATTATTTGTATAGTAATAGTATTATTACTAATACTATTTAACTCAAAGTTACATATATTAATCATTTCTAAAGTAAAGAATGAACATATAAGGGTAGATTTAAGGATAAAGTATTTCTTTAATATAATAAATATAAATATACCACTTTATCCAACTAATAAAAAATGTACCAAAACTAAGAAGGGAGAAATTAAAAGAAATAGAAGCATATACAATTCAAATTTAAAAGAAATAAAAGTAGTATTTGGGTTACTAAAAAGAGTTAAGATAGAAGAAATATATATAGATATAAATTTCGGCAGTGAAAATATACCTTTTACAAGTTTTATATATGTACTTATAAATTTTATTTATTCTAGCATAATAAACATTATAAACTCTAATAAGGTATATTTAAATGTAAAACCAGATTTTACTAAAAACTTTATAAATTGTGATTCAAAGATAGAAATAAAACCGACAATAAAAGATATAATAATAATATCGATTGCTATATATAAAATTTACATTAAAATTAATAAAGGTAAAAGGAATGGTGGTAATATTGAAATCGACAAACTCAATAAAAAGTCTTATGGAGACAACATTTGAAACTATTAAAGGCTCAATAGATGCAAATACAGTAATAGGAGACCCTATAAAAACAGATACAACAGTTGTTGTACCTATATCAAAAATAACAATAGGATTTGGTATAGGTGGAGGAGATTACTCTAGAGGTCCACATAAAGAAAATAGAATTTCAAAAGTAGAATGGGACAATGAAACAAACTTTGCAGGAGGAAGTGCAGGAGCCATATCTATACAACCCGTAGCATTTGTAGTAGTTGAAGATGGTGAAACAAGACTTATGAGCTTAGATAACAATATAAATATGGTAGACAATATATTAGCAGTTACACCAAAGGTTATAGAAAAAATTCAAAAGTTATCTAAGAAGGATGATTTAAACAAAAAACAATGCTAATAGTAAGTAAATTAGGGCTATCTAGAGTTTAAAATAAATAAATTATAGATAGCTTTATTTTAGCAAATACTTTGAAAGCAAATAATTTAATTGGTAAATATTAAAATTGTGTAGTATAATAAAGTGTATAGTTAAAATACTAACTAATGTAGAGGGTATTATAGGGTGTATAGAGCAAAATTTCGAGGTGAAGAGCTATGAACAACAGAGAAATTTCTACATTAATGGTGGACAGTATGAATGACTTTGCTAACTTAGTAAAGCTTATAAGTGCGGAGAGGGTGCAACATGATAGTGTTTTAACAGAGAGGCAATTTGTTACATTAAGCAGAATAAATATGCATAAAAAAATCGAGCTTAAAAATTTAAGTAAAGATTTATATGTATCAACTTCTAGTTTATGTATATTATTAAACAAATTGGTGGAACAAGGATATGTGTACAGAGAAGAAGATCCAAAGGATAGAAGAAATACTTTCTACTGTATAACTGAAAAAGGGCATGTTTTAATCAAAGCTGAAGTAGACCATTTACTAGATGTAATAGGTCATAGAATAGAAAAGTTAGATGAAGATAAAAAAGAAAGGTTATACAACTGTATGGTTGAATCAAGCGTTATATTTAAGGAATTATTATAAAATAAAATAAAAAATCATACCAAATTATGTTATAATGAAAATAACCTAAGATTTTTATTTTCTTCTTACATTTATTATTAGGAAATAAAAGTATATTTGCTCGCTAAATTAGCGAGCATTTTTTTACATGTAATTAAATTATATTAAGCATAAATCTATTGATAACTCATGAAAATAATATATATTAATAGGTTTAAAAATTTACCTTTTAATATTAAAATTAAATTTATCAAATAAAAGTACTGGTATATATACTATATTAGTTGAAATTATAAATACAATGATATTTAAAATATTAAAATTGGAAAAATCACGATTAAAATTAAAGTTTGTAAAAATATTTAAGAAAAATAAAAATGAAAAATATATTATACAAGTAATTAAATTATCTTTAATAGCACTAGAGCTTACCTTAAATTTTCTAACTTCTATTAGATATACATTAGCATATACTAATATCATTTTAGAAAATATAAGTAAGAAATAAAGTATATTTGGAAATCTATAAGGAATACTTTTAAAAAATATTATCTCACCTATAGAACAAACCAAACTCCATGAAAAAAATACATTAAACAATTGATATCTTTTAAAATATAAAATTGCTATGCAAATATAAGAACAAAATCGACCTGGTCCAATAGGTAGTGAATTTAATGTATCATAGCCTCCCATAGATATTAATGAAACTTGTTCAGATACTATTTCTAATATAATAAGTGCACATATTACTTTCTCAACAATATAACTATAAGGTAATAAATTTTTAGTAAGCTTTGGACAAACATATAGAAATATTGAAAATAATAAAAGTATAGTTAGATGTTCTTTAGAAAAAATGAAATCTCCATTCATAAATAACTCTCCTAAGATAAATTTAATAAAATCAAGTATACGGCATATCCAAAAATTTTATATATACTAAAGTATATTTTGAGGCTACAAAAATAGAAGTAATAAAATTTGTATTAATTTGTGGTAGTGTAACAAAAAAAAATTAAAATAATAAATTGATAATATACTATTCAAGACATTAAAAAATAAACAATTTAAGGATGTGAATATATTGAAAAAGGGTAGTGGGAAAATATGTGCAGATGCTGGGAGCAAGTATTGCCCGTGTCATCTTGCTTACTCAGGGGATTGTATAAAATGTCCTCTTATAAGAGGAGAAAAATGCTCAAGTTGTTCATGGCAAGGAGTATGTATTTATAATGAACTTAAGCATAGTGAGAATTCAAAAATTAAACAAAGAGAAGAATATATCTGTGATATAAAAGATATAAAAGAAATTAAGGATAATGTATACCTTATAAAAATACAAGTTCCTAAAAATATCATAATAGATTTAAAAAGCCCAGGCGCTTACATGCTTATTAAGGGGATAGACAAGGATAGAGATATATTTAACACGCCTATATCTGTTATGGATGTGGATGATAAAGAAAACATACTAGAAATAATCATAAAGCCAGTAGGAGTAAAGACTAAAAATATAATAAACTTTAAAAAAATAAGAGTAAAAGGACCGTATTTTAATGGAATATTTGGGATTAAAGAAATAAAATCTACATCCGGAGAAAATGTAGTTGTAATAGGCAATGGATTATCTTTAGTAAACTCTATAAATGTAGTCAAAAGACTTATAGAGAATAATAACAAGGTAGAAGTGTTTATAAATAACCAAGCAGATATATTAGATGAAGTAGTAGATAAGTTAGAAAAATTAGGAATAAATGTATATATAACTGATATAAATGAAAATAAAGACTTCTTATTAGACTATATAAAAAGAAATGATATAAGCTTAGTATATTCAGCTGGAGGCAATAGATTCAGTAAATATATTATGGACATTGTAGATGAATGCAGTAAAGATATAAAATTTGCTATATCAAATAATAATTTAATATGTTGCGGTGAAGGAATATGTGGTGCTTGCATAGTCAATGTAAATGGAGAAAAAGTTAAATCTTGTAAGATGCAAATAAACAGTAGAGATTTTTTAAATTCTAACAATGTATAGGGGGAGTTGTAATGCCTAAAGTAGTTGTTATTGGTGGTGGATGGTCAGGATGTGCTGCTGCCATATCTGCTAAAAAAGCAGGTGCTGATGTTACCGTATTAGAAAAAACAGACCTATTAATAGGTTTAGGTAATGTTGGTGGAATAATGAGAAATAACGGAAGATATACAGCAGCAGAAGAAGCAATAGCACTAGGTGCTAGAGAGTTATTTGAAATCACTGATAAATATTGTACTCATAAAGATATAAATTTCCCAGGACATGATCATGCTACATTGTATAATGTAACAAAGGTAGAAAGACAAGTAAGAAATAAATTAATAGAAATGGGAATAGACGTTAGATTATTTAGCAGAGTTGTAGATACAGAGGTTGAAAACGGTAATATAAAAGCTGTAATTTTAGAAGATGGAGAAAAAGTATATGGTGAAGCATTTGTTGAAACAACAGGTTCAGCAGGTCCTATGGGTAACTGTACAAAGTATGGTAATGGGTGTGCAATGTGTGTACTAAGATGTCCATCTTTTGGAGGAAGAGTGAGTATAAGTGAAACTTGTGGATTAGAAGATATGATGGGAAGAAGAAATAATGGTGACTTTGGTGCATTTAGTGGTTCTATGAAACTATTAAAAGAATCTTTAAGTGAAGATATACAAAAGGAATTAAATGAAAAAGGATGTGCAGTAATAGCGCTACCTGATGAACTTAAAAATGAAAAGAAGTTAGACTTAAAGGTATGTCAACAATATGCTCTACCTGCATTTTCTGATAATATAGTTTTACTAGATACAGGTCATGCAAAACTTATGAGTCCATTTTTTGCTATAGAAAAACTAAGAAAAGTTAAAGGCTTTGAGAATGCTTGTATAGTTGACCCATATGCTGGTGGTAAGGGTAATTCTATTAGATATTTATCTGTAGCCAAAAGAGATAACTATATGAGAGCTAAAGGTATAAATAACTTATTTGTTGGTGGAGAAAAATCAGGATTTTATGTAGGTCATACAGAGGCAATATGTACAGGAAGCTTGGCAGGACATAATGCAGCTAGAAGCTGTGTTGGAATGTATTTACTTCAACTTCCAACTAATTTATTAATAGGTGATTTTTTAGCTTATTCTAATAATGAAATGCAAAAAGAAGGTGGAGATAAGTTAAGATTTACATTTGCAGGAAGTATTTATTTTAATAGGATGAAGGAGCTAGGATTTTATACTATAGATAAGGATGTTATAAGGGATAGGGTTAGAAAGGCTAGTCTGGAAGGTATATATGACAAGAAGGTTATAGGTTAGGCATTTTGCCTAGCCTTTTTTATAGGGATTATATAGTTGCGAGATTAGTGGGAATAGACTTAATTATAGAATGTATTAGAGCTAATATAATTATATATTTATGTAAAAATATGGTATATTATATAGTGAAAATACTTTAAATAAGGGAGAAAATATACAGTGTCTAAAATTGTAATAGATAAGAGTACATTTGAACATGCTTTAACAAATTTAACTATAAATGAAATTGTAAATATATTTCAAAGAAATGATATAAAAATAGACGAAAAACTAAAAAAAGTAGAGATTATAGATAGTCTATTAAAAATGTTGGATGAAAACAAATTAAATGAAAAAGTATACTTGGAAGTTCATCAAAGGTCTTTTTCTATAAATAAAAATTTCTATGACGGTTTCTTTTATAAATTTAATACGGAAATGATAGACTTAAATATTGATAAGTTTATATCCATCTTAAATAAGACAGCATTAATAAAAAGTAATAATAATATAAAAATAAATATACTTAATATAAGAAAATTAGGAGATAATCTTTTATTTACTATTGAAAGAACTAAAAGGCAAGCAATATATGATTATGAGGAAGAAAAAAGTAGATTTTTTAGACAGCAAATAGAAGCTGATATACAAATTTATTTTAATTATGGGTTGATTTATATCCATTCAAAAAATATTACTGAAAGTAAGACGATAAAAGTTTTTTTACAACAAGTGTTTAACAATGAAGAGTTAATTATAGAAAACAAGATAAAAATAAATGCCCCAAAATTTAACAATAATATATCAGAGCAATGGATAAAACGTAATCAGAAAATAAGTAATAGTATTTCTCCAATAACAGTTCATATGCTGGATTTATTAAATCACTTTGAAGTAGAAGATGGATGTTTCTCAGGGTGTGGTATAAAGATGATATACTTTAATAATGAAGTAATCGAGACTGAGAATGATTGTAAAATAACAGATTTAATATATGGTGGAGAAAATTTACAAAATCATAATAAAATAAAAAAAGAAATAAAAGAAGGAAAAAGTATAATAGGATTCAAAATACAGGTGGATTATTCTTATACAGATGAAGAAACAGAAGACGTTATAATGAGTACATTGCCTATAACGATGTTATTTGAAGATAACAATTTTTTTAGAATATCTATAGCAAGTGAACAGATATCAGCAAGAGAAGAAATTTTAAATAGCTCATATACAGATGTAAAACAAATATTCATAGATAAGTTTATATCCGAAAATATAATAAATGAACCACAAATAGTTGAATATTTAGAAGAAGAAAAAACTACTACAGAAGAAGAACATACTGAAGAAGATAAACAATTAAAATCAGAAAAAACATCTCAAGAAAGAGGATGGATACTTTAATGTTAAATAATATATATGTATATAAATATATGAAATATACAGATATAGTTAGGAAGGTAGAAGAATATCAATTTAATAAAATAGATTATTACGAAAATATAGAAGTATATTCCATATATAATTTAAAATCTAAGAGTTTAATAGAATGTGAAGAGAATAATACGGTATATCTGTACGATAAGTTCAACCTATACATATTTAAGAATGAAAAAATAGTTGTATTTACCACAAAGAAATATCAATATATTAAAAGATTTTGCAATGATAAAAATTTGGTGAAATATAATTTACTGTCAGTAGAGTGTTTTAAATTATTAGCAAGTAAAGACTTTAGTAGGAGTTTAACAAATTTAAATATTCAATTTGATTATATAGATAATGAAGGCGAAGACTTTGAGTTAATTGGTAGTGAAATAGATGGTATGGAAGTTATCTATGATATGGGGTTTAAAGGCAATTATGAAAATATAAAAATAAAGTCCTATTCTATACAACCACTAAAATGCAACTATTTAATTAATATAAGGTCTGTAAATAGAATAGAAGTTAAGAAAAAATGTAGTGAAAATGAGATAATAGAAACTGTTATTAAATTAATTACTACAATTAGTGCAGGTGGTATTGATAAATATGGAAAATACATGGATTAATAATATAAAAGCGTTATTTAGTAGTAATGATAGTGATGTAACATATAGTGAGGATGTAATAAAAAATAAGATTGTAGATAATGATATATGCATAATAGGTACCGATATAACTCATAAAGTTAGGATACGATTTAAGGAAAATGATAAGATAAAAAAGGTATCAAAAATAAAAAGAATTGTAACAGATATAAATAATCTTCCTATGAGTAAGTCATATAGAAAAAAGTATAGTACAGAGATAGCGACTATATATCAGTTAGCATTAAATGATGAGATTGAAGACGCGGAGATTTTGGCTGAAGATTTAAAAAAAAATATTGAGGGTAATATAATAATACAACGAAAAATAGATTTTATAGCACCTGCTATACTTATATTACTACTAGTAGTATGGGTATCTAATAATACTAAATACATATTAAATTCTGAATATTATCCATGCTTTATATATGGACCAATTGGAGGAATATTATCGCTCATAATTAATCAGAATAACTTAGAGATAAATTATAATGTTAATAAAGTATCTATATATATAGAAAGTATAAAAATGGTGATATCAACATTATTAATGTCCTTAATAGGATTTATAGCTATTAAGTCAGGACTTGTTCTTGGAAATATAGACTTTTCAACTAATAGTTATGTTTTATATTTTATTATTATTATATGTGGATATAGTCAAACATTTGTACCAAATATACTCAATAATTTTAATGATGGGAAGGATACTTAACTTTAAGTATCTTTCTTTAACTTGTTATATTGTAGGTATTTTTATTTATCAATTATTTGGGAAATAGAGATATAATAATAAGTTACGACATCTATTTCATACCTATAATAGTTTTAGATAATTCATTACTACTATCAGATAGAATCTGAAGCTTACATTCAATCCTTACAAGTAAATAAATGCTAAGGGCGATAGGAAATCCTACAGAAGCAATTTAGCAGCATCTCTTTTAGTAAGATTATTTTTTATTATCTATTTAAAAAGCTTGTCCTTAAAAGTATAAGAGTCTAGTAAAAATTTAGCATAACCGTCACTACATAAAATAGTAGTATTTAATACTTTTCCAAGTTTATTAATAGAATCTGGAGTAGGATAAAATTCATCACGCTCATAAGAACCTATCATACTATGCTGCATACCAACTTTATTACCCAGCTCATATTGAGATAACCCCATAGACAATTTAAGATTTTTTAACTTTTGTCCAAAAGTATCCTCTGGCAAATCACTATAATCATATGACTTATGAATAAACTTTGAATTTAGGAAGTTCACGCAGGGGCAATATGCACAGGAAACCTAGCCTTTTTTATAGGGATTATATATAAATAATTATATAGTTGCGAAAGCTAAATTTCTGTATAGAATATATATTATAAAAGGGGTGGAGGTGATGTATATGAAGAGATTAAATAATTATATAAATTTTGGATTATTATTCAACATTATTTTCTTGTTAGGAAATTGCACTAATCTACTTCCAGAGTTTATAAAAGGGCTGTGTGTTGGATTAGGTTTTACATTAATATTTATTGGGATATATTCAGAAAATCATTATATGTCTAAAGTAGGAAAATACAAAAAAAGGGTACTTAACAAAGTATTGTCAAAATGATATTTTATTGTTATATATTACCTAAAGCAATTGCTATAATTAAATAAAGGGGGGGAGGAAACTATATGTATGAGTATAAATTTATAAAAGTGCCATTAAAAAAAGGATGGAATGTTAAAACTGGTGATACTTTTGAGGAATGTAAAAATACTATTCAAGAAGAAGCGAAAAACGGATGGAGATTAAAGCAAGTTATTGTTCCAGTAAATGAAAATACTGGTATAGCGCCATATCAAGCATCATATTGTTATCAAATTATTTTTGAAAAAGAAATAAAATAACTATTTGAAACAATAAAAGGCAAGTGGATATTCTTATGACTTAATTGATATAAATTTACAATCATGATATATTTAATATTGTAAATTTTGGAAAATGGTCAGAAGGGGAATAAGATATGTATTCATTTGAACTGCGTGGATTATTAATTTTTGGATTGCCCATATGGATAATTGCAAGAATAATAATCTTAATAAACAGAAGGAAAAAGGGTATTAAATTTAACATTGGGGATGAAATTTTAACTAATCTATTTGTAATATATTTATTCTTACTTATAGGAATAACTATTTTACCTATAATTATAGGTGAAATGACTTTATATGAAGGAGCATTAAGTTTTATAGAAAGATGTAATATAAACATAGTTCCATTTATAGATTATTTTAAAGGTGCAAATTACTTTGGAAGTATAATAAGAAATGTAGTTGGAAATATAGTTTTATTAATGCCATTTATACTGTATATATGTGCAAAAAGTGAAAAATCAAGAGATTTAAAATCCGCTATTAAGATAACTTTTTTAATATCATTATCAATAGAGTTGACTCAGTTAGTTATGAATATATTTGGACTTACGTATATAAGAGCTGTTGATGTAGAAGATTTAATATTAAATACATTAGGTGGGATTATAGCGTGGGGCATATTTAAACTTATGTATAGAGGTAAAATAAAAAGTATGATAGATAATATACATCCTCAGTTAATTGAAGAAAATCAAATTAATTAATTTTAATATACTAAAAACTAATAGAGCATTAGAAATATTGCTCTTTTTTTATGTTAAAAAATATATATTTTTATAAAGATTTAAAATTAAGCATAAAAAAATTGGTAAAAATTATTACCAATATTATTTAATAGGAAATATAGTGAGAATTCATAGCAAAAAATTGCTCATAGTCTTTTCTAACAGACTTATCTAAATTATTTACCTTCATATTAACATATCTAACAGGTACCTTTTCATGGCTTGCTATTTTATAATTACAACCAGTAAAGTATTTCATAAAAACATCATCATCTAATAAAAACTCAGCTACAAAAGTATCAGCTTCTTTTTCAAGTTTTTCATAAAGAACAGGGTCATATTTTTCAACCTCTAAAGTATTTATATCTGGATGAAGTAGGACATGTCCAAGTTCATGAGCATAAACTCTTTTTCTATCTTCATCAGAAAGATTAGCATCTATAAGTACAAACTTTACACCATCAATTTTTAAATAACACCCTTCAGGCAATTCAGATTCTAAGCTATCATCAAAAAAATGAGTAACGACCTTAAAATGATGAAGTAAATCTAATGCAGTAAACCCTGGATAGCGCTCTTTTAGAACCCTAACTTTTTCTTTTATATATTTTAAATTCAAAATCAATCTCCCCTTCATAAAAATCGCGTTGCTCATGTCGCCAACGACTTCGTCCGTTGCTCAAAAATCGCTTTGCTCATATCGCCAACACGTTGCTTAAAAAATTAAAAGTACTTTTATTTATTTTTCTCT
The DNA here is from genome assembly GCF_039841805.1 of Romboutsia sp. 1001216sp1. NCBI lineage: Bacteria > Bacillati > Bacillota > Clostridia > Peptostreptococcales > Peptostreptococcaceae > Romboutsia > Romboutsia sp. 1001216sp1. The sequence continues at coordinate 177,313 of NZ_JBDPHA010000004.1, forward strand.
TTATCTATAGCTAAAAGCATCCCCATTTTAATAGCTTGTAAAACCCCATCTATAGCTTCTTTAGAAGCTGGCTTACCACAAAACATTAATCCATCTTGTTTTAACATTTCTTCAGCATTTTCTAATATATTTTTAATATCTTTTTCACTTTTTTTAGTTATATCACATTCATCATAAGTTCTTTCATCAGTAATACCTAGTAAGTAGTCAGTAGACACTTCAAGTGCATCAGCAAGTCTTGAAAGTACGGCAGATTTTGGTTCTCTTAATCCATTTTCATATCTAGATAAACTAGCCTCTGTTATATTTGCTCTTTTTGCTAATTCTTTTTGATTTAAATTTAAATAACGTCTAGCTCTAGAAATTCTCTGTGCAATAGTCTCCAAATTCTTCACGCTCCTTTGGTTAAAATTAACATTATTTAGTTATATTTTAATAATATCACAGTGTTATTAAAAAGGAAATAAAAATGTACATACGGTAATAAAAATATACAAAACATACAAATTACTAAAAAAAATGATAATTTGTATAATAAAATTACCAAAAACTAATTGACACTTACAAAATATGGATGTAATATTTAGTTACAAAGGAGCAAAAAAATATTTATCATAAAAAAATAAAATAGAGATAGGGGAGTAAAATAATGGGACTTAGAATACTTAAATCAAAAAGGGCATTATTTGGATTAACACAAGTTAAAGTAGCAAATATGATGGGGATGAATACAAAAACTTATAATCTTAAAGAAAATGGAAGGGTAGATTTTTCATTAGAGGAAGTAGTAAAAATAAGTAAGGTATTAAATCTTAATATTAAAGAAGTAAATGAGATATTTTTAAATTTAGATATTGAGAATTAGTTATACAAAAATTTTTACTTATTATATTACCAAAAGGTAATAAAAATAGCTAAATTATAAAAAAATGATAATAAATATATACAAAGGGGATTTATATGAGAGATTTAAAGGTATTTTTTAATAAGGAATTTGGAGAAATAAATGTAATAGTAGTAAATAACAAGGAATATATAGAGGCTATAGGAATAGCTAAGATATTAGGATATGTAAATCCTAGAGATGCAATAATAAGACATTGTAAAAAAGAGGGGGTAATTTTTTCCGACGTGGGGGTAGTTACTGGTTTTAGAGATAATAAAAGTGAAATAATACAATTTGTTAGAAAGAAATTTATAGATGAAAGTAATGTGTATAGATTAATTATTAGGTCAAAACTACCTAGTGCAAAAAGATTTGAAAAGTGGATAATGGAAGAAGTAATACCTTCTATTAGAAAAAATGGAGCTTATATGAATGAAGATGTTATTGAAAAAGCTTTAGAAAATCCAGACTTTATAATACAAATGGTAACTAAGTTAAAGGAAGAAAGAAATCAAAGAATGTTAGTAGAGAAAAAGGCTAGAAAGCTTGAAAAAACTATAGAACTAGATAAGCCACTTGTAAATTTTGCAAAAACTATAGCTACAAGTGAAGATGCTATAACAATAGGACAGTTTGCTAAAATACTAAACAACAATAACATAAAAATAGGAAGAAATAGACTATTTAGTATGTTAAGAGATAATGGATATCTTATAAAAAGTGGTAAAGAAAAGAACATGCCAAAGCAAGTGTATATAGAAAGAGGGCTTTTTAAAGTATCTGAAAGCATTTTAAATACAAGTGAAGGTGAAATAATATCCACAACAACACTTATAACTGGAAAAGGTCAAAAATATTTTTTAGAAAAAACTTACAAATAGATAAAAAAATAATGGTTAAAATTAACCATATTAAGTATTAACAGTAAATAATAAAGATAAACCAATAATAAAAACAACTATATATCCTAGTATATCTATTTTTGTAAATGATTTAAAATCTTTAAAAAATTTATAAAGTACTCTAATTAATATAATTACAACAAATACGCTAATTAGAAAATTATAAGAACTAAAGTTGGTATTAGGTAAAAATATAGCATCAAATGTACTTAAACCTATGGCAAGTAATAAAAATATTATAAATTGCTGTTTATCAGTTAATTTCAAATAATCACCTCAGAAGTATTATATATTACTAGGAAAAAACTTACAAATAAATATAAAGGGGGATAAACTAATGAGAAAATTTTTAGAGGCTAATATAACTCATAATACAAAGAAAATGAGTAAATATGAGTGGTTAAAGGAAAGGGGAAAAGGTATAGGTGGAAGTGATGCATCTAGTGTAGTTGGGCTTAATCCATACAAAAGCTCTGTAAGTGTATATTTAGAAAAACTTAGCTATATAAAAAATAACATAAACAATACAGATGATAAAACTATAAATAGTATATTAAATAAAAATACACAACATATTGAAGATACTATTTATACAAATTACAAAATAGAGCTAGGTAATAAGTTAAAGGATTTTGTAGCTAAGGAATTTGCCTTAAAAACTAATAAGAAAGTCAGAAATATTAATGGGATACTTAAAAATGATAAATATCCATTTGCAATAGCAAATATTGATAGAGCTATTGTAGGAGAAAAAGCATTTTTAGAGTGCAAGGTAAGTGGAAGCTATTTTAAAGGAGAATGGAAAAATGGGGTGCCAATTAATTATAAAGTACAATGTTATCATTATATGGCAGTTACAGGAGCTACTCATTGTTATGTAGCAGCACTTATAGGTAATGAAGATTTGGTTATTCATAAGATTGATAGAGATGAAGAAATAATAGAAGATATTATGAAGTTAGAGAAAATGTTTTGGGAAAAGTGTGTACTAGGAGATAATATCCCAATACCAGATGGAAGTGATGATTATTCAAAGGTACTTAAAAACCTTTATAAAGAAAGCAAAGAAGAAGAGATAATACTATTTGAAAAGGAAAATTACTTAAATAGATATGATGATGTAGTAGGTCTTATAAAAGAGTTAGATAGTGAGAAAAAGGCTATAGAACAATATATACAAAGTCAAATGAAAGAGTATGAAATAGCTTATATTGGGGATAGAAAAATTAGTTGGAAAAAGCAAAGTAAAAATATATTAGATTCTAAAAGATTAAAAAAAGAACATCCTGATTTAGCTAAAAAGTACATGAAAACTACTACATCAAGAGTGTTTAGAATTTAAGGAAAAATTAATTATGGATTTAAAAGCTTAAAATTAGGGGGATTAATATGGCAGTTTATAGGCATATACACATAGATTATTGGCAAGATGGTTTTGTACTTGATTTAACACCAGAGGAGAAATATTTTTATATTTACCTTATGACAAATAGCAAGACTAGCCAATGTGGGATATATGAATTACCTAAAAGGATTATAGAAACAGAAACAGGATACAACAGAGAAACAGTAGAAAAGCTTCTTAAAAGATTTGAGGACTATGGAAAAATTATTTATAGTGAGGAAAGTAAGGAGATTTTTATTAAGAACTGGCTTAAGCACAACAAGGTGGTAAGTCCAAAGGTTAAAAAATGCGTAGAAAAAGAACTTTTAGATATTAAAAGCATTGACCTTATAAATTTATTTTTAAAAGAATGTCATAGGTATGGATACGCTATAGACATAAAAAATAAAAATATTACCACTATGGATAGTGTATCTATACCCATAACTAAAGTAGAAAATAACTTTGAGTATGGGTATGGGGAAAAAGAAAAACAAAAAGAAAAACAAAAAGAAAAAGAAAAATATAGAGATGGTGAGATAAATAGGGGTGGTAGTGATGGAAAGTATAAAAATGAGTCTAAAAAATTTAAATGTACCACAAAATATGAAAAAGAGGATGGAGTATTTTATAAAAAGCCAAGTGAAGAACAACTTAGAAAGTTCAGAGAAGAACTTAAAAGAATATAGATGTTATAAGTGTAGAGATATGACTTTTATTATAAATGATGGTGTAGCAGTTCCTTGTAGTTGTAGAAAAGTTAGAGAAGCTGAAGATATTTTAAAAAAGAGTGGAATAAGTGAAAAGTTTAGAAATAAAAGATTTGATAACTTTGACTACTCAGTAGATATGATTCTAATGGATGCTTATAAAAAGGCTAGTGATTATGTAAAGTTTTTTAATGAAATTGAAAATGATAGAGGAAATTCTATTATGTTTTTAGGACAAGTAGGATCTGGTAAGACTCACTTAAGTCTTGCTATTTGTAATGAGCTTATGGATAGTGGTGTTGGTGTTGTGTATATGGGTTATAGAGATGTTATAACTAGGCTTAAGCAAAATATTATGGATGAAGTTTATTATAACAATGTTATGAATAGGTATAAAAATGCTAGAGTTCTTTTGATTGATGATTTGTTTAAGGGTAGGATAAGCCATAGTGATGTTAATATTATTTTTGAGATTGTAAATCATAGGTATTTTAATAATTTGCCTGTTATTGTAAGCTGTGAAAAGAGAGTTAGTGAGCTTATGGATATTGATGAGGCTATTGGCAGTAGGATTGTTGAGATGTGTGGTGATTATATTTGTGAGATTAGAGGAAAGAAGCTTAATTATAGAATTAGGGGATAGAGAAACTAAGTTTATATAATATGAAAATTGAGATATATTACAAAATTATGTAAAATAATAGTAATAAAAAATTATTAAATAAAAGGGGAGTTATATGAAAAAACTTATTATATGTCTTTGTTTTATATTATCAATATTTTCATTAGTTAGCTGTAATAAAGGAAAAGTATCTAATGATATTAAAATTGAAGTTAGTGAATCTACTAAATTTTCTAAAGAGGAAATAGATAATGCAATTAAATGTGTTAAAGATAATTTTAGTTTTGAAGGATCTACTTTAACAAAGATATGGTATGATGAAGAGAAATCTAATCATTGGGTTGATGCTTATTTAGAATATGGACGTGGTTTGGAAAATGGAGCTAAGGGAGAAAATGTTATTGTTTTACTATCAGATTTTGATGTTGATGGCTCTGGTGATAATCCTGTTTTAGAACCAAATACCACATACACAGACTATCAATGGGTATTGATAAGAGATAATAAAGCAGGCAATTGGAAAATTGATGATGCGGGTTATTAGAATTTAATTAATTATAAATAATAAAAAATCAAGAATTTAAGCAATAAAAAAGACAGGTTTCCGATGCCTGTCTTTTTTAATTAGTGAAAATTATATTAAATAAAAAGAATAAAAAATAATAATGGATTTATTTTAGTAGGATATTTAAAGTATGTCCTAAAATGGAATTAATATACAAAAAATTTGTAAATAAATAATTAGAATAAAATATATTAGATGATTTAGACGTAATTATAAATCATAAAAAGTATGGATATATCTTAGAATAATTGTAAATGTTTTCATTTGAGATTCAGGTAAATATAAAATATGGTATGATATTACAGTTAAAAAATAAATATTGTTTATAAATTATAAAACATGAGGGATAAAATGAATATAGTAAACTTATTAGGAATAACGTACAAAGAAGATATAATAAGCAACTTAATAGTTGGATTAATAAATGAATCTAAAGTATTTAGAAACTCATTTATTAAAAATATTTTAAATATAGAAAATCCATCAGATTTTAAAGTTAAGGCTTATACAAGAATAGCAACATCAGCTGGTATTCCAGATATAATTGTAACATTAGAAAATGAAAAAGATTCAAGATTATTAATAGTGGAAAATAAGTTAAAGGCAGATGAAGGGTTTAATCAAACTTTAAGGTATTCAGATGAAAAATGTATAAAAGATTTAGTAGATAATAAGTTATTGGAATTAAAAAATAAAGATTTAACAACAGAGTTTATATTTTTAACTTTAATTCCTGAACAAATACCTACTGGGGATAAATTTAAAAACATAACATATAAAGATTTAATTGAAAATGTAGACGTAGATATTGAAGATGAAGTATTAAAAAGAGTATATTGTGATTTTGTATCAATATTAAAAGATTTCTATAAAGATTTAGATATTAATGAATATGATAAACTTATAGATAGTTGTTTTAATGAAGAAGATAAAACTAGGGCATTTATAAAGTTTAAAAATATAGTAAAAAATATAAACGGTAAAAGTGGACTAAGTGTTAGAGAAATTGGAAAGGCAGGTGGAAATGGTAGGTTAAGTTATTATGCAAAAATATCTAAAGATAGTTGGATAGGAAAAGAGGAAGCACGATTTATAAATAATACTTATAAAATAACAAAAGATTGTTATGATATACATCTAGAAGCATCTTTTGATATTTTTAATAAAAAGATGACATTACCTCTACATTATGAACCTAGACCATATATACCTAGAAAAAGATTAATAGAAAAAACAAATGAAGAAGATTATCAAAAATATATAACTAAAAGAGATTATGTAAAAGGTTTAGTACATAATGAAATTCATGAGCTTGGAGATAGTAATATAAAACCTTACAACGGGTCTAACACGATAGCATCTATTAATATACCAATAGATGAAAATATCACAATTAAAGAGTTTATAGAGTCAATTGAAAAGTATATGATTATAGTAGAAAACATAGTAGATAAGTGTTTAAAGTAGGCCATGAGTAAATAGAAGTTGATTTTATGATAACTTAATATAAACAACAAATGAGCTGTATTTTACAGCTCATTTATTTCATTCCTATTATATTTTTAGATAACTCATTAATACTATCAGATAGAACCTGAAGCTTTCCTTCAATCCTTACAAGCAAATACATACTAAGGGCTATAGGAAAGCCAACAGAAGCTATAAGAGTTTGTAATTCAGAATTCATAAAAACACATCCTTTCAATAAATTAAAAGCTATGCTAAAAATAGCATAGCCTTATTAACTATAAAACCAAGTCGTACTCAGTAGTTCCAGTTTCAACAACTTTAGCCTCTACTAAAGATGCAAAGTTTTCTCCACCTGGTTTAAATATATTTTTAGAAAGTATAGTAGTCATAGCTGTTTTTATCTCTGATTCAGTTAAATTTTCTCTAGGGTCATCTACTGATATAGAAACTTTTTTTCCTGATGTTGTCATAAAGCTCATTAATAATTTCTTTGTAATTTCCATAATACACCTCCATATAATTTAATAACCTATTCTGATAATGTAGTGTTATCTATTATAGCTACTTCAAGTAACGTATTATTTTGAAGTGATGCTATAACAGATCCAACAGCATATACATCATCATCTGTTGCTTCTGGGTCAACATTAGAGTAAGTCTTACTTTTTACCTTTGTCTTTCCAGTTACATCATCCATACCACAGTCAAATCTTATCTTTAATCCTGATAGATTTTTAGTTGCTACTACTGCCATAATCATTCCCCCTTTTTTGTAGTTCTTGATAATAAGTATAGGTATTTTGAGTTTTAATAGAAATTAAAGTTTTTTATAAAAAAATTTAAATACCTATGTATGAAAACACGACGTAGGGTATTGTATTTTATAATTAAAAATAGAAGGAAGTATATTAAAAAATATTGAAAGTTAAGTATAATTTAAGTTAAAGGTGGAGGTGCTATTTTATGCTAGATTATTTGACTAAAGATGATTTACCAGAGTCTATTAAGGATTTAGCTGATGTTATTGGAATAGATTCCTTTAAAAAGCTTGTTAAGTTTGCTGGGGGAAGTAGCGTATACATTCCTAATGAAAGTAGTATTACTAAATCTGTTAGGAATAAAATTATGAAAAAAGATTTTAATGGTAATTACAAGGAACTGTCTAGAAAATTTGGCATAAGTGAAGTTCAAGTTAGAAATATTATAAATGACAAAATTGATAGAATTTAAAAAAATTAGGTTACAAAATTATTAAAAAATTAAATTATACATTATAATAAAAATATATTTATATATTTATTGATAACAAAAATACTAACTATATAAATATAGTATTTAAATATTAGAAAAATAACTAAACTTAAATAATTA